>DATHCO010000195.1:0-6835 GCA_035319505.1 Steroidobacteraceae bacterium | reverse complement strand
CATGACCGCCTGGATCACGACCGGGGGCACGATCGACAAGGAGGCCTACCGGCATCTGATCCGACTCCTTGCCGCGATGTGCGACGGCCCGCTTCGCTTCACGATTCGGTCGCTGACGGCCGATGAAGATCGCGTGGTTGCGGAGGCGGAGTCGAAGGGGAGACTCATTAACGGCGAGGAATATGCCAACACGTATGTGTTCGTGTTTCGCGTCCGGGACGGGCGGCTTGCGGCGATTGCAGAGCATTACAATGCGCTGATCGTGCAGGAAAAGCTGATGCCTCTGATGGAAGCGGCTCAGGCCAAGGTCGCACGAGACGCCGAGTGAGCGGCGTCGCAATCGACCATGCAGGTTGATGCGACCATGCAGGTTGACGACATCATTGCCGGAGCTTGCACGGCCACCGGACTGTCCGACGTGGGCGAGCCGGCATCCCTCGAAGGTCTTCGAGTGCTGGTGAGGGCTTGCAACGCGGAGGCTCGTCTTTCACCCGCAGGCGCGCGGCGCTGGGAGGCGAGCCTCGTCCGAACGCTGTCCAACCGCCTGCGGATCGTCGATTACCTGAAACACCACCCGGAGCTGCTCGAGCGACCCATCGTGCGGCCCCTGTTCGTCTTCGGCTTGCCCCGCACGGGCACCACGCTCACGATCAACCTCTTGAGTGCCGACCCCGCGAGGCGATGCTTCCTGCGCTGGGAGGCGCTCGATTCCGTGCCGCCCGCGAAATTCGGCGAGCTGCATACCGATCCGCGTTGTCATGCCGAGCAGGAACGGCTTGCGATGGCGATCAAGTCTGCGCCGCAAATAGCGGCCGCCCATTACGAGGATGCAGACAGTCCGACCGAATGCCAGTACTCGATGGCGCTCTCCTTCTGCGCTCAGCTCTTCGACTCGAGCGTCCGTGTTCCCAGCTATCGAAAATGGTTCTTCGCGACGAGCTATCTGCCCGCATTCCGGTTCCATAAGCAGCTGCTGCAGCTTCTGCAGGCCGAAAACGACGGGCGTTGGACGCTCAAGAACCCCTGGCATCCGCTGTTCCTCGACGACCTCAGCACCGTCTACCCCGATGCTCAGCTGGTCATGACCCATCGCGACCCCGCCGAAGTGGTCGGGTCGGCATGCAGCCTCATTCGCCTGGTGCGACCGATGTTCAGCGAAGAGATCGACTTGCGAGAGATCGCCGATCAAATGATCGAGACTTTCGATCTCATGATCGCCCGTCAGAATGCATTCCGCGCTCGACACGGCGAGGATTCGATATACGACATACAGTACGGCGATCAGCTGCGTGATCCGATCGGTGAGATGCGCAAGCTCTATGCGCACTTCGACGAGCCCTTCACGGCGAAGGCCGAGGCGGCCATGCGTGAGCTGCTCGCCGCGAACCCAAGGAACAAACACGGCGCGCATCGCTATAGCCTGGAGGAGTTTGGCCTCACCGCGGCCGGCGTGCGCACGCACTTCAAGGACTATAGTCAGCGCTTCAATATCCCGCAGACTACCCCGGTCCCCTGAGGAGACTCCGCAGCAACCTCTCGCGTAGCGTTATGTCCGCTGCGAGCAACGTCTGCGATCAGGACACACGCGCCTCGGCAGCCTTCTTGGCCATGGCGATGATGTCGCCGGAGGTGACCGGCCGCACTTCATCGGTCGGTCGCACGCCACCCGACGACTTGGGGCTCGTGTCCACGCCCCTGGCCTTGGCCCTCGCACGCAGTGCGCCCACGGTGAGCTCCTCGCGCTTGTGATGCTCGAACAGGGAGTCGTGGCGGAACCACCGGATCGCGTTCAGGTGAGTGATCTTGTCGATCTGCTCATCGGAGAGCCCTTGGATCTGCCGCCACAGATGCTCGGGAGCATCCGGCCAAATCGCGTCCGAGTGCGGGTAGTCCACTTCGTAGGCGACATTGTCCTCGCCCACCGCATCGAGATTCTTGAGGCCATGCGGATCCCACAGGAAGCAATGCAGGAAGTGGCGTTTCACCAGCTCGCTCGGCTTGATGTTCTGGAAGCGCGAGTGCGTCCAGGCCTTGTGCCGCCAGTTGGAGAAATCGGCGCGCTCCATGAAGTAGGGCACCCAGCCGAAACTGCCCTCGGAAATGGCAATGCGCAGACTGGGATACTGGTGCAGTTCCTCGAGCTGCAGCCAGTCCGCAAGGCCCTGAGCCACCGACATCGGCATCGTCGTGATCCACGCCTCGATCGGCGTTTCCAGGGACGCGTGCGGCGCCAGATTGCCCGAGCCGATGTGACAGGCGATGGTCAGGTCGTTAACGACGATCGCCTTGAAGATCGGATCCCAGTAAGCATTGTGGATGCTCGGCAGGCCCTGCGCGGTCGGGTTCTCGTTCATCGAAACGGCGCGGAAGCCTTTCTTCGCGATGCGATTGATCTCGGCGACGGTGGCGCCGACGTCCCAGGTCGGCAGGATGCCGATCGGGATGAATCGGCCGGGATAGGCCATGCACCATTCGTCGTAGTACCAGTCGTTCCAGGCCTGCATGTGCCGCAGAGCGAGCTTCTTGTCCGGCGCCTTGTGGAAGGTCTGTCCGTCGAAGCCGATGGAGTTACCGAAGCACAGGGAAGCTGCGATGCCGTTCACGTCCATGTCATCGACGCGCGCGTGCACATCGTAGCAGCCCTCACGCAGCTGCGAGAACGAGCTCGGCTCCATCCCGTACTCCTCGAACGGCCGGCCGACCACGGCATTGAGACCGATCAGCGGACGCACGTTGCCCTGATAGCTCCAGTAATTGTTGCCGTTCCTGTCAGTCAGGTTCTTGGGTGCGCTCGCCAGCAGCTCGCCGGAGAGCTGGTTATCGAACATGTTGGGCGGCTCGCAGATGTGATCATCGGCGCTGACGATCACCATGTTGTTCATTTCCATCGCGGCATGCTCCTCAATAAACCGACGCGCTGATGACCAAAACCAATACCCCCGAATGCCGGCACACGTCAATCCGGACCACTACTTCGGCATCTACTTCGGCATCTGGAAACCGGACGGCAGGCCGAGCGCCCGCCGATTGCTGAGCGGGCGCCGATAGGAAATGTCCTGCCGGCTTCGCGCCGGCACGCCGTTCGTGTGAACGCCGGGCACCTCCGCGAACGGGATGGCCATGCTGGGGATCATGCCCGACCACTCGATGGCGTTGCAGCGCAGGGCGATCTTCCACGCTCCGTCGCGCCGCTCCAGGCGATCGACATAGCGGCCGCCGGCGATCCAGTTCGTGTCATCGCGGTTGCGCGCGGTGAACAGATAATAAGTCTCCGTGTGTGCAACGTCGCCATCGATCTCGCAGCTGTGGTTCAGCAGATTATGGTGCGTCGAGAATTGTCCGCGCTCGTGCAGGTCGGATGCCCACGCATAGAGCTCTACGGGTCCGCCGACGAACTCGCCGGCATCGATGATCGCATCGGCATGAAAGGCCGAAAGAAAGAGCTCCCGATCGAAGCGATCCATTCCCCGGCTGAACCGGATCAGGCAATCGAGAATGTCCTGACGCTCGAGCAAGCGCTCGAGCCGCACGAGCTTTTCACGATCGAGATTCCCTGATGCTGCGTTCTTCATCACGACCCCTTGTCTTTGGCTCTCCACGAGCCTTTGCTAGACGGGCGACCAGATGGGCGCGCCGCGCTGCGCGCGCAGCGACGGTGGCACGTTTCCATCGATATCGGTGACACCGTACTCACGCGCGAGCTCGGCGGCGATGAAAGTGCCGCCCGAGCGGCGCATGATGTTCGGATCCTTGGCGAGCGCTGCGATCACACGGCCGGGGAACTCCACCGAGGAGCCGACCGAGGGGTTGGTCACGATCTGCGACTTCATCGCGGGATTGCGATTGAGGTTGCGCTCGGCCCGCTCGGTGAAGGTGAGTCCCAGCCACATCGAGAGCGAGGCCACGTGGTGCGGCTTCAACTCGATGGCCATGTCGCGCGCCATGCGATCGACGGCGGATTTGCAGGTGCCGAAGACGACACCGTAGGTGTACGTGACGCCCACGTAGCCGGAAATCGCCACGATCAAACCGGACCTCTGCGGCACCATGAATTTCGCCGCATGCCACGCGGCCACGAAGTTCGAGCGCACGCCGACGTCGACCATCTCCCAGTTGGAAAGCGGCTTCTCCCAGAAGGGCTGAGGCTCCGTGAGGTCTTCGGGCAAAGAGAAGGCATTGTTGACCAGGAGGTCCAGACGGCCCTCATCGCGCCTCACCCGCTCGAACAGGGCGGCGACCTGATCGTCCTTCGCGTGATCGACTGCGACGGCGATCCCCTTGCCGCCGCGGCGCACGACTTCCGCGGCGGTTTCCCCGACCGTGCCCGGCAGCGGGTAGGTGCCCGGCGTCACCGTGCGCCCGGTGACGTAGATAGTCGCGCCTTCGGCGGCGAGCGCAAGCGCGATCCCCTTCCCGATGCCACGACTCGCGCCGGTGACGACGGCGACCTTACCTGAAAGCGGCGACATGCGACCCTCTTCCATGCGACCTCCTGCGTTGAGCGCGCTCGTGTTTCTGACTGTCGACGCCGCGGGGGCCTATCGACGAGGCGATCTCTTGCCGAAGAAGGTTTCGCTGTAATCGCCCACGGCTCTGCCGGTGTAGTGGTCGGCGCTGAAGGGCAGCCCCATGATGCCCTTCGACCAGTCGATCGACGTGCCGAAATCCTGGAACCAATCATAGAGCATGGTGCGATGGGCGATCCGCCATTCGCCCGCGCGCTTCTGCAGCCGGTCGAGGTAGCGGCCGCCGATGACGGTGTCGCGCTCCTCCGCCCCCATCTTGACCCGGTGGTACGAGGTGACGTGAGTTTCGGCGCGTGCCGTGCCGCCCTCGAGCTCGATCATGCTCTGACCGAGGACGTGCTGGGTCACCGGGATCGCGGGCGAGCCCGGCACGACCCAGGCAAGGTACTCATCGAAGGTGCCGGCGAACACGCCGTAGTCGCTGGTCGAATCCGGCCAGTAGGAGGCGCGGATCAACTCTGCGTCGCGGCGATCCTCGCCCCGCGCGAGCGCCGCGATGCAGCGGCGAATCCTGTCGCGCTCGAGCAGGGTGTTGAGTTCTTCGGTGAGGTCGTTCATCTCAAGTCTCGCTTTTCAGTGGTACCGATGTTCCGCCCGCTTCGGGCGCGCCCTTGTGGCTCGCGCCCGTTCGAGCCATCTCGAAGCTGCGCTGCAGATGATCGAGATAGCCCGACGTTGCCGGGAGCATCCACAAACGGCCGGTGTCGCGGATGGCCTCGATCTCATCCGCCACCTCGTCGATGGACCATGACGGGCGGTAGACGCCTTCGGTCTCGGCGATGAACGCCCTCGCTACCCGGCCGGCCATGGAGATCAGCATCTCGCCGCTGATCGAGCAGGACTCATGGGCGAGCCAGCCCACCACCGGCGCGACGAGCTCCGCACCCATCGGCGGATACTGGGAAGTATCCAACCCCTCCGCCATGCGGGTGACGGCGCCCGGCAGGATGATGTTGCTTTTCACGCCCCGCTCTGCGCCCTCGATTGCCACCACGTTATTGAGTCCGATGATGCCGGCCTTGGATACCCCATAGTTCACCACTCTCTTCGTGCCGTAAAGACCGCCGATCGAGGAGGTCAACACGATGCGGCCGTAGGCCGCCTTGGCCATGATCGGGAACGCGGGGCGCACGACGTGGAACGCGCCCATGAGATGGACGTCGACGACCGCCTCGAAGTCCTCCTGCGTGATCTCCTCGAGCGAGCCGTAGCGAACGTTACCCGCGTTGTGGATGAGGACATCGATGCGGCGAAACGCATCGAGCGCCGCCTGGATGATGGCCTTGCCGCCCTGCGGCGTCGCCACCGATTCGGTGCAGGCAACGGCCTCGCCGCCTGCGGAGATGATCTCGCGCACCACGGTTTCGGCAGGGCCGGCATCGGTCCCTTCGCCTTTCAAGCTGCCGCCCGGGTCATTCACGATCACCTTCGCCCCCTTCGAGCCCAACAGGCGCGCATATGCGCGCCCGAGCCCCCGGCCGGCGCCGGTGATCACTGCCACACGACCATCGAATCGGCGTTCCGTCATCGACTGTCCCCCACCGGCATCCAGATCGGCGAGCCACGCTCGGCACGAAGCGATGGGATCACCCGCCCGTCGATGTCGGTGATGCCGTAATCCTGTGCGAGCTCCGCATTGATGAAGGTCCCGCCCGAGCGCCTCATGAGGCCCGGGTCCTTGGCGAGCGCCGCGATGATGCGCCCAGGGAACTGCACCGAGGTACCGGCGGCGCTCTTGAGCTGCGATGCCATGCCGGGGACTGTCCTCAGGTTCTCCTGAGCTCGCTCGGTGTAGGTGAACCCCTGCCACAGCGACAGCGAAGCCACGTGGTAGGGTTTGAGCTCGATGGCCATGTCGTGCGCCATCCGGTCGGTCGCGGTCTTGCAGGTGCCGAAGATGACGCTGTACGTATAGGTCACTCCGACATAGCCGGAGAGCGCGACGATCAGGCCGGACCTCTGCGGCACCATCAACTGCGCGGCATGCCAGGCCGCCACGAAATTCGAGCGCAGCCCGACATCGATCATCTCCCAGTTGGATAGGGGCTTTTCCCAGAACGCGCCCGGCCGGGTGAGCTCCGCAGGAATCGCGATCGCATTGTTCACCAGGATGTCGAGGCGGCCCTGGTCCCGCCGGACCTGCTCGAAGAGCGCGGCGATCTGCCCGAGGTCGGCGTGGTCGACCTGCACGGGAATGCCCTTGCCTCCACGGCGGTCGACCTCCGCGGCGGTTTCGCCGATGGTGCCCGGAAGGGGGGAGGTGCCGCGCGCGACGGTGCGGCCGGTGACGTAGACCGTGGCGCCCTCAT
>DATHCO010000194.1:0-4295 GCA_035319505.1 Steroidobacteraceae bacterium | reverse complement strand
AGCTCGGCTGGGGGGGCTGGTGGTTTTGGGATCCGGTCGAGAACGCCTCGTTCATGCCGTGGTTGGTCGGCACCGCGCTGATCCACTCGCTCGCCGTCACGGAGAAGCGCGGCATCTTCAAGAGCTGGACCTTGCTGCTCGCCATCTTCACATTCTCCTTGAGTCTCGTGGGGACGTTCCTCGTGCGCTCGGGCGTTCTCGTCTCGGTCCACTCGTTCGCGAGCGATCCGACGCGCGGGCTGTACATTCTCGGCTTCCTGGTCGCGACGATCGGGGGCTCGCTCACCTTGTACGCGTGGCGTGCGCCCAAGCTCTACGTGCCCGGCGGCTTCGAGCTGTACTCGCGTGAATTTTTCCTGCTCGTCAACAATGTAGTCCTCGTGAGCGTCGCGGCACTCGTGCTGTGGGGGACGCTGTCGCCCCTGGTCTACGAGCTGCTCGGCATCGGTAAGATATCGGTCGGCCCGCCGGTGTTCGCCATCATGTTCTTGGTGCCGATGTTGCCGCTCATGGTATTTCTCGCCATCGGCATGCACGCCACCTGGCGGCGCGGCAAGCTCACGATGCCGCTCGCGCGCTTGATTGCAATGCTCGGGCTCGCCCTGGCGCTCTCTCTCGCCGTGCAGCGATGGGGCTTCGGTTCCTTTCACTGGGTCGGCCTCGCGGGCTTTTGCTTCGGGCTCTGGATCATGTTCTCGGCCCTGTTCGAGCCGGTGCGTCGCCTGATCCGTCGCCAGGCACTGACCGCGGGCCTTCTCGGCATGTCGATCGCGCACGCGGGGGTCGGCATGTTCGCGATCGGCGCGAGCGGTGTCCAGAGCTACAAGATCGAGAAGGACGTGGCGCTAAAGCCCGGCACGACGTACTCGATCGCCGGCTATGATTTCAAGTTCGTGAGCGCCTCCGACGTGCGCGGACCCAACTACGATGCCGTGCGGGCGGTGGTGGAAGTGAGGCGCGGCGGCAAGCTGGTGACGGTGCTTCAGCCGGAGAAGCGCCATTTCTGGGTGCAGCAAACCGACAATAGTGCAGCCGCGATTTCGGTGAATTGGTCGCGCGACCTGTTCGTGGCCATGGGAAACCCCTTGGGCGCGGGCGCCTGGAGCATGCGCATTCAATACAAGCCGCTGGTCCGCTACATTTGGCTGGGGGCATTCGTCATGGCGATCGGAGGGTTGATTGCCGCAACCGACCGGCGCTATCGCCTGCGGGTGCCGGCGACCTCGAGCGATGCGCTGGCCGCGCCGCGCGGCCCGGAGCCGCGTCTCGGGACCCTCTGACTTGCCGAGGTCAGGCTGATGTGGAAGTTCATCTTGCCGATCACGGCGTTCATTGCGCTCGCGATCCTCTTTGCGTTCGGGCTCAATCCGAACCGCGACATTCACGCGCTCCCGTCTCCTTTGATCGGCAAGCCCGCGCCGCAGTTCTCGCTCACCGACGTGCTCGATCCGACGCGTACCGTGAGCAATGCCACTCTCAAGGGACAGGTGTACGTGCTGAACGTCTGGGGTACTTGGTGCGCCGCCTGCCGCCAGGAGCATGAGGAGCTGCTCGCGATCTCGCAGCAGCGGGTGGTGCCGATCATCGGGCTCGATTACATGGACGAGCGAGACAAGGCGATGCAGTGGCTCAAGCAACTCGGTAATCCCTATCAGGCGGTCGCCTTCGACACCGACGGCCGCACCGCAATCGATTGGGGAGTCTACGGCGCGCCCGAGACCTACCTGGTCGACGCGCACGGGCGAGTGGTCTTCAAGTGGATCTCGCCGATGACGGCCGAGGTCTGGTCGCAGGAGTTTCTGCCGCGGATCTCCGCCGCACGTCGGGGCGGCGCGTGAGCGGTCTCGCGCGCGGCCCCTCGCCGCGCCGGGCCGCAGCGCTCGGGGTTGCGGCGCTCTGCGTGCTGGGCGTGGTGGGGAGCGGCGCGCGAGTCGTCGAGGCCGCGCAGGCGGTCGATGAGTACGGTCAGCTCGAGGATCCCGCTCTGCAATCGCGTTTCGAGCGCATCACCTCGGAGCTGCGCTGCCTCGTCTGTCAGAACGAATCGATCGCCGACTCGAATGTCGAGCTCGCGGCAGATCTTCGCCGACAAGTGCGCGAGATGCTCCTGGCGGGGGCGAGCGATGATGCGATCTTCAGGTTCATGACGGACCGCTACGGCGACTTCGTGCGCTTTCGTCCGCCGCTCGAGACGAAGACCCTGATCATCTGGGGCGCTCCGTTTATCATGCTGGCGTTGGGCGGAATCATCATCGTTCGTGTCGTGCGCCAGCGTTCGCGCATGCCGTTGGACGACGAGGTCCCTCGAGGGGCCAATTAATCGATGAAGACCTTTCTCCTCATCGCAGCATGCATGGCTGCGATCGCAGCCACAGCCGTGGCATTGCCGCTCCTGCGCCACCGCCAGAGCCGCCTGCTCGGCGCACTGGCGGCAGCGCTCGTGATCGGCGCCGCGGCGGGCTTGTATCCACTCTGGTCCAATTGGGACTGGCATGCGCAGGCGCCCGCGCCGAAGGCGAGCCCGCAAGTGCTGGCAATGGTCGCCAAGCTCGAAAAGCGCCTACAGGAGCAGCCGAACGACATCGAGGGCTGGCTGATGCTGGGCCGCTCCTACGAAGTCCTGGAGCGCATCGATGATGCCATTCACGCCTACGAGCAGGCGCATCGGCTGGATGCGAACAACGTGGATGCATTGCTCGGTCTGGGCGAGACCACGAGCATGCGCTCGGACGGCAATATCACCCCGGAGGCAGCACAACTATTCGAGCGCGCCGTCGCGCTCGCACCGGACAACCCCAAGGCCTTGCTGTACGGGGGGTTCGCGGCGGCCGCGCGCGGCGATCGGGCCGTGGCGCGCAGCCGCTGGCAATCGCTGAAGAGCCTCAATCCACCGCCCGAGATAGAGGCCATACTCGATCAGAGAATTGCCGAGCTCGGGACCGCCGACCTCAATGCGAGTGGCGGGCAGGCTGGCGCGGGTGTCTCTGCGCCGCCCGGGGCGCCGACCCCGGCGACATCGCCCGCGGGCGCACCCCCGGGCGAGGCAACGGTGAATCTGAGCATTGCCCCCGCACTCAAGTCGCGCCTCACGGGGGATGCCTTGCTGTTCGTGTTTGCGCGCGAGCCCGGCAGCCAGGGTCCACCCCTGGCAGCCAAGCGTTTGACGAGCTCCGCCATCGGCACACAGATTCACCTCTCGTCGGCCGATTCCATGATGCCGGGGCGGGTGCTGACCGCGGGTCAGCGCGTATCGATCACGGCGCGGGTCTCCTTCAGCGGGCAGCCGCTGCCGGCGGCCGGCGATTTGTACGGTGAACTTACCTATGATGTCGGGCGCGACGGCGTGCGGGATCTTGTCATCGACCGCGTTGCAGAGTAGGGCTCGAAGGGGCGAGGGGCGGGTATGAGCGTTGTAAAGAGCCTGATGGCGGGGCGCATCATCGAAGACGACCTGTTTCCCTATCCGAAGCTGGCCGACAAGGACCGCGAGGTCCTCGGCATGATGATCGAGGCCATCGATCAGTTCCTGGCGTCGCATCAATCGGACTTCAAGCGCTGGGATCGCGAGGGGGCGCAACCCGCCGAGTTCATCCAGGGCCTGCGCGATCTCGGGCTGTTCGGGCTCATCATTCCCGAGGAGCATGGCGGCCTCGGCCTGTCGAACGCAGGCTATGCGCGTGTGCTGAGTCAGAGCAGCCGCTACGACAGCTCGGTATCGCTCACCATCGGCGCGCACAGCTCGATAGGCATGAAGGGGCTGCTGCTCTTCGGCAACCCCGAGCAGCGCGCCCGCTACCTGCCCAAGCTCGCGAGTGGCGAGATGATCGCGGCCTTCTGTTTGACCGAGGCCGGCGCGGGCTCCGATGCCGCGAGCATCCGCACGCGCGCGGAGCAGAGTGCGGATGGCAGCTGGATTCTGAATGGCGAGAAGATCTGGATCACGAACGGCGGTATCGCGGATCTCTATACCGTGTTCGCGCGCACGGCGTCGGAGGCCGGAAAGATCACGGCCTTCATGGTCGAGGCGGCCTGGCCGGGCGTGAGCCACGGGCATCACGAGGACAAGATGGGAATCCGCGCTTCCTCGACCACCACGGTGAGCTTCCTCGATGTGAAAGTCCCCCCGCAAAACGTGCTCGACGCCGAGGGGAAAGGCTTCAAGGTGGCGATGGCCATCCTGAACAACGGCCGCACCGGCCTGGGCGGCGGAGCGGTGGGAGGGATGAAAACGCTGATCGCGCTCGCGACGCAGCAGGCCCTGGCGCGCAAGCAGTTCGGCGAGCCCATTGCGACCT
>DATHCO010000193.1:0-3920 GCA_035319505.1 Steroidobacteraceae bacterium | reverse complement strand
TCCACGATGCCGCTCGCGTCCGTGAAAGCGCAGGTCTGGCTTTGCTGCCCGCTCGCGGATAGCGCGGTAACGTTGTAGCTGCTGCCGCTCGGAATCGGCAGGGAGAACTGAAACGGCCCGTCGGCAGATAGCGTGAGATTGTCACGGCCGTTGTCCTGGAGCACGAGCGGGGAGGCGCCGGAAATGCCGGTCACCGTGCCGCCGATGGTGTAGGCCGGATTGGGGTTCGTCTGGCACGAAACCGAAACGTTGGTGACGTTGTCCCCGCCGGTCGTGCCGCTGCCTGCGGCGACCACACAATTTTGATAGGGATTGATCGGCGGACTGAGGACCGTGACGTTATAGGGCATGCCGGCGGGAAGCGCGGTCGCGAAGGTGAATGAGCCCGTCGATGGGACGACAAGTTCATCGCCGCCGTTATCTTGGAGCACCAGGCCGGAGCCCAGCACGCCGCTCGCGAAGCCGCCGATGGTGTCCAAGGGGGAGTCCTTGTCGGCGCATACCACCTGGATGCCGGTGATGTTGCCACCCGATACGATGCCGCTGCCGTGCGTCACCGCGCAGGTCTGGTTCGGGGCGCTCGGCTGCGTGAGGACCGATACGTTGTAGGAGTTGCCGGTGATGAGGGTCGTCGGGAAGGTGAACGCTCCGTTGGCGCCGATCGCCAGGGTGTCCCCGCCGTTATTTTGCAACGTGAGGCCCGAGCCCGAGAGGCCCGACACCGATCCCCCGACCGTGAAGGTGACGACGGCCGTTTCGGTGTTAAAGCTTGCGACGACCCGGGCACCGCAGCCCGCAAGCGACAGGCCCGCCGCTGCTGCTACGGCGGCGCTGAGAGCGGCGCGCGCGCCCCGCGGAGTGATCCTCTTCACGGCACAGCATCCCTAATTTGCGGCACAGCATCCCCAAATGTGCGCTGTGAGCGCTTTCTGTCGCGCACGATCGACCATATCCTCCGGGGGCGAGGCCTGTCAACTCAGGGTGGGATCGCGTCGGTCCGGGGCGAGATCTTGCGCAGGATGTCGGGCCACACGCGCTCCCAGCAGCAGTTGTGATCGAATGCGGAGATGACCTCAACGGCTTCGCCGCCTCGAGCGCGCGCGGCGGCGCGAATCAGTGCGGGCGGTGTATTCGTATCGTGCTCGCCGACGAGGTGCAAGCTTTCGAGGCCTGCCCGATCGTGCGGCTCATCGATGGGATTCGCGGAGCCGATGAGCGGTGAGTAGCCGTGCAGCTCGCACCAGGCGGCGGTGTCGAGCGTCGCGCCGATGGTCACGACCCGCGTCACGCTCTCGACGCGCTGCGCGAGAAGGACGGCGAGCGTCCCGCCGCCGCTGTGGCCGAAGAGCATGATCTCGCTCGCTCCCGAGCGTGCGCTCTGCGCGCGCAACACCCGTTCCATGCTATCGAGCACCTCGGGCGCAAAGCGGCGGAACGTCCAGAGTAGCGGGCCGCAGCCCGGGTCCGCGGCGAGGCCGAAGTAGCAGGGCCGTCCGAGATAAACGCTGGGCGAGGGATCCAAAGTCATCAATCGAAGCATCAGCGGCTCGCGTGGCGTCGGATCGGCTGCGATGAGGTCGCGCGTGGGGAAGAAAGGCGAGCCGTCGCCCTCGATGTAGACGTGCAGTGAGCCGGCAGCGCGGCGCGCCGCTCCGGTGGGCAGCTCGCTCGTCTGGCCTGCAGCGCGCGCGCTTCGTGGACCATCGAGGGCGCGAGCCGAGCTCCGGTAGAGGACATGTCGGAATAGGATGCCTGTCACGATCTCTTTGTGAAAGCCCGACTCTTGAGCGATGAGGTCCGCGCGCTGTGCGGGGCTCACGCATGATGCGAGCGGCGCCAACCCGAGCGCCGCCGCGAGCGTGACGTACCAGGCAGGCGCATACATGGATCCGACGGAGCGGATGACTCGCCGCGAGTCTTCGGGCTGTAAGGTGGGCATCGCGGCCCACCCTACAGCCTAGTAGCACATCGGTCGAGTCCGCCGGCGCGCGAGGCCGGAATCAGAACTTGTAGCCGACCCGCACCCCGATCGTGCGCGGGCGATTGACCGTCTTCGCATCGACGAACTGGTTGGCGTTCTCGTAGAGATCGGCACGCGTATCGCTCAAGTTCTGACCGTACGCCGTCACCGTCCAGGCGTCCTTGCCGACGCCGAGCGAGGCATCGTAGGTCCAGAAGCCGGGCTCATAATAGCGGTAGCCGGGCTCGTCGATCGCCGGGATGCTGGTGGTCGAGGAGACCGAATGCGCCTGGTGGGTGAGCCCGATCTGCCAAAATGCCTTGTAGTCGTTCACCGCGAATTCGTAACGTGCGCGCAAGTTCCCCTCGAAGGGCGGTGACTGCGCCAGGGGACTGCCCGGAGCGCCGAAAGGGTTGACGATGGTGACGATCGGCTGACCGTTCGTGGCATAGAGGTAGGGTGCGCTCACGAGCGTGCTCCAGTTGAGCGCCATCGAGCCCTGCACGGTGAGGCCGTGCGTCACGCGCGCGACCGCCTGGAGCTCCGTTCCGCGGACCCGATAGTTCGGGCCGTTGACGACGAAGCTCAAATTCCCGAAGCAGCAGGGCTCGAACAGCTCGATCTGCGAGTTGTGCCAATCCTCTTGGTAGACCGCGCCGTTCACCTCGAGGCGGTGGTCGAACCATTGGGTCTTCCAGCCGATCTCGTTGTTGACTAGGGTATCGGGATAGTAGATCTCGGGCTCCGCGTAGGTGTAGTTCGTGCCCGGCGGCGTGCGCGTGGTCGTGCCGCGATTGAAGCCCCCGGGTCGATAGCCCTGCGACCAGGTGTAGTAGAGCAGCGCATCCGGCGTCACGTGCCAGGTGAGGTTCCCGCGGCTCTTGAAACCGGAGTAGGTGCGGTTGAGCCCTTCGCGCGTCTCGTTATTGGAGAAGTCGTTCCCCGGCGCCTCCGTGCCGTAGGGCGGCGGCTGGTTCCCGGTGCAGGGCGGCGGGCCGTCCTCGAAGCAGCCGAAGCTGCTCGCGGAGAATCCGACCTCGGTGGCATTGATCCGGTAGTAGCGCGTGCCGCCGGTGAGCGTGAGCACCTTCGGGATGATGTCGAAGTCGATCGAGGTGAAGAGCGCCTGCTGCCGATAGGTCCGAGTGATGTCGTCGAAATAGGATTCGTTGTCCGGGCGGATGTTCGGATTGTTCACCTGTGTGCCGGGGCCCGGGCCGACGTCGGTGAGGCAATTGACGTTGTCGGTCGATGTGCAGGGCGGCACTTCCTTGTAGAACCAATCGATGTTCTCGTGAATGATGTACTCTTCCCAGAACAGGCCGAAGATGCCGCGCAGCCGCCAGTCATCGGGCGTGCTCACGCGAAATTCCTGACTGTCGTGATCGTTGGTTTCCTTGTCGTGCCAGTATCCCAAGGGTGAATAGCACTTGCCGACCGTGGTGGCCGTCCCCGGAATACACTGGTAATAGTCGGCATACACGCCGCGCGCATAGGCCGTGTAGTCGCCGTTCTGCTCGATGTGGCGCACGAGGTAGCCGCCGGTGTACACGAGCTTCAAGTCACCGATGCGCCCGTTCACGGTGAGCGAGGTGTTCTCGAACTTGTCGTAATCGTAGGTCGGCTCGAAGTTCTCGACCGACAGATCCGGCAGCGGCTGGGGATTGATATAGCCGGAGGTTTGCTGCATTTCGTAGAAAACCCCCTGCGATCGCATGTTCTGGTAGGACTGCGCGAGCAGCACGTTCCAGTCCTCGTTGATCTTGTAGAGCGCCTCGACGCGGATCCCGGTATAGGTCACCGGGTTGAAATCGTTCTGCGCCAGGTTGTAGTTGTTGACGGACGGGCTCCCGGGAGGCACCTGGCAGTTTCCGAAAGACACTCCGGTGCTGATGATGTTTCTCGTGCACCCGTTCGGATAGTTCGCATAGTGAATGCCGATGTCGGTATTCTCGCGGGT
>DATHCO010000192.1:0-4071 GCA_035319505.1 Steroidobacteraceae bacterium | reverse complement strand
CGATCGCTGCCGAGCGGCGGCACGCGGGGTTGCCTGTCCGGCGAGAGCAGCCGACGCCCGAGCATGCGCGCCTTGTCGAGGTAGCCATCACGCACGGCCGGGCCTTGCTCGACATCGTAGAGGATGTGCATCTCGACGTCGCGCAGACCGCAATACCCCAAAATCCCGACGTCCAATTGCAGGCGCATCGCCTCGCCGTAGCCGTACCTCGCATAGGTGGACTCGCGCGACCCGGCCACGCCCAGGACGAGTGTCGGGCGGTCCCGGAGCTTTCCGCGCGACATACCCGGCTCGAAGCTGTAGGCCCAGCCATCGCTAAAGACGCGGTCGATCCATCCCTTCAACACCGCCGGGAACGACCACCACCACACCGGAAATACGAGTGCCAAAGCATCCGCCCGTTCGATGCGCCGCTGCTCACGCAGCACCTCCTCCGGCATCGCCTCACCGCGGAACTGCGCGTAGTCTTCGGGCTGCAACAGCGCGCGAAATCCCTCGCGATACAGATCCGCCACCTCGATCTCATGGCCCGACTCCCTGACTCCCACTGCGAGCGCCTCCTGCACCGCGCCGGTGAAGGATTCGCGCCGCGGATGTGCGAACACGGACAAGACCCTCACCGCCGCATCTCCTCGGCGTTCGCCTCGAGCTCCCGCGAGGCACGCCTCGCAATCGATGCGACGTTGAGCGCCGCCATCAGGGCTGCCACATCGCCGATGCGCTTGCCAAGCGCGGAGGGGACGATGTCGCAGGCCGCCACGGCCTGCGGCAACGCCTCTGCCGCGACGACCTCGCGCGCGCTGCGCAACACTCGATCACCGAGCGCCACGGCAAGGGATCCGAGCACGATGATCTGGGGGTTGAGAGCGTCAATCAGCAAGGCGAGCCCGGCTCCCATGCGCCGCCCCGCTTCCTCGGCTACCGTCAAGGCTTCGGGATCGTCGGCGAGCATCGCATCGACCAGCGCGCGAATCGGGGTCTCGCGCAGCCAGCGCTGTGGGAACATCCCGTGAGCCAGCTCCACGAGCCCGGCACCCGAGGCGAAGCCCTCCCACGATCCGCGCTTGCCGAATCCCAGGGGGCCGTCCGGCGCGAGCCGCCAATGGCCGACTTCGCCGGCCGTATCGCACGCCCCGCGCAAAAGCTTTCCGTTCAGCACGAATCCCGCCCCGAGGCCCGTTCCGAACGTCAGAAACACGAGATGCCTCAGGCCGCGCCGCGCACGGCCGGCGCCGAAGCGAAACTCCGCGAGCGCTCCCGCGTTCCCGTCATGCTCGATGTACACGGGGAGCGCGGGAAACTCGTGCTCGAGCCGCGCCTTGAGAGCGACGTTGTGCCAACCGGGCAGGTGCGGCGGGTTGAGCAGCACGCCGTCCCGAATTCGAAGCGGCCCACCGATCGCAACGCTCAGTGCGGCGACGCGCCGTCCGGCGCGCTGCGCCCCGCCGAGCAGTTGGCGAGCGAGCTCGATCACGGCCGGAAACGTCGCCTCGAAGGGCTGCTCCGCGTGGGTGGGGAGCTCGTGGCGCTGCAGAATCTCTGCGCTGAGCGTCCCTTCGACGCACGCGATCTTGGTTCCTCCGACATCGAGTCCGATGATGGAATGCACGCGGTTCTCACCCTATATAAGTAATTTATAGATACTATGTATAAGATTATAATCTTATTCAGTTTTATGTGAGATTACGTGTGGGGCGCCGGTGCGGCATCATAGCAGCCCGCGCCGCCCGCACAGAACGCCTGGCCAGGGTCCGGCTAAGTACAACTACGTATCGTCCAGCGCCCCTACCGACCTGGATAATCACTCACATATTAGTGAATATCCGAGCCCCACCCCGAAGAGGACGAGACGCCATGGGAGAGCTGGTACTGGCCGCAAAGGTCACGCACGTGCCGTCGAATTTCTTGTCGGAGCTGCCCGGTCCCTTGCACGGAATCCGTGAGCCTGCGATATCCGGCCTCGAGGAGATCGGGCGGCGCATTCGCGCGGCGAACGCCGATACCGTGGTGATCCTGGACACGCATTGGCTGGTGAACTCGGGTTATCACCTGAACGGCTGTGCTCACTTCGAGGGGCTATTCACGAGCAACGAGTTCCCGCACTTCATCCAGGACCTGCACTACTGCTACGAGGGAAATCCGGCGCTGGCCGACGCCATCGCAGAGACGGCGACGCGCAAGGGCGTGCGCACCCGTGCCCATCACATCAAGTCGCTCGACGTGGAATACGGCACGTTGGTACCGCTGCACTTCATGCGCATGCCCTCCTCGCTCAAGATCGTCCCCATCGCGGCCTGGTGTGCCTTTGCCTCGCACGAGGAAAGCCGCACCGTCGGGGCCGCCATCGCCGAGGCGATCCGTGCCTCCGAGAGCCAAGTCGCCCTGGTCGCGAGCGGCTCGCTCTCACACCGCATCCACGACAACAAGAACGTCGAGCGCGGCACACTCACCATCAGCGACGAGTTCTATCGGCAAGTCGATGAGCGCGTGATCGAGCTGTGGGAGCAGGGTCGCTTCAAGGAGTTCACCGCGATGCTGCCGACTTACGCCAAGACCTGCTTCGGGGAGGGCTGGATGCACGATACCGCGATGCTCATGGGGGCGCTCGGTTGGGACGAGTACCAGGGTCGGGTGGAGGTCGTGACGCCTTACTTCGAGAGCTCCGGGACGGGCCAGCTCAACGCCGTGTTCCCGCTGCACTGAGCGAGAACCCTCTCTAGTCGAGCTCGACGATGGACTTGGGGGCGCGGTGCAGAGATTCGGACGCGCCCTCGGCTTCGATCACGTACACCTCCGTGTTGTGGACGAACATGTGATCGTTATGAATACCGGGATGGCACACGATAATCATGTGCTCCTCGATCTGCATGGGCTCATCGTCGCGTATCAGCGGCCGCTCGACCATGTCATAGCCCATGCCGTGGATGCTCAAGCGTCTTTCCTCCTGCAGCCCTCTCGCTCGCAAGTACTCGTTGTGGCGCGCGTAGATCTCCCTGCAAGACGCCCCGGGCTTGAGAAGCGACAAGGCGTAGCGCTGGGCCTCCAGCACGGCCGCATGCGCCGACTTGAGCTCTGGGCTCGCGCGCCCCAGCACGAACATGCGCGAGAGCTCGGTGTAATAGCCACCCGCCCCGTTGTTCTCGATCAGCAGCGAGAACACATCCCCGTGGCTCACGGTCCGACCCTGCCTGAAACGAGGCCGAAAGCTCGCGGCTTCGCCGGGTGCGGCGGATGAGCACAGGAAGATCCCCTGCTCGCTGCCGAGCTGCTGCCCCACATACTGAGCGTACGCGGCAATCTCGAAGTCCTTGAGTCCCGGCCGGATGAACTCACGAACGCGCGCCATCACCTGATCTTGCATACCGGCGACTTGGCGGATGAGCATCCGCTCCTCATCGCTCTTCACCGCCTTGATCCGATCGACGAGATCGGTCGCGTCCACGAGCTCGAGGCCGCGGAGCGACTCGCGCAGATGCATGCCGAAGCTGTGATACATCGCTGCCGGCGCCACCAGCCCGATGCGCTCGGCAGCGAATGCCCTCACCTCCGCGGCAGCCAATTCGGCATCGTAGCTCCCGGTGTAGCCGACCGACGGGTAGCTCGGAGTGGTCAGGCGCCGTGCAATGCCGGTGGATCGGATCTCATCGCTCCTCGACGAGCGCAGGCCGCCCGCGGGCCCTTGCTCGATGAGCGACATGCCGCCGCTCGAAGGGAACACCACGGTCGTCGGGTACCCGTTGGTCGCGGGGCAGTTTGTGAACCAGCGAACGTACCCTCCGACCCAGTCGCTCGAGTTTTGCAGGACCAAGACGTCGATGCATTCCGCGCTCATGCGCTCGCGCACGGCCCGCCAGCGACGCTCGAGCTCGGCGATCGAGACGGTATTGACTGCACGAGCGGTCTCACTATGCATGTCGACTCACCTCAGTGCGCTCCGAGCTTGTCGCGTATCATGAGAAGCCCTGCCTGCGCGCAGATCTCGTCCTGCCGTCCGATCACCTGCCCCCCGGCCCCGCTCACTCCGATGGCGCCGATGACTGCCCCGGCGGCGACGATCGGGACGGCACCCCC
>DATHCO010000191.1:0-10912 GCA_035319505.1 Steroidobacteraceae bacterium | reverse complement strand
CACCGAGTAAGCGCCGAGCTGCGCGAGTCCGGGGAACCCCGAGGGCAGGAGCGAGGCGAAGCCGCACACCGAGGTGAGCATGCCGAGACGCATGGTCGGCCACAGCCGCTCCTGCCATGGCGATGCCCCGATCGGCGCATCGACTCCCGGCGGCGCGGTGCGCAGCGACTGGATGAAAAAGTAGATCGAGTAATCCACCGACTCGCCGATGAGCGTGACGCCGAAACCCAACGTGATGCCGTGCACGGCGGGGAATCCGAGGGCGACCGCGGCAACGCCGATCAGTGCGCCCGTTGCGACCGGCAGGAGTCCGAGGACGAGCGCCGCGAGGGAGCGATACACCGTGAGCAGCACGACGGCGATGAGCGAGGCGCCGGCGATCGAGAGTCGGACCACGGCCTGCTCGATATTCGCGCGTGCGGTCACCGCAAACACTCCCGGTCCACTCATCGTCAATCTCACCCCGTGAGGCTCGGCCGATTCCGGAGCGCGCCGCGCGGCGGCGAACGCCTCACGGATGGCCTGGAGCGAGCGCTCCTGCGCATCCGTGTCCGAGCCCGCGGCTCGAGTCTCAGCGAGGAGGAGGGCGCGTGCGCCGTCCGGCGAAACCCAGACGCCGTCGCGCGTCGGGGGGGTAGGCGTGCGCGAGAGCTGCTCGATGATCTGCACGGTCTCTCCCGTGGGATCATGGGGAACCAAGGATTTGAGCGCGACCCCTTCCGGCGAGGCGAGGTCGGCGATCGTCTCCTCGAGCGCGGCCTTGAGGCCCTCGGTGGAGAAGCGCTGCGGCGTGACCGCTTCGCTCAAGAGGTATCGGTGCTCGTAAATAAACCGGCGGTCGTTATCGGCCGAGATCTCCTCGCCGTTGTTGACACTCGTGAACTCGGGGTCGTCGCGTAAGCGGTGCGCCATCGCGACGGAAACCGCAGCGCGCGTTTTGGCGTCTGCGCCGTCGAGCGCAACGAGCACGAGACGCGAGGTGGGTCCATAGCGCAATTGATCGACCAGCAGAGCCTGCCTGGGCGTCGGGCTTCTCGGCAAGAACGCCGAGAGATCGGCGATGTAGCGTGCACGCGCCGCCAGCACCGCCGCCAATGCGAGGGCGCACACCCACGCCGCGACGACCCACGCTTCGCGCACCGTCATGGGGTCGGATGGCTGCTCGAGGTCGTCGGGTGCTCGCGCAAGGTCATGACAGAGTGATCGCCGTCCGCCTCGAGAATCTCCACTTGCAGGAGCCTCTCGCGAGCCCCCTCGATCCGCACCCGCGAAACGTAGCTTTGAGCCTGCGCATCGCGCGGTACGAGCGTCAAGGTCCAGTGCGAAAGATCGCCGTCAAAATCGACGGTAAATATGCGTGCAAGCGTACCGAGGTTGCCCCCGAGGGTGGCCCGCATGCTCTCGACGAACGGCCCGATCGCGGGGTAAGCCGTCAAATCGAGCGCACGACTGCGGGATCCGCGCTGGATGCTGAGCCGCTCACCGGTGATCGACAGGGTCTCGGCCCGCGGCTCCAGGGTGCGCTTTTCGAGCCGGTCGGGCGCCTCGTAGACCAAGATGCCCGACGATTCGACGGGCCGCTTCAAGAGCTTTCGATAATGCTGCTCGACAAATTCCACTTGGCCCTCTCGTCGGGCAGCCAGGAGCCGCATCAGCTCGTCGAGATCCGCGGACGCTGCGCGCGCCCCCGGCGCGGCGAGCCACAGGAGCGCGCCGAGGCCGGCTGCGGCGGATCGCATGCCGACACGCTGCCGCCTCATGCCGCCGGCTTGTCGGATCGCGCGCGCCAGAAGTCGAAGAAATTGAACCAATTGTAGGGGTCGCTGCGGCAGTAGCGCTCGAGGAGCGACACGTAGCGCTCCACGGCGCTCCTCACCGCCGCATCGCGCGTCCCCGAGGTCACGGCGGAGAAATCCGCGATCGGCGCAAAAACCACGTGATAGCGGTTGCCCCCACGGTACAGGCCGAGCATGAGAATCACCCGACGGCGCAGAATGGCGGCGGCTCGCATCGGTCCGGTCGGTATATACGCCGATTCGCCCAGCAGCTGCACAGCCTGCACCGGCTCGTCGCCCGGGGTTCGATCACCGAGCATGCCCACCAAAGCACCGCATTCCAACCGCTCGGCGATGTGCAGCATGGCATCGATTTGCCCGAGGGGGATGATATCGGGCCTCGCGCGCGGATTGATCGCCGCGAGCATCGTCTGGATCTTGCGTGCGTTCTGCTCATACATCGCCATCGAGACCTCGAGCCCCATGCGGCGCTTTCCGATGGCGCGCATGACCTCGAAGCTGCCCATGTGCGCCCCCATCAGCAAGGCCCCTTGACCCGACGCGAGCTGCGCGCGCATGAGCGCCTCGCCCTCGATGGTGATCTCGAAGCGCTCGTATTGATCGTTGATGAGATAAACGCGATCGTGGATACAGGTGGCGAAGTAGAGGATGTGGCGGAAGCGATCCCGAGCGCGCGGCTTTCTGCCCAGAGCGAGCTCGAGATAGCGGCGTGAATGCCGGCGCGCGCTCGGGGCGAACAAGAAGAAGTACCCGGCGATGCCATAAAGCACAGTGCGGCTCGCGCTGCGACCCCATCGTAACGAGAGGTACACCATCAAGCGCAGCAAGGTCGCACTCCCGCGCTCGCGGTACGCGAGCCATTCGGCGGCCCCCGGCCGGGGCGCGGCAGACCCGGCCGCGCCGCGCTCGAGCTCGAACGGGGGGTTAGGCGTCATCGCAAGCGCCTGCGGCGACGCGCGTAAGCGTAGCGGTGAGAGCCGGTCGGCCTGCGACGCGCACTGTGAATCGCACCGTATCGTCTCGCGCTGCCGCATGTTCCAGCGAGAGCGCATCGCCGGGGCCGACCCGCTCCAGAAATTTTGCCGCGGAGAGCCGCCACTGCGTGAGGTCGAGACGCAGGTCGCGCTCGATGACATAGAGCGCCTCGTCGAGCAAGACCGCCCCGGGCAGAATAGGCATCCCGGGAAAGTGGCCCGCGAATGCGGGGTGGTCGGCTGGGATCTCGAGCGCTCGCACGATCATCGCGATGCACCCGATTCCCCCTCAGGCGAGCCGAGGTATCGATCTGTGAGTAACTCGAGTGCCTCGAGCGGGAGCTTCCCGGTGGCGTTGCGCGGCAGGCGGTCGACGAGGAGCAGCGGTCGCGGCAGGAATACCGGATCGATTCGGTGCCGCAGGCACTCCATCAGCGAGGCCACGGTGAGGCCCGGAGCGACTACCGCGGCCGCCAGACGCACGATGCCCGTGACTCCCGCGCCGTTGCTCTCGCGCAGGAAGAACGCTCCGTCGAGCACGCCCGGAATGGCGTTCAGTTGTGAATTCAAATAGCCGAAAGAGCTGCGCTTGCCCGCGACATTCACGAGATCGGCCGTTCGACCGCGGAGCTCGAACTCGTCCTCACCGATGATTTCGAGGAGGTCGCACATCGGCGTCATCTGTTCCACATGCCCGCCGTGAGCGTACACCCGGCCGTCATCGGCGTGCAGCCGTACCCCGGGCCAGAGCTTCCAGGCGTGGGACTCACGTGTGCGCCGCAGAGCGATCTGCCCCGTTTCCGTCGATCCGTAGATCTCCAGCAAGCGCGCGGCGAACCGCTCCTCGGCCTCACGCGCGAGCTCCGCCGCGAGCGGGGCGGTGGCAGATACGATCAGATCGACTGGCGGCAGCTCGAGGCCGGCCGCGAGGAGCGCGCGCAAGTGCACGGGCGTCGTGATCAAGGCGCGCGGCCGCGGCGTCGCCGCGATGACGGAGGCGATATCGGCGGGGAAGAACGGCCGCTCCGCCCCGAACGAGTTGCCGCTCTGCAGGGCGAGGAGCACCGTCGATTCGAAGCCGTACATGTGTTGCGGCGGTACCGTGCCGATGAGCGTGTGGGGCCTGCCGTTGTCGAGTCCGAGCACCTGCGCGCCGTCGCGCACGCAGCGCGCGAGTCGACCCCAGGTCTTGCGGTAGGGAAGCGGTGCGCCCGTGGTACCGGAGGTGAAAACGATCGCCGCCGTCTGAGCGCACGGGATCCGCGGCACACGGAAGGCGAGCGCCGCTCGGGGACGCCCTTGTCCGCTCGCGGAGCCGGGAAAATAAACGCGCGGAAGGTCGATATCGCAGCACGGCTCGTCGGTGAGGCAGACCGCATCCGGTACGAGCTCGGCGAGTTGCTTGATCAGCTGCGGCGTGTGAGTCGAGGGAAGGAGGCTCACCCGACCTGTGGTGAGACAGGCGGCGAGTCCGACCGCGAACTGATAGCGGTCCACACACGCATTGAGCACATGCTCTGCACGCGGTAGGCGCTCGGCGAGCTGCGCGGTATCGGCGAGAAACTCCCCCGCCGCAATGGCTCGCCCCGCGCGGTAGGCCACGATGGCGCCGGCGGACGGATGCGACAAGAGCGGCGTGACGTCCATCGGAAGCGCTATCGGCTCGCGAAGAATGCCTGCATCGTCGCCAGGATGCCGCGATGGTCGGTCTGCGGCAGCACGTGACGGCGCACGGCGTACTCGAGGATGAACATCGAAGCGACCAGAGGGAGGGTCACGAAATTGACGAATGCCGACCAGAGCGAGAGCGGCGCCGCAAGGTAGAGCGAGAGCGTGGCTACGGTGATGGCCACGAAAAATACCGCCCAGGCCAAGGTGACCTGACGCGTGTAGCGCACCTCGCGTGGCGTGAGCGGACCGTGCAGCCGATCGGCCAGCTGCGTGCAAAGCGCCGTCTCCCCGGGGCGCAAAGAGCGCGCGAAGCCCACCGCCAAGAGACCGTATATGCCGCACTCTTGTAACAGATAGGCCACGGAGAAGTTCTTCTCGAGCAGCGGCCAGCACGCATACGAGAGCAGCGCCGCAGCCACGGCCGTGAGCGTGGCGGCGAGCCGCCCTGCCCGCCGTGCGACGAGCGCGGGGCCGGCAAGCAAGGGCCCGAGCGCGAGCGCCGCACCCAGGGTGCGCGCCTCCTGCGTGTTGCTATAGTGCGAGAGACCCGCGTAAGCGGCGATCAGCGCAGCGACGAGAGCGAGCTTGAGCCCTCGCGGAAGGCGCCCGATCACTTGCTTCTCTTCTCCGCGATGTAATCCGCTAAGTGCCTCAAAGAACGAAAGATTTTGTGGTTTTCCTGGCTGTCTGCCCGCAACTGGACGCCGTATTTCTTCGACACGATCAAGGCGACCTCCAGAATATCGATCGAATCGAGACCCAACCCTTCGCCGTACAGAGGCGCGTGCGGATCGATGTCCTCGGGCGATGTGTCCAAATTCAAGGCCTGGACGAAGAGGGCGGCGATTTCCCGCTGAAGATCGACATCCGCCGGCGGCGCCGACGGTTGCACGAGCGACGCTTTGTCGGGCATGACTTTCAGCTTGGTTTCTCTAAGGTGCCAAGGGCTCTAGACGCCCTTTGCTGGCATTATATAGGTGCCCGCGGGAGCGGCAACCCGCTTGCCCGTCGCCAGCTTCGGGGTTCCAATGCCACAGGCACCGCATCCGCCGCTCACGCAGTATTACGCAGAAACAGCCGACCGCGCCGGCTGGGTCCGCCGCTTATTCGACCGCACCGCTCGAGATTACGATCGCATCGAGCGCGCAATGGCCTTCGGCAGCGGCTCGCGCTACCGGCGGCAGGCCCTGCACAGGGCGGGCCTCAAATCGGGGATGCGGGTCTTGGACATCGGCACGGGTACGGGACTCATCGCGCGGGAAGCGGCGCGCTTGGTCGGGCCTTCGGGCTCGGTGATCGGCGTGGATCCGAGCGTCGGGATGCTGGAACGGGCGAACGTGCCGCCGGGTGTGCGCATGGTCTCAGGCATCGCGGAAGCGATTCCCGCACCCGCGGAGTGTGCCGATTTCGTCTCGATGGGATTTGCCCTGCGACACATCGAGGACCTGTCCGCGGCGTTTCGCGAGTACGAGCGCGTTCTGGTTCCGGGCGGGCTCGTGTGCCTCCTGGAGATCACCCCGCCGGAGGGGCGCCTGCCACGCGCTCTGCTCAAGGCATACATGAAGCGTGTAGTGCCATGGATGGCGCGCTGCATGGCGGCGCATCGTGACACGCCGGAGCTCATCCGCTACTTCTGGGATACGATCGAGGCCTGCGTGCACCCGGGGTCAATACTCGCCGCCCTGCGCGCGGCGGGTTTCGTCGACGTGCACCGTCACGTCGAGCTCGGCGTATTCTCAGAATATCGTGCGCGCAAACCGAAGGAACCCGTCTGAGTAATCCGCCCGGCCACGCGGGGCAAATGCGCTGCAGCCCTCGCGCCGCGGCCTGCCTGGCTCAACGCCTCGCGCGCGCGAGCCGCCGCGCCGCCAACACCGGCAATCTCAACAGGAATCCGCAGAACAAGCGAAAATGCATCCAGGAGAGCAGCACATTGTCGCGCCCATAGCGAAAATGCGACACGCCGCCTTCCTCCGGCCGAAGGTAGCGCACCGCTGCGCCGATGTTGATGGCCTCGACCCCGCGCCACGAAAGCCGCACCGCGGCTTCGGCATCGAAGTCGAAGCGCCGCATCCAGTGTTGCCGGCGCATCACCTCGAGTAGGGGGGCGATCGGATAGACGCGAAACCCGTACAGCGAGTCCCCGATTCCGGCCCATAGGGTCTCGAGGTTCGCCCACCAGTTGGAGATCCTTCTGCCGCGCACGCGCAGGCTCGGGGCGCTCGAGTCGAATATCGGCCGACCCAGCACCATGCTCGAGGGGTGTGATTGCGAGACCCGCATGAATTCGACGATGCGCTCGGCCGGATGCTGTCCGTCCGAATCCATGGTCAGGGCGTGCGTGAAGCCGCACGCCGCCGCTTCGCAGAGCCCGTGGAACACGGCGGCGCCTTTGCCCCGGTTACGCGGCAGCACGAGCACTCTGAGCCCGGTGTGGTCCGCGGCCATCGCTTTGAGCCGCGCCGGGGAGTCATCGGTGCTGCCATCGACGATCACCCACACGGGATCCCACTGCGCGAGGGCGGCGCCGACGGTGGCGGCGACGCGGGCTCCCGGGTTGTAGCTCGGCATCAGCACGAGGTGCGTCGTCGAAGGCGCGACCATGCTCAGGGCTTGTTCAGCCAGCGGCGTTGGAGCGCGCCCTGCAATTCGTCCCGGTAGTATTGATCGAGCGCCGCCGTGAAGGCGGCCACGTCCTCGGGGGGCGCGAACCGCTTACCCAATCGAACCCTGTAGACGATCGGCAGACTCGGTCGACGATAAAGCGGCCAGCCCTTGCTCAAGAAGGGCGAGTCCGTCTCGATGATCAAGGTCTGGACCGGAACCGCGGCGTGCTTCGCGATCAAGCCGACACTGCCGACCAGCTGATTGATCGGAAACTGCCGGCTGCGCGTGCCTTCGGGGAACAACAGCAGCAAGCACCCTCGCTTAAGATGAGCCACCGACTCCTTGATCATCTGACGCGAGGATTCGTTGGGCACGTAGCGCGCGAAACGCGAGCCGGCGCCGAGAAACAGGTTGCGCATCAATTGCGCCTTCATGACGCACACGATGTTCGGGTGGCGCGTGAGGATGAGCAGCGCATCGATGAGCGAGGGATGGTTCGGTGCGAGGATCATCGAGGGGCCGTCTCTCAACGAGTCGATGGCGCCGAGGTCGAGCCGATAGGCGCGCGTGACGGCGAGCGACCAGGCGTAGATCCGAAAGCCCCGCATGATGCCGCACCTCCCGACCTTGGTGCCGATGTCAGCCGGCAGGAGCAAGTACAGGGGCAGGGCGAGCACGGACCAGGTCAGGCAGATGAGCCCGAGCAAGGTGAGCGAGCTGTAGAGCGCGAGGTATTCGTAAGCGACTTTCAGCCGAGCGCGCAGCATCGATCCGGCCTCAATCGCCGACCTCGACTCGCTGCGACGAGGCGCGGACGGACGAGGAGCAACGCAGCATCGCGCAGAGCGCGGTTAGCCACGCTCGGCGAGCAGGATGGCGGCCGTCGAGCCGGCCGGCCCGCCGCCGATGACCACGACGTCGCAAGGTCCCGGCGTCGCGGCCGGCGCGCCGGGCGCCGGGGCGGTCCCGATTTGCGTGGAGCCTTTCGGAGTCATAAGTTAGCTGCGAAGCTTAGCGTGGCGACAAACACCGGTTCAACGTCTGTAAGATAGCGGCATGCACATTCTGATCGTTGAGGACGACGAGGTTGGACGCGACTACCTCGCCAATGCGTTGCGGGAAGTCGGTCACACCGTGGACGTGGCAGGAGACGGTCTCGCCGGCCTGCACATGGCCTCCTCGATCGCCGTCGACTTGGCCATCGTCGATCGGATGTTGCCGAAGCTCGACGGGCTCGCCCTCGTGCAATCATTGCGCGCCACGGGCCGCAAGTTCCCCGTGCTCATCCTCTCGGCGCTCGGCGATGTGGACGATCGCATCACCGGCCTTCGGGCCGGCGGGGACGACTACTTGACCAAGCCGTACCACATGTCGGAGCTGCTGGCGCGGGTCGATGCGCTCGCTCGGCGGGGCGAGTCGGGCAACGCCGAGACCACCACGAAGCTGAAGTTGGCCGATCTCGAGCTCGATCGCATGACTCGGCGGGTCACGCGCAACGGCAAGAAGATCGAGCTGACGGCGCGCGAGTTCCAGCTGCTCGAATTCATGATGCGTCACAGCGGGCAGGTGGTGACCCGCACCATGCTGCTCGAAGGTGTCTGGGACTATCACTTCGACCCGCAGACCAACGTGATCGATGTCCACATCAGCCGTCTGCGTCAGGCCATCGACAAGGACTTCGACAAGCCCCTGCTCCACACGGTGCGCGGCGCCGGCTACAGCCTGCGCGAAGACGAATAGTGGGCGCGGGGCGGCGGCGCGTCGCGAGCCCCGATCAGCGGATCATCGGGCTGCTCGATACCTCACCCTTTCGCATTGCCATCGTCTACTCGCTCGTCTTCGCCTGCGGCGCGGCAGCCCTTCTGGGCGTGATCGATTTCGCGGTCTCGCGGGTCGTCGACCGCAGCACCGACAATCTGATCGAGGCCGAGGTGCAGGGGCTGCGCGAGGAGGTGCTGGTGCTGTCGCGCAGCGAGTTCATCGAGTTGATCGAGCAACGATCCCAGGACCAAGACGTGCGTGGGGCGGTCTACCTCATGGTCGATCCCCAGCTGCGCCCGGTCGCCGGCAACGTGCCCGCCTGGCCGAGCATCGATCGCGACGAGGGCAAGTGGATCCAATTCAAGGTGTCCGTGCCTTTCGGGGATGAGACCCGGGTCCACGAAATGCGCGCTCGGCGCTTCCCGTTGCCGGACGGCTACCGCATGTTGGTGGGACACGACATTCAGGAACGCCAGGACGTCAAGCACCTCATGATGCGGGTATTGATCGCCGCCGTGGTGTCGACGCTGCTCCTCGGCTTGGGCGGGGGCATCTGGATGGGCCGGCGCATTCTCGCGCAAGCCGGCGCGATTTCGGCCGTGGCCACGCAGATCATGCGTGGCGACTTGTCGCAGCGGCTGCCGGTGCGCAACGCCGATGACGAGATCAACACGCTCGCGCGCGAGATCAACGGCATGCTCGACAAGATCGAGCAGCTCACGCTCGGCATGCGCACCGTGCTCGACAGCGCGGCACATGACCTGCGCACGCCCTTGAACCGCTTGCAATCGGCCGCGGAGGGCGCGATGAGCCAGCTCGCTCCCGCGTCGGCGGAGCGGCGTGTGCTCGAGCGCGTCAGCACCGAGGTCGATCACATGCGCGGGACGCTCGATGCACTGCTGCGCATTGCGCTCGCCGAAACCGGCACCGTCGCGCGCGAGTCGGTCGACCTGTCGGAGCTGGTCGCGAGCATGGTCGAGTTGTATGCACCGGTGAGCGAAGAGCGCGGGATCAAGCTCGAGAGCACGGTGGCGCCCGGCGCGCAGGTGCAAGGCAGTCGTCAGCTGCTCGCGCAGGCGCTCGCGAATCTTCTGGACAATGCCATCAAGTTCACGCCGGACGGCGGGCACATTCGCGTGCAGCTCAAGGCCGGGGGCGGCGGGCCCGAGGTCGTCGTCGAGGACGACGGTCCCGGTATACCCGCCGACAAGCGCGAGATCGTCTTGGGCCGGCGCGTGCGCCTCGATGAGGCCCGAAAATTCCCCGGATCCGGGCTCGGTCTCTCGCTGGTCGCTGCGGTCACCAAGCTGCACGGCGCGCGGCTCGTTCTCGACGATGCCGGACCGGGCCTGCGGGTCTCGCTGAGGTTCTGAAGGAGTATGCGATGGGGCGAGTCAAACGAGTGGCGTCCTCGCGTTTGGGATATGTCGCGGGAGTCTGCGCCATGGCCGCTTGCTCCATGAGCCGCCACGCGGAGCCGGCCAGAGCGCCGGCGCCGGCGCCGACGCTGGCGTCAGGCGTCGACACTCAGTACATGGACCCCTCGGTGAGGCCGCAGGACGATCTGTATCGATACCTGAACGGCAAGTGGCTCGACAGCTTTCAGATACCCGCCGACAAGGGCTCCTACGGAGCCTTCACGCTGATCGATGATCAGACGCAGGAGCAGCTGCAGAGCATCGTTGAATCGTTGATGCGGCCGGCCCCGGAGGCCGCCGCCCCGCAAAGCGCCACATCGCCGGGACCGGCCGCGACCCGAAGCGATAGCGAGCGACAGAAGATCGCCGACCTCTATGCGAGCTTCATGGACGAGGCCCGACTCGAGGCTCTCGGGCTCACACCGCTCGCGCCGACGCTCGCCGCGATCGACGCGATCTCGAGCAAGAAGGAGATTCCCGCTCTCATTGCGCAATTCAATCGGACCGGGTCGGACGCCCCCTACGTCATCGCCGTATTACCGGATCCCAAGGAATCGACCCGATACGCCGTGAGCATCGCACAGAGCGGTCTCGGCATGCCCGATCGAGACTACTACTTGAAGGACGACGCGAAGCTGAAGGAGGCACGCAGCAAGTACCGCGCACACGTCGAGAAGATGCTCTC
>DATHCO010000190.1:0-6387 GCA_035319505.1 Steroidobacteraceae bacterium | reverse complement strand
CCGATCACTCGCTCGAAGTCGAGACCCAGAGCCTCCAACACAGGCTCGGCCACCGCCCTGACTTGCTTCTCGACGTAGTGCTCGCGATCGATCGGGTGCTCGAGATGATCGAGCGGCTCGGCTCCGGCCGTGGTGACGAGGTAGCGGATCGAGCGAGCGTCCGGCTGTCTCGACTTGCGCGCGGCCGCCACGTGGGGCGGTGTGGTCGTGGTGTAATCGTCCGTCCCTTTGCGCAGGTTCTTGTGGTAGACGAGCTCCTCATCGAGCTCGCCTCTGCGTACTCGGGCCACGATCTCGGCGAGGTAAGCATCGACGGGCCGATCGGAGAACAGCCGCTCATAGAGCTCGCGCTGAACCCGCTTCGCGAGCGCGGTCCAGTCGCGGCGCACCACCTCCATGCCGACGAACTCGACGCCGCTGCCGCTCGCGCCGGCGGTACCTGCGCCGGCGCCGCCACCACTCGCGCCGCTCGCGTACGGCAGGCCGGCGTAGCGCTTGCTGGCCCCGCGCGTACTGTGGCGAGCGCGGGGCAGGAACAATCTCAAGTAAAGCTTCTCGAATTCGAGCTCGAGGCGGCTCACGACCCGCCAGCGATCCTCGATGGAGCGGGCGAGCTCGCGGGTGAGCGAGGCGGCGTGCTCGAGCCCCTGCGCGCTCGCACGAGCGGGGTCCACCTGCGCCGAGCTCACGAACAGGCTATCGGTGTCGCCGTAGAGCACGACGAAGCCTCGCGCCTCGAACCAGCGTTTCGACCATAGCAGCATCTGCTTACCCAATCCCGTAATGGAATTGGCGATCTCGGGATTGAAGAAGCGGCAAGCGGGCGTGCCCAGGACGCCGTAGAACGAGTTCATCAGGATCTTGATGGCGTGCGCCGCCACATTGTCGCCGCGCTTCTTGGCCGCCTCGCGTCGCGGAAACAGCTCGTCGAGCAAGTGAGGAAGAATCGCGGGCTCCCGGCGGAAGGCGCCGGCGGGCGTCACGATAAGATCTGCTTCCTGATCCGCGCCGGGCGAAGAGCGCCGAGCATAGCTCAACGGGTCGATATTGAAGGTGCGGATGATGCTCGGATATAGACTCTTGAAATCGAATACCCAGACGTTCTTGTGCAAACCCGTAACGGGCTCGAGCACGTGTCCGCCTTGCTGCGCCACGTGCACTCGCGAATCGCTTCCCTGGACGCTGGGCGCGACCACGTGCGCTCGCTCGAGCTCGGAAAGATACAGAAAGTCGAACGAGGCGATGCTTGCGGCGACCCGATCGGGCGTCATGCCGGTGAGGCGGCTGCGCGCAAAAGCGAGCTCGACCAGGTGGAGCCGTTCCACAATCTGAAAGGCGAGGCGGGCATCTGTGCGCGCATAGAGGGCGAAAGCGGGGAGATCGTGCTTGTAGTTGTGCACGATCTCGGCGATTCGATCACGCACCGCGCCGGCAACGGCCTTGCCTTCCCCGAGCACTTCGCGCGCCACGGCGTCGAGTGAGTAGTCGTCCATGCGCACAAAAGCGCCGCGCAGCAGATCGATGCCGTCGAGCACGAGCCGGCCCGGAAGACTCGCCTGACCGCTTCCGAAGTAGCCCTCCGCTTTGCGTATGCGCAGCGCTCCCGGCTCACGGCCGAGGTTGAGCGAGTACGAGAGGCGCGCCGCGATTCTCTCGAGCACGCTCAAATCGAAGTCGATGATGTTCCAGCCGGTGAGCACGTCGGGGTCCGCCGCTTCGAGGCGGCTCGTGAACGTCTCGAGCGCGGCGAGCTCGTTCGCGCAGCGTGCCGCGCCCGGCGGCATGGCTCTCTCGCTGCCGTCGACGATCAGCACCTCGTCGAGCCCCAAGCCGAACATCGATATCGCCAAGAGGCGCTCGCCCTTGGCATCGGTCTCGATGTCGAAGGACAGCACCCGCGGCGCCACGGTGACCTGCGCAGGACGGAGCGTGGGATTGTCGAAGACTCGCGTGAGTGCGCCGGCGCCGCAAACTCCATCGCCTTCGATCTCGCATCCGCCCTTGATCCCGCGCTCGATCAGATAGCGCGTCGCAAAGCGCACGTCGGCTTCGAAGGTGTCGATGCGGGCCGCGTGCAATTTCTCGCGCAGGGGCGGCACGTCGGAGGGAACACCCACCTCGACGCGGCACACGGGGTCGCCGTCGAAGGTTCGCTTGTCCACGGCCTCGATGTCCCGGGCATCGATCTCGCGTACCCGCTCGGCGTCGGTGGCGCGCACGTAGAAGTGCGGGCGTTGACGGTCGTCGCGCACCAGGAAGGCACCCCCCTCTTCCAAACGGCCGTAGAGATGCACGACGGGCGCGCGCCGGCCGTGCAGCGTGGTGGTGCGATAAGTGGCCTGGAGGATGAAGCCGCGTGCCCTGCGCATGCACGGATTGTGCCCGACACGGCGCGAGTTGTCCGCGGACAGGAGCGGACAGTCGAGACCTCGCGGGGAAGCCTCACTCGAGTTTGCTGGATTCGGCCGCAGTTTGCGGCCGCGGGCGGCGGATCCGATGCAGCCACAGCCCCGCGCATTCGGCATGCTGCCCTTAGTATAATTATTTGATACCTCAACCGGGAGATGGGTATGAGCAGCACGGCCGTCATCGTACGCGGCATCAAGAGGCGGTTGAAAACCCGAGGAATCACTTATCGCGAGCTCGCTCGGCTGATCGGCGTCAGCGAGCCCACGGTCAAGCGCGACCTCGGCCGCGGGAACTTCTCGCTCGAAAGGCTCGACCGAATCTGCGATGTGCTGGGGGTGGGGATCGCCGATCTCGTGCAGTCTGAAGAGGAACAATCCGCGCTCACCGAGCTGAGCGAGCAGCAGGAGCAGGCGCTCGCCACGAATCCGCGCGCCCTGGTGGTCACCTACCTGATCGTCAACGACTGGAAATTCGACGAGATCGTGTCGACTTTCCAATTCGACGCCAACGAGCTCATCAGCGTGCTCCTGAAGCTCGACAAGCTGCGCATCGTGGATTTTCGTCCGCCCAACAAGATGCGCAAGCTGACGGCTCGCAACTTCAGCTGGCGCAAGGACGGCGCTGTCCAGGAATACTTTCTGCGCCGAGTCGTCCCGGAGTTCCTCAACGCCCGATTCGACTTGCAAGGCGACGAATTTCGTTTCGTCGCCGGTATGCTCTCGAGTGCATCGATGTTGCGGCTGCAGGCGTCGATTCGCCGCGTGGCCGCGGAATTCGAGCAACTGGCCCACCACGATGCGCGGCTGTCGCTCGAGGAGCGCGACGGCTGCTCGGCCATCCTCGCGCTGCGCTCCTGGGAGTACTCCGAGTTCTCCAAGCTCCGGCGCATCGCGCAAGCCCGTCGTGGCGCCGCGAGGAGCCGATCGCCGTAGCGGTCCGATGCGCCGCTCCTGGCCGACGTCGAAGAGCTGCGCTGGCGCGGGCCCACCGAGACATTTGCCTCCTGGTGCGAGCGGCTCGGCGAGGCGGGCTTGTGCGACCGCGAGATCAAATCCGCCTCAGTCGCGTGAAGCCGTCTTCCCCTTCTCAAACCCGCCGGCGCTCGGCATGATGGGCGAACGCCTCGATCGACCAGCGCTCTTGGGGGAGGCATGCTGAATCGCCTGCTTGGAATCGTTCTGGCGGCCGTCGGCGCCATTGCGCTCGGCGGCATCGCGTTGCATCGCCACGAGCCGATCAATGCGCTCTGGCTCATCACGGCGGCCGTTTGCATCTACGCGCTCGGCTATCGCTTTTATGCGGCATGGATCGCGGCGCGCGTGTTCATGCTCGACGCCACCCGCGCAACGCCCGCCGAGCGGCTGAACAACGGCCGGGACTTCGTGCCGACGCATCGCTGGATCGTTTTCGGCCATCATTTCGCTGCGATTGCGGGTCCGGGGCCGCTGGTGGGACCGACCCTGGCGGCGCAATTCGGATACCTGCCGGGGACGCTGTGGATTCTCATCGGCTCGGTGCTCGGCGGGTGTGTGCAGGACATGACCATCCTGTTCGTGTCCACGCGGCGCGATGGGCGAAGCCTCGGGCAAATGGCGCGCGATGAGCTCGGCCCACTGGGGGGCATCGCCGCCCTGATCGGCACACTCACCATCATGGTCATCATCATCGCCGTGCTCGGGCTCGTCGTCGTCAACGCGATGAAGCGCAGCCCCTGGGCCACCTCGACGGTGATGGCCACGATTCCGATCGCGATGCTGATCGGAATGTATCTGCGCAACATCCGCCCCGGACGGGTGCTCGAGGCCTCGCTGATCGGCTTCGCCCTGCTGCTCCTCGGCGTGGCCGCCGGCGGAGTCATCGATCAGCAGGAGGCCATCCGCGGATGGTTCGACTTATCCGGCACCGAGCTTGCGGGTTTTGTGATCGGGTACGGCTGGGTCGCGGCGATTCTCCCGGTGTGGTTGCTGCTCGCCCCGCGCGACTACTTGTCGACGTTCCTGAAGCTCGGCACCGTGATGCTTCTCGCGATCGCCATCGTGATCATGCATCCGGTGCTCAGGATGCCGGCAGTCACCCAATTCGTCGACGGCACCGGACCGGTATTCGCCGGCAAGATATTTCCCTTCGTGTTCATCACCATCGCCTGCGGCGCGATCTCGGGCTTTCACTCGCTCATCTCGAGCGGCACCACGCCCAAGCTCATCAGCAACGAGGCCGACGTACGCCTCGTCGGCTACGGCAGCATGATGCTCGAGTCCTTCGTCGCCATCATGGCCATGATCGCCGCGACGATGCTCGATCCGGGCGTGTACTTCGCGATCAACGTAGGCGCCGGCATCGCGGGCAGCGCGCCGGAGGCCGCGGTGGCCACGATCTCGAGCTGGGGGTTCCCGGTGACCGTGGATCAGATGCAGAGCCTCGCGCGCGCCATGGGCGAGCGCACGCTGTTTGCGCGCACCGGCGGGGCTCCTTCGCTCGCGGTGGGCATGGCGAGCATCTTCGGCACCGTGTTCGGCCGAGGGTTACTGGCCGCCTGGTACCACTTTGCGGTGATGTTCGAGGCAGTCTTTATCCTGACGACCATCGATGCCGGCACGAGGGTGGGCCGCTTCATGATGCAAGACGTGCTCGGTCAGCTGTGGAAGCCGATGGGACGCACCTCCTGGTACCCTTCAGTCATCTTGACGAGCGCAATGGTCGTGGCCGCCTGGGGCTATTTCCTCTACATCGGCGTCATCGACCCGAACGGCGGCATCAACATCCTCTGGCCCCTGTTCGGCATGGCCAATCAGATGTTGGCTGCGATCGCGCTTTCGGTCGCTACCGCGATCATCGTCAAGACGCGATCGCTGCGCTACGCGTTCATTACCGCCGCACCCCTCGCATGGCTCGCGCTCATTACCACCACCGCGGCGTGGCAGAAGGTCATGAGTCCGGATCCGCAGCTTGGGTTCTTTGCAGCGGCGACCGATCTAGCGCGAAAGCTCGCCAGCGGGACATTGCCGGCGGGTCGCGCCGCGGTGGCGCCGCAGCTCATCTTCAATCAGCAGCTCGACGGCTGGTTGACCGTGCTGTTTACCGTGGTGCTCTGGGTCGTGATTGCGGACATGCTGCGCGTCTGTTGGCGCTCTGCACGGGGCTTGCCGAGCGTCAGCACGGAGGTCCCGAGACAGCTCTCGCAGCTTCAGCCGGCGGTCGGAGGCGGCGCATGAGCCCTCTGCGTAGCCTCTGGCGGTGGCTGCGTGCTGCGACCGGCGATGATGCCTACGAGCGCTATCGGACCCATCAGGCTCAGGTGCATGCGCATGCGACGCCTCTCAGCCGGCGGGAGTTTTACGCGGAACGGCTGCGGCGCAAGTGGAGCGGCATCAACCGTTGCTGTTGAGGCACGCAGTGAGCCGGCGCCGGGCGTTACCGCCCGATCTCAACTGGGGCTCGGCGCGACGCGGCAGATCAAACGAGGATGAGCACGTCTCATGAAAGCAGCTGAGCTACTCGTGTCGGCACTCGAGAGCGAGAGTGTCAAGCAGATCTTCGGAGTCCCCGGCGAGGAGAATCTCGATGTGGTCGAGGCGCTGCGCCGCTCGACCATCCAGCTCGTGGTCACGCGCCATGAGCAGGCGGCAGCGTTCATGGCCGCCACGCACGGTCGGCTGACCGGCGAGCCTGGAGTTTGTCTATCGACGCTCGGTCCCGGCGCCCTCAATATGACAACGGGGGCGGCCTATGCCCAGCTCGGTGCGATGCCCATGGTCATGTTGACGGGCCAGAAAGGGGTCATCAGCCGCAAGCAGGCGCGCTTTCAGGTCGTGGACATCGTCTCGACGATGACTCCGCTCACCAAGATGGCGCAGCAGATCGTGAGCCCCGCGACGATCCCCACGATCGTGCGGGAGGCTTTTCGGGTCGCACGGCAGGAAAGGCCCGGCCCCGTGCATCTCGAGCTGCCCGAGGAAATCGCGGCGGAGCAGGCGCCGA
>DATHCO010000189.1:0-8370 GCA_035319505.1 Steroidobacteraceae bacterium | reverse complement strand
ATGCGCATGAGCTCGAGTGCCCGGGCCGCGCCGATTTTCGGCATCTCAGTCGGCAGCCCCGCAGCGCGCACCAGGCCCGTCAGCCGCTCCTGCACGGCCCCGTCGATCAGGCCCATTCGGCGAGAGAAATCGGCGGCGATGATCATGCCGAGCGCGACCGCCTCGCCATGCAGATACCTCTCGTAGGCCGTCGCCGCCTCGATCGCGTGGCCGAAGGTGTGGCCGAAGTTCAAGATCGCGCGCAGGCCCCGCTCGCGCTCGTCCTGGGAGACGATGGTCGCCTTGATCTCGCAGGATCTCGAGATCGCGTAGGTCAAGGCGTCCTCGTCACGTCCGAGGAGCCTGCCGAGACTGCGCTCGAGCCAGTCGCTGAACAGCGGATCCCAGATGCAGCCGTACTTGATCACCTCGGCAAGGCCCGCCTTGAGCTCGCGATCCGGCAGGGTTGTCAGGGTGTCCGTGTCGGCGAGCACGGCGAGCGGTTGGTGGAAGGCGCCGATGAGGTTCTTGCCGCCGCTGTGATTGACCGCGGTCTTGCCGCCGACCGAGGAGTCGACCTGCGCGAGCAAGGTGGTGGGAATCTGCACGTGACCTACGCCGCGCTGGTAGCAGGCGGCGGCGAACCCGGCGATGTCCCCGATCACGCCGCCGCCGAGCGCGAGCACCGTCGCGTCGCGATTGAGCTTCTTGCCGACGAGCGCGTCGAATACCCAGCCCGCAGTCTGCAAGGTCTTGTGCTGCTCGCCGTCGGGCAAGATGCACTCGGCGATGTTGCGACCCTCGAGCGCGGCGCGCAGCTTCGGCAGGTACAACGGCGCCACGGTCGTGTTGGTGACGATCATCAAGTCGGCGCCGGGAATTTGCCCGCGGACGAGCTCGCGATTGGCGAGCAATCCCGAGCCGATGGTGATCGGATAGCGCGCATGCCCGACATCGACTTCGATCGTTTGCACGCCCCAGATTATACGGGCTTCTTGCGCTCACCGTGCCGATGCAGCGCCCGATGGATCTCCTCCGCGACGAGCTGCACCCGTCGGCCGTCGGTCGACACGGTCAGATCGGCGACCTCGGCGTAGAGAGCGGCTCGCGCGAGCATCAGCGCGGCGAGCTTCGCTTTCGGATCCGCCTCGTTGAGGAGCGGGCGGTGGCGCCCGTGGCGCGTGCGCTCGAGCTGCTGGGCAAGGGATGTCTCGAGGTACACCACCACGCCGCGCGCCGCGAGGCAGCGGCGGTTGTCCGCGTCGATCACCGCGCCGCCGCCGGTGGCGAGCACGATGCCCTCGAGCCTTGTCAAGCGCTCGATCGATTCCTTCTCGCGCAACCGAAAGCCGGGCTCGCCTTCTTTCTCGAAAATGAAGGCGATATCGACGCCGGTCCGCGCCTCGATGTCGGCGTCGCTATCGTAGAACGGGAACTTGAGCAGTCGCGCGAGGTGGCGTCCGACCGCGGACTTGCCCGAACCCATGGGCCCGATGAGAAAGACGTTGCGCTTGCCGAGCATCGCCGTCGATCATAACGGCAAGGCCCGGCGCGCGCAGGCAGCGGCTTCGGCGATGCGCTCGGGCGGCGCGAGTGGCGCCCCAAAAGCCGCGGGGGAGCCTCTTGGCTCCCCCGCGGCTTTGCCATCCCCAGCAGTCGAAGGCGGTCAGGGCTGAATGGGAATGCTGAACGTCGTCTGCGTCCCCGAGGGCTTCGAGGTCACGGTGATATAGAGCGTCCCGGCCACATCGGCGGTGGTAGCCGACGTCGCCGTGGTCTGCACGTCGAACTCGAAGGTCTGGCCCGCGATGAGATTGCCGCTGCCGTCGATGTAAGGCGCTGCCGTCGTGCACGGCCAGGCGGCGGGAGCCGGGCTCGTGATCGAGGCCGTGGTGCCCTCCGAGATGGTCGCCGCAACCGTGGTGCCGTTCGCCATCTGCTGCATCCGATCATCGAAGATCTCGACGATCAAGTGGAGTGGCGGGCTTCCCGGACCCATCGCCGTACCGCCGTTGTAGGAATACGGCGGTCCGGCGACGTTGGTGGCCGAGGTCACATACAGATTCGCGGTCGTGCCCGACACGACGATCAGGTTGCTCGAGTAGATCGCCACCGAGGAGGAGCTCGTGTTACAGAGCGGACCCTGGCACAAGGCGCTCTCGACCAAGTTGTCCGGTCCTTCCCAGACGCCCTTGTTGAAGAAGTCGAGGAAGGGCTCTCCCAGCATGTAGATCGGTGTGCCGTAGGTGTCGTACAGCTCCCATTCGTTCAGGAACGGCTCCCAGGTATCCATCCACGGCTTCGGCTGTCCGGCATCGGCGCCGCTCGTGAAGTCGTTGTCCTTGTCGGCCGCATCCCAGGCCACCGTGTCGCCCGGGTTGAAGTAGCCGTCGCCCACCGCGTCCTTGAAGCTTTCTTCGCCGATGGCGGTGGCAATGATAGCGCTGCGGCCGTTGGTCGTGGTGTTGCACAGGCCCATCTTGTAACCGAGCCCACCGCCGGTCGGAGTGACGGTGCTGTCGCAGTACGCGGGGTTGGAGTAAGTGTTCTGGGCCGACGCTGCGGTCGATTGCGGGTTGCCGTCCACGGTGTAGGGCGCCTTGCTCGTCCAGTTGACCATGCACGCTCCGGATCCGGAGCCGGTACTACCGGTTCCCGAGCCCGTCTGGCAGCTCGCCTGGATACCGCCGAGCGTGGTCTGGAAGTTGGCGGTCGTGCCGTCCGGCACGGGGTTGCTGAAGCGATCCGTCATTCGGATCGTCGCGGGCACCGTCACGCCGTCGATGCCCCAGGCCTCGACGTTCTGACATTGCACGGACAGGGAGATGTTGGCGCTCGTCGGGATGCCCGTCGAGACGGTGAGCGCGTTCGACTCGGTGGAGATCGGCTGGCCGCCGCTCCCCGTCGTCGTCGCCGTCACTCGAATGGTCGTCGCGACCGTGCCGGCGCTCACCACGGTTTGCACCTGACCGTTCGCGTCCGTCTTGCCCGAAGCCGGGGCGATGGTGATTCCCCCGACGTTGGTGTTGAGCGAGAAATTCACCGCCGCATTCGCGTACGGTCCGCCCGAGCTATTCATCACCTCGAACACCACGGTGGAGGTTTCCGATCCTCCCGCCGAGCCCACGCCTTTCAAGGTGATCTGCGCGGGCGTCGCGGAAATGAACGCGATCGAGCCCACGGACGCCGCAGCCACGGTAACCGTGCCGGTGGCGGTGAGATTCTGGCTGTTCGCGCTCGCGGTGGCGGTGATCACATCGCTCCCGCTGCAACCGCTCGCGACATAAGTCGCCGTGGCCGTGCCGGTCGTCGTGGCCACCGAGTTGCTCGCGGGCGTGACACCCGTGGCCGAGATGGTCGCCAGCCCCTGGCTCTGGCAGGGCGAGCTGAAGGTGATGGTCGTCGAGGTCGTGTAGAGCGCACCCGACTGATTCACGATCGATACCTGAAGGCTGGTGCTGCCGCCGGCCGACAGCGAGGCGGTACTGATCGCGATCACACCGCTTTGAAAGCTCGCACCGCTCCCGCTGCCCAGCGACAGGGTCGTAGTCCCCGTACCCGTACCGGTACCCGTCCCGGTGCCCGTTCCGCTCCCGCTGCTGCTCGAAGAGCTGCCGCTCGACAGATTCTTTCCACTACCGCAGCCCGCAAGGAGCGCCACGGTGGCAGCCAACGCGATTAACCTTAATCTGCGCATGTCGTTCGTCCCTCGCTCGACCTCGAGTCGGCGTCAGTACAGATTTGATCCTTCCCGCAAAATCTTTGGCGTGATGAAGATCAAGAGTTCCGTCTTGTTATTGATATTGGTCGTGCTCTTGAACAGATGGCCGAGCACCGGGATGTCGCCGAGCCAGGGCACCTTGTTGGCGGCATAGGACTTGGTGGTCTCCAGGATGCCGCCGAGCACCACCGTTTGGCCGTCGCTCACCAGCACCTGCGTTTGAATTTGACGCGTGTCGATCGAAGGAACGCTCCCGCCCGTCGCGCTCGTCACCTGCTGGCCCACGGTATCGTCGCTCACGTCGAGATCGAGGATCACGCGGTTGTCCGGTGTGATCAGCGGCGTCACCTTCAAGGACAGCACGGCGTTCTTGAACTGCGTGGTGGTCGCCCCGCTCGAGGCCGATTCCTGGTACGGAATCTCCACGCCCTGCATGATGGTCGCCTGCTTCTGGTTGGCCGTGATGACGCGCGGCGAGGAGATCGTCTCGCTCTTGCCCTCGTTCTCCGCCGCGGAGAGCGCGAGGTCGACGAGGTAGCTGCCGCCCAGAATCGAGATGCCGATGCTGCCGTTGGTGTTCGCAGCCGGCGTATTGACCATATAGCGGTTGGCGAGCGCGGGCGTCGTCACCGGCGTGATGGGCAGTCCGGCGCCCAGATTGGAAAGCGCCGACTGAATCATCGTGTCCGCGCCCGTGCCGCTCCCGGTCACTGCGATGAGGCCGTTATTGCCGTTGGTTTGCGCGCTGGTCACCCCGAACTGCGCGCCGAGATCGCGCTCGAACGTGTCGCTCACCACCACGATGCGCGCCTCGATCAGCACCTGCCTCACGGGTACGTCGAGTGTCTGGACCAGGCGGCGAATCTCTGCGAGATTCTCCGCCGTGTCCTGCACGAGGAGCGTGTTGGTGCGCTCATCGATCGAGAGGCTCCCGCGAGTCGAGAGCATCGAGTTCCTGCCGCCGGCGGCGCCGCCGGCGCCGCCCCCCGCCGCGCCGGTGGGCCGGATCATCTTCGCAAGGTCGGAGACCTTGGCGTAATTGACCTGCAGGTACTCCGAACGAATCGGCGAGAGCTCCTGCACTTCCTTATGCGCGGCGAGCTCGGCCTTCTCGCGCGTCGCGAGCTCCTCGGTCGGGCCGATGATGATCACATTGTCCTGACGGCGCTTATCCAGTCCCTTGGTGCGCAGCACGATGTCGAGCGCTTGGTCCCAGGGCACGTTCTGCAGTCGCAAGGTGAGGTTACCCGTGACCGAGTCGCTCACCACGATGTTCTGGCCGCTGGTATCGGCGAGCAGCTGCAGCACCGAGCGCACGTCGATATCCTGGAAATTCAAGGTGAGCCGCTCGCCCGTGTACTCCTTCTTCTCCTCGGCCGCGTTGCGCTTCAACGAGGGCTTGATCTCGACCACGTACTGGGTATCCGACTGATACGCGAGCTGCTCGAAATCTCCCTGGGCGCTGATCACCAGGCGCGAGCTCCCGTCCACGCGGACCGCATCCACCGTTTGCACCGGCGTCGCAAAATCCATCACGTCGTAGCGGCGCATGAGATTCTTCGGCATCAGCGTGCCGGCGAAGTCGACCACGACTTGATTGCCTTCCTGGCGCACGTTGACCGGCGTGCGCGGATCGGTGAGCTGCACGATCACCCGTCCAGTGCCGTCGGAGCCGCGACGAAAATCGATGGTCTTGATGGCGCGCTCGACTTGAGAGGCCGCTGGCGATGAGCCCGAGCGCGCGGTCGCTGCCGTCGCGCCGGCACCGCCCGCCAGGCGGCCGAGCGTGACGGTGATCGTGTTGCCGTCGACCTGCGTGGTGTAGGGGAGGAGCGAGTCGACGTTGACCACCAGGCGCGAGCGCCCGTTCGCCTCAGCCGCCAGGATCGTATCGACGCCTCCCGAGTGCACGTCGACGCGCCGCGAGGGGAGGGCGAGCGTGGTGTTGGGCAGGTCGAAGGCGATGCGTGCCGGCTTGTCGATGGTGAACGGCAGGGGCTGGGGCGCGGGCCCGCTCATGTGCAGCTTGAGCTGCACCTGCTGGCCGCCGAGCGTTTGCACGTCGATCGACTCGAGCTTGAGAGGCTCGGGCCCTTGCGCTCCCGCCCGCGAGACAAACGCCGACAATGCGACGAGCGCTGCTGCGCCGATCATCGCCGTTCGAAACTGGTTTCTTAACATGCGCTCTTTCTCCCTGTGGCCTCGTTCAGTCGGTCAATGCCAATGAGGCCGGTCGCTCGATATAGCCGCCGAGACCGTCCGGTATGATCTCGACGAGGCTTATTCTGCTCGTCGTAATGTCGGTCACCCTGCCGTCGTTCTGACCCATGTAATTGCCCGGCTGGACCTTGTGCACCAGGCCGTCCTTCGATTGCACGAGCCCGTAGAAATTCTTGCCCACCTTGAAGGTGCCCACCATTTTCAACGTGTCGAGCGAGAACCCTTCGAGAAACTCGCGATTGCGCCGGGAGCTGGGGCGCACGCCCGGCTGGCCGTTGGCGAGCGTGGGGCCCTGAGGTTGAAACGGTGAGCGCATGTTCTGCGCGCCGTAAACGAAGCTCTCGTAGGGCTTGACCTCGGGCAGCGGCTGAATCCGTCCGCCCGGCTTCTTCTTCGTGTCCGCGATCCACTTCTCGAGGTCTGATTGACCACCCGAGCAGCCGGCGGTCACGCATCCGGCGATCGCCACGGCACAGACGATGCGAGCCCTTCGTACTTTCACGTCGTGCTTCCTCCCGTCTTTTTCTTCGCGGCGGGCTTGCCGCCGCCCTCGTCTTCGATGTAGCGATAGGTCTTCGCGGTCACATCCATGGTGAGGTTGTCGAACGCGCCCTTGTCCACCGGCGCGATCTGGATGTCGTGCAGCGTCACGATGCGCGGCAAGGCGGCGATGCCACTCACGAAAGCGCCGAACTGGTGATAGCTCCCCACAAGCCTGATCTTGATCGGGAGCTCCGCATAGAAGCCGTTGCTCTTTTCGTTCCCCGGCTGAAATAGCTTCTCTTGCAGCCCCGCCGCGAGCCCGGTCTGCGAGATATCGACCAGCAGGTTCGGCACCTCGGTCTTACCGGGGAGCTGGCGCAGCATCGCCCCGAAGCTGCGCTCCATTTCCGCGAGCTGCGCGCGGTAGGCATCGAGATTGGCGGCGCGCTGCTGCTTGTTCTCGAACTGCGCGCGCAGATCGAGCTCGTCGGCCTCGGCCTTCTGCAAGACCGGCCGGTCCTCGTTCCACACGAGCAGATACCAGGCGACGCCCGCGCATACGACGAACACCACGAGGACGAAGAAGGCGCGAATCGCGAGCGGCCAGCGCCCGGGATCACGCATATCGAGTGTGCGCAGTTCGTCGATCAGATTCATTTTCCGGCAACCTTCTTCACGGTGGATTCGCCGCCTTCCTCGAGATTCACCCCGACCGTGTTGGCAAACAGCGTGAAGCTAGAGCCCCCTTGCGGAGAGTCTTTCGAGGTCTCGACCACCTGCAACTCGGGATTGTCCATCCAGCTGGATGAATCGATGTTGCGCATGAAGGTCGACACGCGCGTGCTCGACTGCGCCACGCCGTGCATCTCGAGCTTGTTGCCGTTCTGCTTGAGCGAGGTGAGATAGACGCCGTCCGGGACGATGTGCACCAGCTCGTCGAACTGATGCACGATCTCGGGGCGCTTGCGCTGCAGCTTCTCGATGATCTCCATGCGCGCAACCAGGCGCTGCTTGCGGTTCTCGAGATCCTGAATGTCGGCAATTTCGGCGTCGAGCTTGACGATCTCCTTCTTCAGGAGGTTGTTCTTGGCGATTTGCGCGTCGGTCCAGGCCGAATAGACCAGCTTGCCACCGAGCGCAAATATGATGCCGGCCATCAGCGCGGCGCCGGCGGCGATCCCGAACTCGCGGCGCCGTGTCTTACGTTCTTGCTCTCGCCAGGGTAATAGGTTGATACGTGGCATGGCGGTTCTTTAGTCGAAGCTGCGCAGCGCGAGGCCGCAGGCGGTGAGGAGCGCCGTGGCATCGCGGGCGACGGCTTGCGCCTTGGCCTTCGATGACACCTTCATGTTGCCGAGCGGATCCCCCTTCTCGGCGGGGACGCCGACGCGACTCGAAATCACCTCGGCCACTCCCGGGATATTGGCGCAGCCGCCGCAGATCAGAATCTGGTCCGGCTGCGATCGGCCGCTGCCCGAAGCGAGGTAGAACTGCAGCGAGCGGCTGACCTGCTGAGTCATGTCGTCGATGAAGGGATCGAGCACCTCGGGTTGATAGTTGCTGGGGAGCCCCCCTTCCTTCTTGGCGCGCCCGGCTTCCTCCATGGAGAGCCCGTAGGTGCGCATGATTTCCTCGGTGAGCTGCTGCCCGCCAAAGGCAAAATCGCGCGTATAGATCACCTTCATGTCACGCAGCACCGAGAAGGTGGTGCTGCTCGCGCCGAAATCGACGACAGCGATGGTCCGGTCCATGCCGCCGTCGGGCATCTGATGGCGCATCAACTGGCAGGCATTCTCGAGCGCAAAAGCCTCCACGTCGACGATGTGGGCGGTCAATCCGGAGGCCTGCACCGCCGCCTGGCGCTGCTCGACGTTCTCCGTGCGGGTCGCCACCAGGAGCACATCGAGCATGTCCGGATCCTTCTCGGAGGGACCCACGACCTGATAGTCGTAGCTCACTTCCTCCAT
>DATHCO010000188.1:0-10512 GCA_035319505.1 Steroidobacteraceae bacterium | reverse complement strand
CTGCTTTACCTCGGCGATGCCACGTTGAAGTCGGACTGCAAGACCGCGTTCGGGCTGCTCGACTGGTGCCGCGACGACGTGCTCGCCGAGTGGTCGCACCCCGCCGGCACGGTGACCTTGGGTCTCGAGCGGCTATCGCCCGCGGCGGCGGCGGCGCGCGGTGCGGGCTCGCTCGTCGTGGGCGTCGCGCCGTTCGGCGGCACGCTCGCCGAGCACTGGCTGCCCGACCTCGAGGCCGCGCTTCTCGCGGGGCTCGATGTGGTGAGCGGTATGCATACGCGGCTCGACACATTTCCGCGCCTCGCCTCGGCCGCGGCGACACGCGGCGTGCGACTCGTGGACGTGCGCCACACGGGCGGGCGCTATCCCGTGGCGACCGGGCGCAAGCGCACCGGCAAGCGCGCGCTCACGGTGGGCACCGATTGTGCGCTCGGCAAGAAATACACGGCGCTTGCCCTCGCTCGCGCGCTCAACGAGCGCGGCACGCCGGCCACCTTTCGCGCCACCGGCCAGACCGGCATCATGATCGCAGGCTCGGGTATTGCGCTCGATGCGGTCGTGTCCGATTTTCTCGCAGGGGCCGCCGAGCAGCTCTCGCCCGACAACGCGCCCGCTCACTGGGACGTGATCGAAGGTCAGGGTTCGCTGCTCCACCCCGCCTATGCCGCCGTGACGCTCGGCCTCCTGCACGGCTCACAGCCCGATGCCATCGTTCTCTGCCACGACCCCGAGCGAGTTCACATCGAGGATTGCCCGGACTATCCGATCCCGCCGCTCGCGGAGGTGATCGATCTGTACGTGCGTGCCGGCCGGCTTACCAACCGCGCCATCCGCTGTGCCGGCCTCGGCATCAACTCCTCGAGCCTTGCCGAAGGCGCCTGGCGCGAGTACCGCGCACGGCTCGAGGGCGAGCTCGGGCTTGCGGTATGCGATCCGCTGCGTGGCGGCGTGGAGCCTCTCGTCGACGCGCTGTTGCAGAGCTGATGCACGCCGCGGTCACGGTCGAGCGCTGGGCGATGAAGGAGGTGTTCGCCACCTCGCGTGATGCCATCGACCACATCCCGGTGGTCCTCGTGACGCTCACGGACGAGTCTGGTTGCCGCGGTCGGGGCGAGGCGGCGGGCGTCGATTACGACGGGGAGACTCCGGCGAGCATGGTCTCGCAGATCGCTGCGCTCGGCCCGGCTCTGCACGAAGGACTCAGGCACGAGGAGCTTCTCGGCCTGCTGGGCGCGGGCGGAGCACGCAATGCGCTCGACTGCGCGCTCTGGGACCTCAACGCCAAGCGAAGCGGCGTGCGCGTCTGGCAGGCGGCGGGCCTCGTAGCGCCTCGGCCGGTGACGAGTTGCCTCACGATCGGGCTCGGCGACGAGGCCGACACGCGCCGCCGGGCGCGCGAGGCGTCCGGATACGAGCTCTTGAAGCTCAAGCTCGACGCCGAGCGTCACCTCGATCTGGTGCGCATCGTGCGCGAGGAGCAGCCGCGTGCGCGGCTCCTGGTCGACGCCAACCAGGCGTGGTCGCGCACATTGCTCGAGAAGCTTTTGCCCGAGCTGGCCGCTCTCGATGTCGAGCTCATCGAGCAGCCCGTGCGGCGCGGCGAGGATGCGACGCTCGATGGCCTTCGATCGAGCGTGCCGCTCGCCGCAGACGAATCGTGCACGGACCGCCGCTCGCTTCGGCAGCTCCTCGGGCGTTACCGATGCATCAACATCAAGCTCGACAAGTGCGGTGGCCTCACCGAGGCGCTCGCGCTCGCGGCCGAGGCGACGAGGCTCGGTTTCGCGCTCATGGTGGGCAACATGTGCGGCACTTCGCTCGCCATGGCGCCGGCTTTCCTGATCGCGCAAGCCTGCCGCTACGTCGATCTCGACGGTCCGCTCCTGCAGCGCGAGGATCGCGAGCCGCGCATCGCGTACGACCACGGTGTCATGCAGGTGCCCGACCCCGCACTGTGGGGTTGAGGGCGCCGACTCGGGGTTGAGGGCGCTAACGGGTCAGGAACTTCGCATCCTCGAGCACTTCGATGAGCGTGGGCCGCTCGGCCCGCGCGGCCGCGCGCAGCAGTTGATGCAGGTGCTCGAGGCCCGATGCGCGTTCGGCGTGGCAGCCGAAGGCGCGCGCCAGCGCCAGAAAATCCGGCGTGTAGATGTCGACTCCGATGGCCGGGATGCCCCGGTTTTGCATGTAGCGCTTGATCTCGCCGTACCCGCGGTTATTCCACAACAAGACGATGATGGGCGCGCCGGCCTCGACTGCCGAGGCGAGCTCGGCGAGCGTGAACTGAATGCCGCCGTCCCCGATCAGTGCGACGACCGGACGGTGGGGCGCGGCCAACTTCGCGCCGACGGCGGCGGGCAGAGCGTAGCCGAGCGTCCCGTAGCCCGTCGCGGAATTAAACCAGGAGCGGGGATGGCTCGCCTCGTACAGGTGATTGCCGGAGTAGACCGGCTGAGTCGAGTCGCCGACGACGATCAGCTCCGGGAGCGCGTCCTGCAAGGCCTCGAGGGTGCGTCGCTGCCCGCGCCATGCCAAGGGCCACTCGGCCTCGAGACGCGCCCGGACTTCGGCTACTCGGCGCGCGCCCGCGCTCTCCCCCGACCCGGCCGGGCGATTGCCGACCCGAGCCAGCAGCGCCGAGATCGCCAGCCTTGCATCGCTCAGCACGGCCACGTCGGCGACGAAATTGCGGTTGAGCTGCTCGGGATCGATGTCGATGCGGATCAGCGTCGAGTCGATGCGAAAGCTGCCGTCGAGCAGCGCGACATCGTAATCGGTCTCGCCGAGCTCGGTCCCGATGGCGAGCACCACATCGCAGCTCGAGAGCAGCTCGCGCACCGGAGGGAAGGTTGCATTCGAGCCGAGCGACAGCCGGTGACCCGCGGGCAGGATGCCCTTCGCATTGATGGTACAGGCGGTGGGCGCATCGAGCGCTTCCACCAGCGCCCGAGCCTCCTCGCCGGCACCGACCGCACCGCCCCCGAGAAAAACCAGCGGACGCTGCGCGGAGTTGAGCAGCTCTGCGGCCCTCGAGATGGCCTCCACCGAGGGGCCGGGACGACTCGGGATCGCACCGAGCTTTCGGTCGACATGGTCGGCGGAGGCAGTAATCACATCGATCGGAATCTCGATGTGCACGGGGCGCGGGCGCGCGCTCGCGAAGATGGCGAAGGCACGCATCAGGAGTGCGGGCAACTCATCGGGACGCCACAGCGTGTGGCTGAACGCCGTGACGCCCGAGGTGAGATTGCGCTGTGAGGGCAACTCGTGCAAGCGCCCGCCGCCCATCCCCAATTGCTCTGTCTTGTTGACGCTGGAGATCACCAGCATCGGAATCGAGTCGGCGTAGGCTTGAGCCATGGCCGTCATGATGTTGGTCATGCCGGGCCCGGTGATGATGAAGCAGACGCCCGGCTTGCCACTGACTCTGGCATACCCATCCGCCATGAAGCCCGCGCCCTGCTCGTGGCGGGGCGTGATGTGGCGGATTCGCGTGGCGGGCAGTCCCCGATAGAGCTCGACGGTGTGCACGCCGGGGATGCCGAATACCCGCTCGACGCCGAGCCTCTCCAGCAGCTCGACTAGGAGCTCTCCACAGGTCACGGCGACTCTCCTGCGAGCAGGGCGTACTGCGCCGACACGGGCCGGCCGGCGTTGATGCGAATGACCTCCTGTGGACAGGCCGACATCACCATCACGCAATCGACGAGTGCGCGAAACACCACGCTGTCGCCGGCTTTGGCGACCGTCTCGCGCCACTCGAGGTCTCCGCTCGGAAGGACCGGAATGTTCATCCAAAGGTTAAAGGATGGCGGGCACGCGGGAACCGCGAGCTCGAGCGATGCCAAAGCCAGGCGCAGATTGCCGGCGCAGCTCGCGTGATCTGCTGCGCAGCCGAGCTTCAGGTACCGCGCGCGATCGCAGGGCGGGATGACGGTATCGTGTACGCCGGGCGAGGTATCCGACTCGAAAGAGAGCATCGGCTCGCGACGATTGTCGACGAGCACATCGCCGGCGCGCGGTGTGAGCCGGCTGAGAGCCGCCCGCGTGTGTGGCATCGAGAGATGCACCTCGAGATCGCGTGCGTCGAACGCCCAGAAGTCGACCACCTGGGTGCCGAAGGTGTTGATCACCTTGAGGGCCTGGCCGCGGCCGACCCTGATGGCACGCCCCTCGCGCGCCGGAATCTCCTCGATCGATGGCATGCTTGTCGCTCCTTCTGCGGTGCTCGGCTCGAGGATAGTATCGTACCCGGGGCGCGCGTCGACTCGCGCTAGGCCGGCCGGCTCGGGCGAAGCGCCATCGCGCCGTCACCCAGGAGGTAGAGCGCGACAAGGCTCACCGTCCAGAATGCGGGGTACTCCCAACCGCCGCCCTTGTTGGTGAACAGCCAGCCGTTCGCGCCGTGCACGAGAACGATGGTGCCGAGCATCTCGAGTGCGAGCGGTAGGGCGATCCACGAGGCATAAACTCCCAAAATGAGCGCGACCCCGCCCAGGAGCTCGAGCGCGAGCACGGCGTAGGCCAGGATCGCGGGAAGCCCGAGGGAAGCGAAGGACCCGACGAAGCCGGGCACCGTGAACACGAAGATCTTCAGACCGGCGTGGGCGAGGAACATGATCCCCAGGCTCACGCGCAACAGCAGCGCAGCGTACGGTGCGGTAGATGACTTGATCATGGAGCTCTCCTTGGCGTGTTGTTCTGCCGAGCGGGCGTATGCCGCGGCGGCGGGTTACCTTGGCGACTTAGTCGACAGCCGGCATATCCTTTCGCGATGACGCATGTTTTTCAACCCGCGGTGAGCGGCCGCTCCAAATGCCGTGGCTGCAACCAGCTCATCCGACGCGGGGAGCTGCGCTTCGGAGAGCGCCTGCCCAACCTCTTCGGGGAAGGCGAGATGACGCTGTGGTTTCACCCGCAGTGTGCTGCCTTCAAGCGGCCGCACTCCGTGCTCGAGGCGCTGGCTCAAGCGCCTGAGGAAATCCCGGACCGAGGCGCTCTCGAGCGAGACGCCACCTCGGGTGTGGCGCACCGGCGGCTGCCGCGCATCGATGGGGCGGAACGCGCGCCGACCGGGCAGGCGAGATGCCGACACTGCCGTGAGCTGATCGAGCGGGGAGGCTGGCGAATCCGGCTCGCGTACTACGAAGAAGGGAGGTTCTCTCCGGGAGGATTCGTGCACCTCGGCTGTCGCCAGGCCTATTTCGAAACCGAGGACGTGCTCCAGCGGCTGCTACAGTTCAGCCCAGGCCTCGCGGCCGATGAGCGGCGCGAGCTGATGCGTGTCTGCGAGGCGGTAGGGTCGAGCAACCCCCGAGCCTGAGTAACTCCCGATTCAATCCTGAGGCGGCTGCCACAGAAAAAGCGCGGACAGGCGGCCCCATCCCCGAGGGGCGGGCGGCGCATATTGCCGGCGGACCTTCTCGGACAGCTCCGCTACCTGCGGCATCATTCCGGCGCGTGCCAAGATCCGCGCGAGCGACGCGCGGTGGTAGCGCCAGTCCCTCCACACCCCGTCCGGCCAGTCTTCGGTGCGCGCTCGCTCGCTGGCCGCGGCATAGAGCCGATAGGATTCCAGCAGCCGCGCGTGCCCTGGCTCATCACCGAGATCGCCCCCCTCGGTCCTCTGGGCCAGATAGGCGAGGGCGTGCGGCTCACCGGCGGCGGCGCCCCGGCTATACCACGACTGCGCGAGCCCGGCGTCGGGCACGACCGAGTGTCCGCCGCGATCGTCAGCGATGCCGTGCTCGTACAGATTCCCAAGCTCATAGGCCGAGATCGTGACTCCGCTCGTCCAGGCTTGCTCGTAGAGTCGGATCGCCCGCGCACCATCGAGCATGCCGGCCGACGGCTGCGTGAGCAGCATGGCGAGATCGATGCCCGCGCTGCGGTAGCCTCGGGCGAGCGCCTGCGCGAAATCCGCGCCGGCCGCCGCGAGACGGCCGCTCGCCACCAGGGCGCGGCCGTGCTGATAGAGCGATCGAGCATCCCCGCTGCCCGATGGACCGACAGCACATGCCGCGAGCGCGATGTCGGTCAAGATCTCGTCGACCCGGACCCCCGCGGCGCGCCGATCGGGATCATAGGGTGCGGAGGCGGAGCGGTCGCACGCGGACGCCGCCGTCCATCGGCGCACGTCGCTCGGCACGGACAGACCGAGCTCGTATCGTTCCGTGCTCGAGGGCGGATCGAACTGCGCGACCTCCGCCCAGGCGAGCTGAACCTCGAGGGGAATGGTGCGTGCATCCCACAGGCGGATGGTCTTGTCGCTCGAGGCCGTGACGAGGCTACGGCCGTCGGGCGCGAACGCGGCGGAGAAGACCTGCCCGTTGTGTCCCCGGAGCACCCGAACGAGCCGACCGTTTGCCGTATCCCAGAGGCGCGCCGTGCCATCGTCGGATGCGGTGGCGAGGCGCTCGCCGTTCGGGGAGAAGACCGCCGTTTCCACGGTGTCGGTGTGTCCGCTCAGCACGGTCAACTCTCGACCCGAGGACGCATCCCAGATGCGAGCGGTCTTGTCGTGCGAGGTGGTGACGATGCGCCTGCCGTCCGAGGAGAATGCGGCGCCGATCAGCTGCTCGGTATGTGCCGCGAGCACCGCGACCTGCCGCCCCGTGACGCTGTCCCAGATGCGGGCGGTCTTATCCCACGAAGCCGTGACGATGCGCCGTCCGTCCGGCGAGTACACCGCGGCGAACACCTCGTCCGAATGGCCCTTGAGCTGTCGGATCGCTCGCCCGGTCTCGCTATCCCAGATCTCTGCGATCGTGTGGCTCGAGGTGAGCACCTGCCGGCCGTCGGGAGAGAACGTCGCATCGTTCACGCTGCTCTTGTACGGGCCGAGCCGCTTGAGCTCCTCACCGGTCGTCGCGTCCCAGAGACGCGCGGTTCCGTCGTTTGAGCTGGTGAGGACGCGGCGGCCATCCGGCGAGAACGTGGCTGTGTTCACCCCATCCGTGTGACCGGCGAGGGTCACGGTCGTTTGTCCCGTGGCCGCATCCCAGATTCGCGCCGTCTTGTCATAGGAGGCAGAGACGATGCGTCGTCCGTCCGGGGAGAAGGTCGCATCGGCGACCCAGCTCGCGTGTCCGGTGAATGGCAGCGCCGCCTCGCCGACGCGTGAGTCCCACACGCGGGCGGTGTGATCATGCGATGCCGTCACGATGCGCTGTCCGTCCGGCGAGAAGGCGGCGGAGGAGAGCCAATTGCGGTGTCCGCTCAGGCGCAGGATCAGCGCGCCGTTGGCAGCATCCCAGATGCGCGCCGTCTTGTCGTACGCCGCGGTAACGATGCGGCTGCCGTCGGGCGAGAACGCTGCAGACGACACCCAGTTCGTGCCGCCGCCGAGCAGCAGGATCTGCTGACCCGTCGCCGCATCCCACGTCCGGGCAGTGGTGTCGACGGATGCGGTGACGACGTGCCACCCATCGGGTGAGAACGCTGCACAGAGCAACAGATCGGTATGCCCGGTGAGGACCCGGATCTGCCGGCCGCTCGCGGCATCCCAGATGCGCGCGGTCTTGTCGTACGAGGCCGTGACGATGCGCTCGCCATCGGGCGAGAAGGCGGCCGAGCGCACGACGTCCGTGTGGCCGTTGAGAATCCCGATTTGCTCGCCGCTCGCCGCGTCCCAGATGCGCGCAGTCTTGTCGCGCGAGGCGGTGACGACACGCCGGCCATCGGGAGAGAAATCCGCGGACCACACCGTGCCCGAATGCCCGATCAATCGCGCGAGCTCCCTGCCCGTCACCGCATCCCAGATACGCGCGCTCGCATCGCGCGAGGCGGTGACGACCCGACGGCCGTCCGGCGAAAAGCGAGCCGCCAGCACGCGATCGGTGTGGCCGGCGAGCTGCAGGGTCTGCCGGCCGGTCGCGGCATCCCAGATACGAGCGGTCCGATCGAGCGAGGCGGTCACGATACGTCCGCCGTCGGGGGAGAACGCGGCGGATATCACGCTATCGCGGTGCCCGATGAGCGCCTGGATCTCGGTGTCCGCAACGCGTGACTCGTGGAACACCGTCAGCGCCTCGGGCGTGTAGGAGCGCACGGCGCCCCGGTGCGGCAACACATCGAGAATGATGCTCATGGCACCCGGCGCATCGCCATTCGTCAAGCGCGCCGCGGCGATTTGGGTGAGCGAGCGCAGCTGCGCGCGAAGCGCGGCATCGCGCTCGACGGAGGCGACTTCCGCCTCGTAGCTCGTCGCGGCAAGGCCGCCCGCGAGCGTCAGCAGCACGACCGCCGCAACCCCGATCGCCAGACGATGCCGCCGCGCGAACTTGACGGCAAGATAGACGAGGCTGTCGGGGCGCGCCAGCACCGCCTCGCCCGAGAGGTGGCGCGCGATGTCCTCGCCGAACTCGCTCGCCGTGGCATAGCGCTCCTGAGGCGATTTCTTCAGCGCCTTGACGACGATCGTATCGAGATCACCCTTGAGCGTGCGCGCGAGCCGTTTCGGCGTCGTGCCGCGCGCCCCTGCCGCGGCCTCGTCGAAGACGAGTCGACTCGGAGCCACGGGCTCCACTTGCAGGATCGCCTCCTCGAGCGCTCCGCGCGAGTCTCGTCTCAGCCGATAGGGCCGCGCGCCGCTCAGGAGCTCATAGAGAATCACACCGAGCCCGTAGACATCCGCTGCCGTGGTGATCGAGGTGCCCATGATCTGCTCCGGCGCGGCATAGTCGGGCGTCAAGGCTCGGGCGCCGAACTGAGTCAGCTGGGTCTCGTGCGCGTGGCCGTCGCTCAGGAGCTTGGCGATGCCGAAGTCGAGGAGCTCGACCTGTCCTTCCTCGGTCACCAGGATATTGGAGGGCTTGAGGTCGCGGTGAATGACCAGGTGGGCGTGAGCGTACTGCACGGCGCTCAGAACTTGCCGAAACAGCTCGAGGCGCTGCCTGACGGAGAGGCGATGCTCGTCGCAGTACTCGGTGATGGGCTTGCCGACGACGTATTCGAGCGCGAGATAGGGCTGCCCATCGGCGGCGAACCCTGCATCGTACAAGCGCGCGATGTTCGGATGCTCGAGCCCGGCTAGAATGTCGCGCTCGCGCACGAAGCGTTGCGGCAGATCCCGGTGAACGCGCATCAGCAGGGGGAGTTTCAGCGCGACCTCTCGCTTCAAGGCACCGTCCGCCCGTCGCGCGAGCCATACCTCGGCCATGCCTCCCGCCCCGAGCGGGCGGATCAATTCGTACGGCCCAACCCGAGCACCCGGTTCCAGGCCGTTCGGCAGGGAATCGACGTCCTCCACGATGCCGATCTTGGGAATGGTCGCCAGTTGCTCCGGTCCCGGAGCGGCTGCGTCGCTCGGTAGCAGCGCCTCCCGCAAGAGCTCCGCGAGGCCACGACAGTCGGACGGTAGATTGTCCAGCCAGACTCGGCGCTCGGAGTCGGTGAGGGGCAGCGCTTCATCGAGCAGGCGGCTCATCTGTGCCATCTGATCGCGTGTGAGTGTCATGGATTCCCCTGCGCGCATTCTCCCACAGTCCCCCCGATCATTGCGCGAGGGAGACATGCTTGCCGCTACAATTTCAGCCGCGGCCGCGCCAGGGGCGGATGCCTACCCCGAGGGAATTCGGATTCGCCGGAATGCATACACCAATAACGACGATCGAAATGTTTTTGCTCGCAATGGGAATCATTCTTACCGTTCCGTACCTCATCTGGCGCGGGCTGCGTACGGATTATTACGCTCCGCTCGTGGTCGTGCAGATCGTCGCCGGAATCATGTTAGGCCCGGGCGTGCTGGGGAAGCTCCTTCCTAATTACTACCACCTCGTGTTCAACCCCGCCGTGATCGCTCCGCTGAATGGCATCGCATGGTGGGCGGTGATGCTGTTCGTCTTCATCGCCGGCATCGAGCTCGATCTCAAGAAGGCGTGGACACATCGTGCCGAGTCGGGCATCACGGCGGCCCTGGCGCTCGGGGTGCCGCTTCTCTTCGGTTGTGTCGCGGCGGGCATCATGCGCTGCTATCCGGGTTGGGTGGGTGTGCGAGCGATGCCGTGGCAGTTCATCCTCGGGGTCGGCATGGCGTGCGCGGTCACGGCGCTGCCCGTCCTGATTCTGTTCATGGAAAAGCTCGCGATCCTGCGGCGGCCGCTCGGCCAGCGGATTCTTCGCTATGCAAGCCTGGACGATGTCGCCATCTGGGGGGTGCTCGCGGCCATCCTCATGGATTGGGCGCGGGTCGGCTGGCAAACGGGATTTTTGGCCGGCTTCGCGACAGTGAGCTGGCTATTCAGAAAGCTCATGCGCGCCCTCCCGGAGAGGGACCGCTGGTACGTCGTTCTGGTGTGGCTGGTGCTGTCGGCGTGGGCGGCGGATTGGTCGGGCCTGGATTTTATGGTGGGCTCGTTCCTTGCGGGTGCGGTGATGGATGCGGCGTGGTTTGATCAGGAGCAGATGGATCGTTTCCGCCACTACGTGCTGCTCGCATTCATGCCGGTGTTCTTTCTGTCGACAGGACTGCGCACCAATTGGGAGCTCGGCGGGGGTGTCGAGTTTGTGGCG
>DATHCO010000187.1:0-2141 GCA_035319505.1 Steroidobacteraceae bacterium | reverse complement strand
CGTAGAGCGCCAAGGTCGGCCCGGTCGTGGGGCTGGTGACGGCATCAGGGATCGGCTCGGCGGCGATGCTCCATACCCCGTTCGTGCGCGCGGCGACCATGATCTCCCCGTTCAGGCTCGTCCACGCCGCAAAGAGGGTTGTCCCCACGCCGAGCAATGCCGGCGCGGCGCGCGTACGGGCGCACGTCTGCTCATCGCACAGCGGCACGCCATCGGATACGAATTCGAGGCCGGTCGCCTCATAGGAATAGATCCTGTCATTCTCGTTGGGTGGGGTCGTTGCGAGGTAGAGCTTCCCTCCGGCGACCGCGAGCGCGGGCGCCGTGCTCGTCAACGCACCGCGCACCTGCGCCTGCGCCGTGAAGCTCGTACCGTTGAAGACCGAGTACCACACCGGATGGGACGAGATGCCCGCCTCGCCGGCCCACGCCATGACCAGCCAGTCGCTGAACGGGGTGAGCGCGGGACCCGTGCTCGCCGAGGAATCGGGCACTTCCACGACGTCAGCCGCGCAAGCGACTCCAGATACAAAGGTGAACAGACCTGCTGCCAGTGACACCATCAAGCGCTTCATAAGAACTCTGCCTCCCTGGGGCCGCCTATCGAAATTTCGCGAGAGCTTGACCCAGAATGCGTAAAGCACACGTCAAATGCCTCACGCCACGCCAAGAAAAACCTCGCCAGCCCTCTCAGGCGCCCTGCTTGGCGGCCGTCTTGAGGCCGCCGACGAGCTTCAGGAATTGTGCATTGCGGCGTAAGTCCCTCAAGTCGTCATCCGTCATCAGGCCGTTCGCATCGGTGTACCCCCGATTGATGGCCTCGCGCAGGTAGCTCAGCGCCTCGTCCAGCCGTCCTGCCGCGACTGCGACACATGCAAAGGCATACCATGCGGTCCAGCGGCTCTCGGCATCCGCACCGGCGTCGAGCTCGGCGATGGCCTCGCGTAGCAGCTCGCTCGCCTGCGGGTAGCGGTGGCGCAAGGCCATCGCCTTGCCGAGGACACGTAGCGAATCCAAGGTGGTCGGATGACCCTGCCCGAGTGTGCGAAGCTCCACCTGCATGGCGGCCGAGGCGAGCTCTTCCGCCTCGGCATAGCGGCCCTCGTGAATCAGCATATCGGCCAGATTCGATTGGGAGAGGAGGGTCATCGGATTCTCCGGGCCGAGGACGCGCTGCTCGACCGCGAGGGTATCGCGTTGGAGCTCGTCGGCTTCCTGGACATGGCCTTCCTTGAGCAGCGCCTGCGCGAGATTCAATTTGGATTTCAACGTGTCGGGATGCTCAGCCCCGAGCGTGCGCAAGCGAATGGCGAGCACCTCCCGATGCAGCTTCTCGCCATCGGCGAGACGGCCTGAGTCGGTCAACAACGCGGCGAGGTTATCCATGGTGAGCACGGTGTACTGGTGCTCGGGCCCGAGCACACGCTGCTGCGCGGCCAGGACTTCGCGGTAGAGCCGCTCCGCCTCCTCCACCCGCTGCTGCGCGCCCACGGCGACCGCCAAGCTGAGCATCGCCGCAAGCGTTTGGGGGTGATCGGCGCCGAGCACGCGCCGGTCGATCGCGAGGAGCTTCCGATACTGCTCTTCGGCCTCGGGATATCGACCCAGATACCACAGCGCCCGCGCAAAGTGATTGGTCGCGGCGAGGGCCTGATCGCTCTCGGCCCCTTGCGTCTCGGCCGCCGTTTGCATGACCTGGCGCGCGAGATTCTCGGCCTCCGCATAATGGCCTTCCTCCTCGTCGATCACCGACAGACGATCCATGGTCTCGAGTGTGGCGGCAGATTTCGACCCGAGCAGTGCACGCTCGCCCGCGAGCGCCTCACGCTCGAGCTTCTCCGCCTCTGCATCGTGTCCCTCGCGGTCCAAGATCCATCCGAGCTGGGTCATCGAGGCTAACGCGGCGGGATCCTTCGAGCCGTGCAAGCGCAGGCGCTCGTCGAGCGCACGCTTTGCGAGCTCGTGCGCACGCGGATAGAGCCCGAGATTGAGGTACGTGCTCGCCATCACATAGAGCATCTGCGACTGAACATCGGCGTCCTGCGCGAGCCCGGTGCGCATCTCCTCGGACGCCTTGTCGAGGATCTCCCGCGCCGTGATGCTGTTGCCGCGCGCCTCGCTCGGGTCGGACACCTTGAACAT
>DATHCO010000186.1:0-3472 GCA_035319505.1 Steroidobacteraceae bacterium | reverse complement strand
GATTCAACAGCTCATCGTTGCCCCCGAGAAAGAACACGCGCCCGAGCCTGCGCGAGGAGAGCTCGCGGCTGAGCGCCCCGAAGAACTCGAATCCATACACACGGACGGCGCGCCGCCGATTGAGCAGGAGTGCGGCCATCGACAGACCCACGCCGTCGCAGAAGATGCCGTCTGCATTTACAATCGCGGATCGAAATGCCGGCTCCTGTTCCGCGATGACGACCGAATGCGGATTCAAGAACACGAACGATTGCGGACGCTTCCTGTCGAGGTTGTCGCAAATCGCGGCAGCCACACGCGCCGCCGGCTCGTCCAGGATCGAGTAGCCCAGGATATCGACGTGCCTCAGCGTGCTCACATAGCCGATTCTACTCAAGAATACCGAGAATGACCGCGGTGCTGGTCACCGGTGCCACCGGCTTGGTGGGCCGCCCGCTGTGCGAGCTGTTGTCGCGCCAGGGCTACGAGGTGCGAGCGGCGCTGCGCACCGATAACGCTTCGCTCCCCGCCGCGGTGAGGCCGGTGGTCGTCGGGGATATCGGCAGCCGCACTCAGTGGGGCGAGGCGCTCGATCGCGTGCAGCTGGTCGTTCATTGCGCGGCGCGGGCTCACATCATGGGTGCGCGGCGCGAGGAGTCGGAGCAGTACATGGAATCGAACGCGCGCGGTACCGAACAGCTCGCCAGAGCCTGCGTCGAGGCGGGTGTTCAGCGCTTCGTCTATTTGAGCAGTGTCAAGGTGAACGGGGAGAGCACTCGGGGCCACCCCTTCTCGCCCGCGGATCCCCCGCAGCCGCGCGATCCGTACGGCCTCTCAAAGTGGGCCGGTGAAACACGCTTGACCGCGATCGCCGCCGGGTCGGCCATGGAGGCCGCCATCGTGCGCTCGCCGTTGGTCTATGGACCCCGGGTGCGGGCGAATTTCCTGAGGCTCCTGCGCTTGGTCGAGAGCGGCGTTCCGCTGCCGTTCGGATGCATCGACAACGCCCGCAGCTTGGTGAGCGTGTGGAATCTGTGCGACCTCATCGAGCGGCTGTTGCGCGCCCCCAGGGTCGCGAGCTCGGTCTTCATGGTCTGCGACGGAGAGGACCTGTCGACACCGCAGTTACTGCGTCGAATCGGCGCGGCGATGCGCCGACGGGTCAGACTCCTCCCCGTGCCGGTTGCCGCCCTGCGTGCGGCCGCAGCCCTGGCCGGGCGCCGCGAGGAAGTCGAGCGACTGTGCGGATCCTTGACCGTGGATATATCCTCTACCCGCGGTGAGCTCGGGTGGAGCCCGCCGCTGACGGTCGATGAAGGCCTTGCCCGGACCGTACACTGGTACTTGTCGAAGGTGGAAGCCTCGTGATCCATGCGCTCGGGTTATCGCTCGCGCTACTCCTCGTCGGATTCGCCGCCTGGGTGATCACCGGGGCTGTGCGCCGCCACGCCCTGCACAATGCGGTGCTGGACATTCCCAACGCGCGAAGCTCCCACGCCGTGCCGACGCCGCGCGGCGGCGGGCTCGCCATCGTGGGTGCGTACCTCGCAGCGCTCGCGCTCCTTCTGTCCCTGCGGGCCCTGGACCTGCGCACTGCCACCGCCCTCGCCGGCGGCGGCGGCCTCATTGCGGTGGTGGGCTACCTGGATGACCGCCGCGCGCTCCCCGCGAGTGCGCGCTTCGCAGTGCACCTACTGGCGGCGCTCTGGGTCGTCGCGTTGCTCGGTGGCCTCACCGACAGCTCGCTGCGCACGTTCGGACTGCAGGGGGTCTTTGCGGGCAGCGTCATTGCGATCCTCGCGCTCACCTGGATGACCAATCTCTTCAATTTCATGGACGGCATCGACGGAATTGCCGCCGGCGAGGCGGCATTCATCGCCGCCGCCGCGGCGCTCATCGATTGGCGGCACGGAGGCGATCCGGGGCTCGATCTGGCGATGCTCGCGCTCACCGCGGCAACCGTCGGGTTTCTCATCTGGAACTGGCCACCGGCGCAAATTTTCATGGGCGATGTGGGCAGCGGATTTCTCGGCTTCAGTCTTGCGGCTCTGGGGATTGCGGTCAATGCGAGAGCATCGATGCCGATCGAGGTCTTCGTGATACTCGGCGGCGTCTTCCTGGTCGATGCCACGGTGACCCTGCTGCGACGTGTCCTGCGGGGGGATCGCTGGTACGAGGCGCACCGATCGCACGCCTATCAACACCTGGTGCGCCGCTTTGGAGCCCACCGGCCGGTGACGGCGGTGGTCCTCCTCATCGACCTCGTGTGGCTGTTTCCCTGGGCGTGGATGGCGGCGGAGTCGAGCGCGCGGGCGGGTTGGTTCACGGCGGCAGCGCTCGCGCCGCTCGTGGTACTGGCGCTCGCCTGCGGCGCCGGGCGGCGTGAGGAGCAGTCCGCGTCGACATCGGCCGGCGCCGCACGCAGCCGCCGGCCGCCGCCGCAGGAAATTGTCGGCCGCCACAAGCAGTAATTGCCCCGGCGATTCGGTATCATCCGCGGGGCTGAAGCGGGAGTGGGTCGGTTGAGCAAAACTGCCTTGATTACGGGCATTACGGGACAGGATGGTGCCTACCTCGCCGAGCTCTTGCTGTCCAAGGGCTACTCGGTGCACGGCGTCAAGCGCCGAGCCTCCTCCTTCAATACCGATCGCATCGATCACCTCTACCAGGATCCGCACGAGAAGGACGTGCGCCTGCGGCTGCATTACGGCGACTTGACCGATTCGACGAACCTGATCCGGATCATCCAGGAGGTTCGGCCGGACGAGATCTACAACTTGGCTGCGCAAAGTCATGTCGGGGTTTCATTCGAGACGCCCGAATACACCGCCAATGCGGATGCGGTGGGAACGCTGCGCGTGCTCGAGGCCATCCGCATCTTGGGGCTCGAAGGGAAAACCCGCTTCTACCAGGCCTCCACGTCCGAGATGTTCGGCAAGGTACAGGAGATTCCCCAGCGTGAGACCACGCCATTCTATCCCCGCTCCCCGTACGGGGCCGCCAAGGCGTACGCCTACTGGATCACGGTCAACTATCGTGAGGCCTACGGGATGTTCGCCTGCAACGGCATCCTGTTCAATCACGAGTCGCCGCTCCGGGGCGAAACCTTCGTGTCGCGTAAGATCACCCGCGCGCTTACCCGCATCCGGGTGGGGCTGCAGGAGACGCTGCACCTCGGGAACCTCGATTCGCGGCGTGACTGGGGTCACGCGCGGGATTACGTGCGCGCGCAATGGCTGATGCTGCAGCAGGACGAGCCCGAGGACTTCGTGATCGCAACCGGCAAGCAACACTCGGTGCGCGACTTCGTGATGGCGGCGGGCTCCTTGCTCGACATGAGGATCGAGTGGCAGGGGAAGGGTGTGAACGAGGTCGGTGTGGACGCGAAGTCGGGCCGCACGCTGATTCGAGTCGACCCGCGCTACTTTCGGCCCACCGAGGTCGAGGCCTTGCTCGGCGATCCGACCAAGGCGCGGCAAAAGCTGGGGTGGTC
>DATHCO010000185.1:0-2500 GCA_035319505.1 Steroidobacteraceae bacterium | reverse complement strand
GCCCGGTGTGATCGGGCCCCACCGAGAAATAGAAGGTCGCCTGTGCGCGGTGCTTGTTGAGGAGCGACACAAGCCGCGGTACGCCCTCGCGCGTGCCGCGCAAGGTATCCACATCGACCTTGAGGCCGATGCGCAAACCCTCAAGCATTGCTCGACAGGAGCGCCGAGGCCGCCGGGAGACTCTGGGCGTAGGAGTCGAAGATCGCCGTCAATGCGGCGCGCATGTCGGTCCTCGGCGTCCATCCGAGCTCCGCAGTGGTGTTCTTGATCGACGGCAAGCGCGCCGGAATATCGGCGTACCCCTTGCCGTAGTACTCGAGGGCGGAGATCTCGACCAGGCGCGTGTTGCGCGCCGTGGGCGCATACTCGGGCCGCGCGAGCGCGATCTCGAGCATCATCTCGGCGAGTTCGCGAATGGAGTACGAGTTCGCGGGATTGCCGATGTTGTAGATCTTGCCGTCGGCGATGCCTGCGGGATTCTCGATGATGCGGGCGAGACAGTCGATCGCATCGTCGATGTAGGTGAAGGCGCGGGTCTGGTGGCCGCCGTCGACGAGCTTGATCGACTCGCCGCGCACGATGTGGCCCAGAAATTGCGTGAGAACGCGCGAGCTTCCCTCCTTCGGATCGTCCATGCTGTCGAGGCCCGAGCCCACCCAGTTGAAGGGCCGGAACAGCGTGAATTGCAGGCCCTGCTGCCCGTAGGCCCAGATGACCCGATCGAGGAGCTGCTTCACGCAGGAGTAGATCCAGCGCTGCTTGTGAATCGGCCCGAGGACCAGCTCGGAGGTCTGCGGGTCGAACTCCGGGTCGCGGCAGGCGCCGTACACCTCGGAGGTCGACGGAAACACCACGCGCTTTTTGTACTTGACGCAGTAGCGGATGATGGGCAGGTTCGCCTCGAAGTCGAGCTCGAATACCCGCAGCGGCTCGCGCACGTAGGTCGCGGGCGTCGCGATCGCCACCAGAGGCAGGATCACGTCGCATTTTTTCACGTGATACTCGACCCACTCGCGATTGATCGTGATGTCGCCCTCGACGAAATGAAAGCGCTCGTGACCGAGCATCGTAGCGACCCGATCGGACTGCAGGTCCATGCCGAAAATGCGCCAGTCGGTGTGGCGCAGGATGTACTTGGAGAGGTGAAGCCCGATGAAGCCGTTGACCCCGAGAATGAGGATGTTTTTCATGGTGAGCCCACGAGTTTAAGTCAAGGCGAGCGGTTGCTTTGAGAGGGCGGGCGGCGGCTGATCGGGCGCGATCAGCTCCCCGCCCATGGCGAGCCGGACGATCTCGAGGCGCTTGCCGTCGACGCAGTCGGCGTACCAGCGACCCTCGCAGGCGTAAAGGCAGGGCGCGCGACCCGGGTAACGCACCGCGCCCGGGTCGATGCGGGTCTGCCAGACCTCGAGCCGGCCGCCGTTCACTTCCGTGAAGGCGCCCGGAAAGGGCGGCGCCACGGCACGGACCAGGTCATGCACGGCGCGCGCGCCCGCTCGCCAGTCGATGCGGCCGTCCTCCGGCCGGCGCCGGCCGAAATAGGATCCCGCTGACAGATCGAGCGCTCGGGCGGTCGCGCTCCCGGCGATGAGCTTCGGGAGCGTGCGCTTGAGAACCTGCGCGGCAGCCTCGGCCACCTTCAAGGACACCTCGAGCGCCGTGTCGTTTTCCAGGATCGCGACGGATTGCTGGTCGACGAGCGCCCCGGCATCGGGCTTCTCCAGCATGTAGTGCAGGCTCGCGCCGGTCGTGGTCTCGCCGTGAATGATCGCCCAGTGCACGGGCGCGCGTCCCCGGTACTTCGGCAGGAGCGATCCGTGCATGTTGAGCGCACCGTGCTTGGGCAGCGCGAGCCATGCGGGGGAGAGGAGGTGGCGGTAGTAGAAGGAGAACACGAAGTCGGGCCGGGCGCGCCGTCCCTCGGCGAGCCATTCGAGTGTGTTGGGATCGTCCGCTGTCTCGACCCTGAGTCCCCGTGCCTCGCCCAGCTCCCGGACACTCCCGAACCATCGGCTCTCGTGCGGATCATCGGCGTGCGTGAAGAGGAGCGGGACTTGAACCTCTTGGGCGAGAAGCTCGCGCAGGCAGCGAACTCCCACCTCGCTGTAGGCAAATACCACCGCACGGGTCACGGCCGCGCGCCCAGTCGATCGCCGACGCTGCGTCGATCGCCGATCGACTCGGTCCGCTCGGGCGCCTCCTCGCCTTCCTCGAGAACGGCCTCGACGATATAGCGCGGCCTGTCACGGACTTGCGCGTAGATGCGCCCCACATATTCGCCGAGCAATCCGATCCCGAAGAGCGCGAGCCCGATGAAGAAGAACAGAATGGCGAACAGTGTGAAGAGGCCCTCCGCCTCCGAGCCGATGACGAGCCGGCGCACCAGGAGGACGACCATCAAGGCCCCGGAGAGGAGCGATACCGCCATCCCGACCATGGAGAAGAGCTGCAGGGGCACCACCGAGAACCCGGTGATCAGGTCGAAGTTCAGCCGGATGAG
>DATHCO010000184.1:0-2234 GCA_035319505.1 Steroidobacteraceae bacterium | reverse complement strand
TCAAACGCAAGGGCGCTTCGAGCGCTGGGGGATCGGCTCGCTCCTGATCGCCAAGTTCGTACCAGGCCTTGCGATCATCGCCCCGCCGCTCGCGGGCGCACTGCGAATCGGCTGGGTGCGCTTCCTCGCGCTGTCCACGGGAGCCGCGATGCTCTGGGTCGGTGTGGGACTTGCAGCCGGTCGGCTGTTCGAGCCGCAGATCGAGGCGGTGCTCGTCGAAATGGATCGCTTCGGCACCGTCGCCGCGGCCCTCATCGGCGCCGCGCTCGCGCTCTATATCGGCTACAAGTGGTGGGAGCGCGCTCGCTTCTTGAAGGTCCTGCGCATGGCTCGCATCAGCCCGACGGAGTTGTATGAGCTCATGCAAGCCGGAGCCGAGCCCATCGTCGTCGACGTGCGCTCGCCCACGGCGCGCTCGCTCGAGCCGCGCCGAATCCCGGGGGCGCTTCACGTGCCCCTGTCGGAGGTGGACCGGCACCTCTCACATCTGCCGCGCGATCGGGAGATCATCTTGTATTGCACCTGTCCGAACGAGGCCTCGGCGGCCCGGGTCGCCAGGATCCTGGCGAACCACGGGTTCAAGTCCGTGCGCCCGCTGCACGGCGGACTCGATGCCTGGATCGCCGCGGGGTACGCCGTCGAGGCGGTCCTCGAGACGCCGACCTCGAGCGAGATCCGGCCTTGAGCGGGGCCCAGCCTTGAGCCGGTTTCGAGGTGAGGCCGGTGCACCCGCAGGACCCTGCGGCCCCAGCTCACGAATTTGCGTCGGCGGCTCCCGAGAACGCCTGGATGCCGGTCTGCGCTCGTCCGAGAATCAGCGCGTGGATATCGTGCGTGCCCTCGTAGGTGTTGACCACCTCGAGATTCACCATGTGCCGAATCACCGCGAACTCATCCGATATGCCGTTGCCTCCCAGCATGTCGCGCGCGTTGCGCGCGACATCGAGGGACTTGCCGCAGGAGTTGCGCTTGAGCATGGAGGTGATCTCCACCGCGGCGATGCCCTCATCCTTCATGCGCCCGAGGCGCAGACAGGCCTGGAGCCCGAGCGCGATCTCGGTCTGCATATCGGCGAGCTTTTTCTGAATGAGCTGGTTGGCGGCAAGCGGCCGGCCGAATTGCTTGCGGTTGAGGACGTAGTCGCGCGCCGTGTGCCAGCAGCTCTCGGCCGCACCGAGCGCTCCCCAGGCGATGCCGTAACGCGCCGAATCCAGACAGGTGAAGGGCCCCTTCAAGCCGCCGACTCCCGGCAACAAATGGTCACGCGGCACGAACACCTCATCCATGACGATCTGGCCCGTGGTCGACGCGCGCAGGCCGACCTTGCCGTGCAGGGCAGGTGCCGTCAGCCCCTTCCAGCCCTTCTCGAGGATGAAGCCGTGAATCACCTCATCGTCGGTTTTCGCCCAGACCACGAACACGTCCGCAATGGGGCTGTTGGTGATCCACGTCTTCGAGCCGCTCAGACGGAATCCGCCGCTCGCGGCGCGCGCACGTGTGACCATGCTGCCGGGATCGGAGCCGTGGTTGGGCTCGGTCAGCCCGAAGCATCCGATCGCCTCACCGCGTGCGAGCCGCGGCAGGTAGTGCTGCTGTTGCTCGGCGGTTCCGAACTTTAAAATCGGCAGCATGACGAGCGATGACTGCACGCTCATCATCGACCGGTAACCCGAATCGACCCGCTCGATCTCGCGGGCGATGAGCCCGTAACTCACGTAGTTGAGACCGCCGCCACCGAGCTCCGATGGGATGGTGGCCCCAAGCAGGCCGAGCTCGCCCATCTCGCGGAAAATCGCAGGATCGGTGCGTTCGTGCCGGAACGCTTCGACGATGCGCGGCGCCAGGCGACCCTGCGCATAATCGCGGGCGGCGTCCCGCACCATCTTCTCCTCCATCGTGAGCTGCCCCTCGAGCAGCAACGGATCGTCCCAATGAAAGCTCTCGCGCGCCATGTTCCGGCCCTCAAACCACTCACACTGTCGCAATCACGAGCATCGCACAATCGCCCGGCCGGCGGCCAGGCGCTCACGCTTCGCGCGGCGGCCCCCGCTCGGCCAAAATCCTCTCGATGCGCCGGTCCGGCACCAGCCAGAGCATCGCCACCAGGATGAATATGGCCTGCGAGATGCGCGGCGACAAGAAGGCTGCGGGCACCGCGGCGAGGTAGAGCGCGGGCGAGAGCTTGCCCTTCCAGTCGCTCCCGATCGCGCGCCTGAGGAGCGAGTTCGCGCCTT
>DATHCO010000183.1:0-3161 GCA_035319505.1 Steroidobacteraceae bacterium | reverse complement strand
CGGGTGTTCGATGAGAAGCGCTACTTCACGCCGGGCACCGAACCGACGGTCGTCGAATTGAATGGCATCAAGACGGGGATCCTGGTCTGCGAGGACGTCTGGGAGCCCGAGCCCGCCGGCCAGGCGCGCGGGGCGGGCGCCGAGGCGCTCCTAGTCATCAACGCCTCCCCGTACGAGGTCAACAAGCAAGCCCAGCGCGAGCGCGACGTGGTGCGCCGGCGGGTGGGGGAGACCAAGGTGCCGCTCGTGTTCTTGAACCTCATCGGCGGGCAGGACGAGCTGGTATTCGACGGCAACTCCTTCGTCGTGGATGCAGGCGGCGAGGTCACGATGCGGGCGCCGGCGTTCACCGAAGGCATGTACGTCGTGGATCTCGTTGCCGAGGGTGCCGCGGTTCGGCCGCTCAAGGGCGCCATCGCCGAGCCGCTGTGCGAGGAGGAGAGCGTGTACCGGGCGCTCGTGCTGGGCACGCGCGATTACGTCGATAAGCATCGCTTTCCCGGGGTGGTGCTCGGGCTCTCGGGCGGCGTGGATTCCGCCCTGACCCTGTGCATCGCGGTCGACGCGCTGGGCGCCGAGCGGGTGCATTCGGTGTCCATGCCCTCGCGCTACACCTCGACGATGAGCAAGGAGGATGCGGCGCTTCAAGCCTCCTGGCTCAAGGTCAAGCACAGCGAGATCTCGATCGAAGGCATGTTCGAGGCGACTCTGGCGGCTTTGCAGGATGAGTTCGCCGGCAGGCCGGCCGATACGGCCGAGGAGAACATTCAATCGCGCTGCCGCGGGGTGCTGCTGATGGGCATCTCCAACAAAACCGGCCGCATGCTCCTCACCACCGGCAACAAGAGCGAGATGGCCGTCGGTTACGCGACCCTCTACGGTGACATGGCGGGCGGCTTCGCGCCGATCAAGGATTGCAGCAAGCTGCTCGTGTACCGACTTTGCGCGTGGCGCAATGCGCAATCCCGGGTGATCCCGGCGCGCGTCATCGAGCGGGCGCCCTCCGCGGAGCTGCGGCCGGACCAGAAGGACAGCGACAGCCTGCCGCCCTACGAGGTGCTCGATCCGATCCTCGAAGCCTTCATCGAGGAGGACCTGTCGGTGGATCAGATCGCAGCACGCGGCTTCGATCGCAAGACCGTGGGGCGCATCCTCGATCTGGTGAAGCGCAACGAGTACAAGCGCCGGCAGGCGCCGCCCGGTGTGCGGGTGAGCGGCCGCGCGTTCGGCCGCGACTGGCGCTATCCGATCACGAGCGGCTATCAGTGGAGGTAGCCTGCGTCGAGCGCGAGTCGATCGAGCTGCGGGCGGGGCGCCGGGCTAGAGGATGCGCTTCCACCAAGCCTTCTTGACCTCGATGTCCTTGATGCTGCCGGGATAGTTCGCGGCATACACCCGCTCGGCGTTCTCGGCGAGATCCAGCATACCGAGTCTGCGGTACGCATTGACCAGAACCTGCATGGAGCCCTGCACCGCCGGAGCGCCGTCGTAATTCTCGATGCAGTATTTCGCCCGGTTGAGCGCGCCCACGTACGCGCCTCGCCTCATGTAGTACTTGGCGACGTACAGTTCGAAGTCCGCGAGCCGATTGCGAAGGAAAATCATGCGCTGGCGCGCATCGGCCGCGTATTCGCTGTGAGGGTACTTCTTCAGCAGCTCATCGAACGCATCGAAGGATTTTCTCGCCGTGGCCGGCGGCCGGCGCGACAAATCGACGTTGAACCAGCGCTCCATGAAATTCGCCTGGCGCTCGAAATTCACCAAGCCCTTCATGTAATAGGCGTAGTCGACCCTGGGATTGGTCGGGTTCTCGCGGATGAAGGTATCCGCGGCATCGATCGCAGGATCCGTCTCGCGGTTCTTGTAGTATGCGTAGATCAAGTCGATCTGCGCCTGGCGTGCGGGCTCGCTGAAGGGAAAGCGCGACTGCAACGCCTCGAGCTGCTTGATCGCATCGCCGTAGCTCGACTTCTTCATGGCTTTCTGCGCGCGCGCGTAGATCTGCTCCGGGCCGGACTTGGCGTCGCTCGCTCGATGGCTGCGGCAGCCCGTGGTGAGCACGCCGATGCCGATGGCCATGAACAGCACCCCGCTCTTCCACTTCCAATCACGCACTCTCACATCGGATTCCTTACAATAAAAGGCGGGTGTTCAGGTGCCCCGAAGGCCTCGACCCCCGAGGCGCGACAGTATACTTGACGCCAGCTTCCAATGGCCTGATACCCAAATCGAATCGCTCCGCCGCCCGCTTCGAGTAGCCCATGAACCGAGAGTTCCAAGTCATCGAGCTCGAGATTCCGCAGGAATTGTCGGGATTTCGCTTGGATCGCGCGCTTGCGCGGCTCCTGCCCGCGCACTCGCGCACGCGCATCAAGGGCTGGATCGAGGGCGGGCAGGTGCAAGTCGGTGCCCTGCCCTGCAAGCCTCGCGACCTCCTCGCCCCGGGATCCCGCATCCGCGTAACGATCCCGCTCGTGACGCCGGCGGCCGAGGCATCGGCGGAGCCGATCGCGCTCGCCGTGGTGCACGAGGATTCCGAGGTCATCGTGGTGGACAAGCCGGCGGGTCTCGTGGTGCATCCGGGAGCCGGCAACCCGCGGCATACGCTGCAAAACGCCTTGTTGAGCCTCGACCCTGCGCTCGCCGCCGTGCCACGCGCGGGCATCGTCCACCGGCTGGACAAGGATACCAGCGGGCTTTTGGTCATCGCGCGCACCCTCGAGGCCCACACCGCGCTCACGCGTGAGCTGATGGCGCGGTCGGTGACCCGCGAGTACCTGGCCGTGTGCGTGGGCGTGATGATCGCCGGCGGCACCATCGATGAGCCGATCGCACGCGATCGGCGCAACCGGCTGCGCATGGCGGTGCGCCGAGACGGCCGCCCGGCGCGCACGCACTATCGGGTGCTCGAGCGCTTCCGCGCTCACACCTATCTCAAGGTGACGCTCGATACCGGAAGGACTCATCAGATTCGCTTGCACCTCGCGCACCTCAAGTACCCGATTGTCGGGGATCCGCTCTACGGGGGCCGGTTGTTACGGCCGCGCGGAGCCTCCGACGAGTTGATCGAGATCCTGCGCGCCTTCAAGCGTCAAGCGCTGCATGCCGCCACGCTCGCTTTCGATCACCCGCGCACCGGGCGGCGCTTGAGTTTCACGAGC
>DATHCO010000182.1:0-2814 GCA_035319505.1 Steroidobacteraceae bacterium | reverse complement strand
CCGCCGCTCCGACACGGCGGTCCGATACGGCGGAGAGGAGTTCGTCGTCGTCTTGCCCGAGACCCCGCAATCGGAGGCGAAGGCTGCGGCGGAGAGAATTCGCGCGGAGATTTCGCGGGCCCCGAGGAGCAGCCAGCGGCTCACGGTTACGGTGTCGATCGGCGTCGCCACGGATCCGACTGAGGACATCCTGGTTCGGGCTGACCGGGCGATGTACGGGGCCAAGCGCGCCGGCAAGAACCGGGTCGCGCTCTGGAGCGAGGCATGTTCCGTAGGAATCACGCTGGCGCCGTCGGAGAGCGACCCACCCGACATCGAGCCGGACGCTGCTCGCCTGCGGTGACGGGAAGCGGGGGCGGGCTCCCGCCGATTCGAGCCCGGGCGGTGCTCGTTGTCGGCCGCTGCCGTGCGGCTGAGAACCGCGCTAGCCCATGTTTGACAGTTCCGCGGGGTTGGAAGCGGCCAAGTGCGCGAAAGGACAGGAGCGAAGTCCACTCGCTGGCAAAAATGTGGTGACAGACATTTTGCCCGTGAGACGCATGAGAAACGTTGTCCGACAGAGGTCGATCCGTGTACTGATGCTGACAGGAAATGTTCCTGCGCACGGTGAAGGCTCGCGGCGGGGGTGGCGTGCAGCACGAGTACGTTCGGCTAGTCGAAACGGTCCGCGAGGGTGACAAGACCAAGCAGCGCGTCGTGGCCAACCTCGGCCGCAAGGACCTGCTGGCGCCGCACCTGGAGTCGCTCATGCGCATCTTGGGCGCGGGCCCCGAGGCGGCGACCGATGGCGCGTTGAAGTCCGACGACGTGCATGCGCAGCAGGCGTCGTGCTGGGGACCGATGCTGGGGGCGCGCACGCTCTGGCGCGAGCTGGGCCTGGAATCGATCCTGGATGGCTGCGAGCGTGCCCATCGCCGAAGCGACCGCGTGGCGTTGTCGGATCGCGCCTTGGTGCTTGTCGCCAATCGCCTCTGCGAGCCGCACAGCGAGCACGGGCTGGCCGGATGGCTGGAGACCGACTTCGTATGCGATCGACTCGGTGAGCGGATGCTGCCGGTCTGGAAGCAGCAAGCCCGCGTTCGCGTCGACCTGACGTGGCTTCAACGCTGGTACCGCACGCTCGACGAGCTCATGGCCCACAAAACGACGATCGAGAAAGAGCTCTTCGCACGCCTTCGTGACCTGTTCTCGCTCAAGCCCGAGATGGTCTTCTACGATTTGACCTCGAGCTACTTCGAGGGCCGCGGTCCCGCGATCGCCGAGCATGGCTACAGCCGTGACGGCAAGCCTCACAACCGGCAAGTGCTCGTCGGCATGGTGATGGTCAACGGGTGGCCCATCGCGCACCACGTCTTCCGAGGCAACCTGCTCGACCACCAAACCGTCGCCACGGTGCTCGACGATCTGCACAAGCGCTTCGGTCTCGAGCGGGTCGTCTTCGTCGGCGATCGCGGCATGGTCACAGGCGCCAACGTCACGCTGCTGCGCGATCGCAAGCAAGGGTACCTGGTCGGACTGCAACGCCGGCAGCGCGCTCGCGTCGACGGCTTCATCGCCAAGGCGACCGGCCCATGGATCGAGTGCCCGGTGGGCCTCACCGCCCAGGAGAAGGCTGCGCCACCCAAGACCCTCGTGCAGGAAGTGGCGGGCGAAGAGCCGGGCGTGCGCATCTTCATCGTGCATTCAGAAGAACGCCTCGCCTACGAGCGCGCGATGCGCGAGCGATCCATGCAGCATACACGCGTAGCGCTCGACAAGCTCGCCGCACGGGTCGCCAAGGGCAAACTCAAGGCCGCCGACAAGATCGGCGAAGCGGCCGCACGCATCTTGGCGCGCAATCACGGGCATCGCTACTACGACTGGAAGCTGCAAGCCGGGGCCTTCGAATTCTTCGAGCATTCTAACTTCGAGCGCGAACGCGCCTTCGAAGGCAAGTACGTCATCCAGACCGAGGAGCCGTCGCTCACGCCCGTGGCCGCGGTGCAAGCCTACAAGCAACTGAGCGAGGTCGAGCGTGGATTCCGCTCGCTCAAGGACGTCATCGACATGCGGCCCATCTTCCACCGCAAGACGTCTCGCGTGCAGGCTCACATCTTCGTCGCCGCGCTCGCGTTTCTGCTCGAGCGGGCGCTGGAGAACAAGCTCAAGGCCGCGAGCGTGCCCATGTCGGCGCCGCACGCGCTCGAGATGCTCAAGACGATCCACGTCGTCGATATCAGCGTCGGCACCACGACCAAGCGCGGCACCACCGCCGGCAACTCACGCGCCCGACAAATACTCGCCGCGCTCAGCATCACCAACAAGGACCCGCCCGCGGGCAACTCGAAAGGCCAATGTGATGACAAACCAGGGATCGGGGATCAATGATCTCGCGGGGTTCCAACACCAATTGTCAAACATGGGCTAGTGCGGCGCTGTCGTGACACGGCAGCGCCGCCGTGGGGGAGCGCCAGCCGCTTCCCACACCGGACGGTCTCGCGTGGGGGAGCGCCGCTCCCCCACACCCCCGGCGGCTGCAAGGTGCTGCCACGTCTGGGGATGTCGCTCTACAACGCTTCTCCATCGCGTGGAGCGCGATGGAGACCTCGCCGCGCACTTCGTGCGCGAAGCGCTTTGCATCCGGTGCCTTGGGCTTCGCCCCCAGAATCGGCTCCCGCCGAATCTGGATCGGGCGGTTCCTGTCGCACTCCGCGGCCTGCCGTGGAGAGCCGCGCCAGAGCGCCGGCGCTCGGGCTCGGCGTGAAGCCTACGTGCTCGGGATGAAAAGACGCGAGGCGCGCAGAAGCGATTTGCACCGCTTCGGGGCTGTCGTCG
>DATHCO010000181.1:0-19391 GCA_035319505.1 Steroidobacteraceae bacterium | reverse complement strand
TGCTTTGGTGCGTGAGTTACCGCTCTCGCAGCTCTCGGCGAGGTTTCCCATCAATGGTACCTCGTTCCCTCGCGGTGACAGCTATCAGCGGCTCCTGGACGGCGAATTTCGCGACTGGCGGCTGCGCGTTCACGGGCTCGTCGAGAGGCCGCTCGCGCTCACGCTCGCTGAGCTCAAGTCGCTTCCCGCGCGAACGCAAATCACTATGCATAATTGCGACGAGGGCTGGAGTGCGGTAGGGCAGTGGACGGGAGTCGCACTCGCGCGCCTGCTCGCGCTCGCGGGAATCAAGCCCGAAGCGCGTTATGTGGTGTTTCATTGCCTGGACAAGATCGATCTCGATGGAAACTATTACTACGAGAGCTTGGATCTGTTCGACGCCCTCCACCCGCAGACGATACTAGCTTACGGAATGAATGGGAGGGATCTGCCGGTGGGGCACGGAGCGCCGCTGCGCCTGCGCGTGGAGACACAGATCGGCTACAAGAATGCAAAATTCGTCGATCGCATCGAACTCGTCGATCGGCTCAGCTCGATCGGCAAGGGGCGCGGCGGATGGTGGGAAGATTTCGACCGTGCGGTGTGGTACGCGGGGCAATGAGCTCGGGGGAGAAGGCCATACGAAGCTCCCTGCGAGTGTATCCAAACGACCGCGTTGAGGCCCTGATGGGCCCGTAATATATCGATGCCGTATCCGGTCTAGTCGGTAACCTCGCTCGCAGGCGGGGCTAGCGAGCGTCGCGAACGGCGCTTTGCAGAATCGATAACATCCGGGGGCGTGAATGAAATTTCTGATCCGTTGGCTGATTGACTGGCCGCGCAGCGTCGCGCGTCATTTGACCTGGCTGGCCCCTCTGTTCGCGCGCGCCACGGTCGGCTGGGTATTCCTGTGGAGCGGCTGGGGCAAGCTCCACCATCTTCCGCATTTCATCAAGCTCTTCGAGGAGGATTGGCAAATCCCGTTCCCCCACATTCTCGCCCCCTTCACCGCGGGCCTGGAGTTCTTTGGCGGAATGTTCTTGCTCGCGGGACTCCTCACCCGGATCTCTGCAGGCGGGCTCGGTATCACCATGATCGTCGCCATCCGCGCGGCCAAATGGGGTGATGTCGACTCGCTCGAAACGCTCTTGGGCTTCGACGAGTTCGAGTACCTGGCGCTCTTTCTCTGGCTCGCGATCGCTGGTCCCGGTGTGGTCTCGCTGGACCATCTGCTGGAGCGCTGGGGGCATGGAGGTCGTGATCCAGCGACGCAGAGCGATTCGGCCTGAATCGATTCGGCCTGAAGCGACTCGGCCTGAATCGACGAGGGGGAGGGGTGGCTGTCGGAGTTGCGGTGCTGGCCTGCGTCCTGGGTTTCCTGATGTCGCGAACCGTGCTCTGCAGCGTCGCCTGTCTCGAGCGGCTCGTGGCTCGAGGCGGCGAGGCTATCGACGCGGCGCTGGTTGCACGAGGGCGGTCTCGAGTCGAGCGAGCTCCCGCCGGCGCTCATCGAGCATACGCACTGAGCTCAGGGCGAGCGCGCCAGCGGGCGGGGAGAGAGCTGGTGAGCGAGCGCGCGTCCCTTCGCCATCTCTGCGTGCGCTTGCGAGTCCCTAGGTGGATCTCCCTATGGTGCGGCGGACTGCAACCGTGGAGCATGGGCTCATGCGCGGTTGCGCGTGCTCATCATCATAGGGAGGGATCATGTCCAAGTTAAGCTCTGTGCTGTTCGCGGCAGCCGTATCCGCGGGCCTCGCAATGGCGGCGTTCGCTAGCGAGCTCACCGAGATCATTGTCGAGACGACACCGGTGCAGGCCAAGAATCTGGGGCAACAGTCGGGCGGGTCGGCCATCGTCCTGTATTCGATCAATTATCGAGTGAGCCTCGCCGGCCTCGATCTCACCAAGCAGGCCGATGTGGCAAGGCTACAGGACCAGATCAAGACGGCAGCGACCAAGGGCTGCAAGGCAATCAAGGATCAGTATCCATTAGATTCCATGTCCGATGAACAGTCCTGCATCACGGCCGCGATCGACGGGGCGAAGCCGAAAGTACAGCAGGCGATCAACGCCGCCGAGAAGAAGGCGAAGAGCTAACCACTCGCGCCACCGCCCGCGCCTCATCCGATGCGGGGCGGTGGCACGAATGCGCCGAAGCCCTGGGCAAGGTCCCGAACGAGATCATCGACGTCCTCGAGGCCCACGTTGAAACGAACGAGACGCTCTCCGTACGAGCGGAAGCGTCGCGGCAGCCCGAAATACGGCATGGCGAGACTCGTCACACCGCCCCAGCTATAACCGATCTTGAAGAGCTCGAGCCGATCGATGCAGGCGATGATCGAGGCCGTGGGCACCTCTGGCCCGAAGACCACGGAAAACACACTCGCCGATCCGCTGAAATCCCGGACCCAGAGAGAGTGGCCCGGGCAGCTCGGAAGCGCCGGATGCAGCACGCGCTCGACCTCGGGTCGTGCCGCGAGCCAGCGGGCGACCTTCAGGGTGCTCTGTTCGAGCTGCGTGAGTCTCACGGATAGGGTCTGCAGACCGCGCAGCGCCAGACTGCAGTCGTCGGGCGACACGCCCATACCCAGAAGTTGGTGCGCGTCGCCGAGCGCGCGGTAATGCTTGGCCTCTCGCACCGTGACGGAGCCCAGTAACAGGTCGCTGTGGCCGCCGATGTACTTGGTGAGGGCCTGCATGGTGACGTCCACGCCATGATCGAAGGCGTCGAACAGCACACCCGCCGCATAGGTGTTGTCGAGTGCGGTAATGACGCCCGCCGCGCGGGCCGCCGCGATGATCGCGGGCACGTCCTGGATCTCCATGGTCACGGAGCCCGGGCTCTCGCACCAGATCAGCTGGGTATTTGCACGGATGAGATCGCGAATGCCCCCGCCGATCAGCGGATCGTAGAGCTCGGTCTCGATCCCGAGCCCGGCCAGCAGCCGCCGGGCGAGATCGCGGCTCGGACCGTACGCGCTATCGGGAAGCAGCACGTGTCCGCCGGATCGAGCAAACGCGAGGTCGATGAGCGCGATGGCCGCCTGGCCCCCGGGCGTCAAGAAGCAGTGGCGTCCACCCTCGAGGTCGGCAATTCGCGCAGCCAGCTCGAACGTCGTGGGTGTTCCGTATAGACCATAAGCGTATGGCACGCGGGTCTGGTCCCAATCGTCGGAGACATCGGCCGCACTCTTGAAAAGCGTGGTCGAGCCGCGGTAGGTCGGGGTCACCAGCGAACGGAACCCTACCGCAGCGCTCACCGGCGGGTGAATGAGTCTCGAACGCCAATTCCAGGTCATGGCCGTTTCCTCAGATGAGTCATCGGTGGGATCTCGTCTCTTTAGAACCCCGGCGGACGTGCATCGCTCACGTTAAGCGCTCGCTCGAGCGCGAGTCCTACCCGGCCAATCGTCCCCTCGTCGAAGTGCCGCCCGATCAGCGTGACCCCGTGCGGGACACGCCGCGGCGGATCGAAGGTGGGCAGCGGATGACCGGGATCCGGCGCCCAGTCGCTGCGAGCCTGCTTCACCTCGACGAATCCGGCCGGAAGCGTGAGCGAGGGGAGCCCGATAAAATTTCCGATTGTGAGCATCTCATCCTGAAGCGACGGTACCAGCAGCAAATCGACCTGAGAGAGAAGCTTTGTCATCTCATCGGCCACCTTGCCGCGAAAGCGGTCAGCCTGCACGAAGTCGACCGCGGAGAGGAAGCGCGATTGCCGGAACGTATTGGGCCACGCATCGACCGTCTGCATCTTCAATCGATCGACCTGATGGCTCAGGGTGAGCTCCTCGAACGCGGCCGCCGATTCGGCGAAGAGAATCGTGTTCAGAGAATCGTACGGCCAGTCCGGAATCGTGACTTTCACGGGCTGCATGCCGAGGGAGGCGATCTCGGAGAGCGTGCGGCGATCGAGCTCATTCGCTGGCGCAGAGTCCATCCAGTCCGGAAAGTAGCCGACGCGCAAGCCCTTGATGTCGCCGCGCGCGTCGAAATCCAGGCGGCTCGGCACACTGGCGACATCGCCTGCGTCGGGCCCGCCGATCGTACGCAGCACCAGCATGGTGTCCTCGACGCTCCTCGCCATGGGTCCTAGCTTGTCGAGCGACCAGCACAAGGTCATCGAGCCGGTGCGAGGGACGCGCCCGAAAGTCGGGCGCAAGCCCGTCACGCCGCAGCGCATGGACGGGCTCACGATGCTGCCTTCGGTCTCGCTGCCGATCGCGAATGCGACGAGTCCCGCGGCGACCGCCGCGCCGGGCCCGGCGCTCGATCCGGACGACCCTTCTTCCAGCAACCAGGGATTCATGGTCTGGCCGCCGAACCACACGTCGTTGAGCGCAAGGGCGCCGAGGGAGAGCTTCGCGATGAGCACCGCGCCCGCCTCCTTCAAGCGCCGCACGACCGCCGCGTCCTCGCTCGGCACGCGCTTCTCGTAGGGCTCTGCCCCGTAAGTCGTGCGGATACCCGCAGTGTCCAGTAGATCCTTTGCGCCCCACGGAATTCCATGGAGCGGGCCGCGATATCTGCCCCTGGCGATCTCCCGGTCCGCGGCTTGCGCGGCGCGCAGCGCCGACTCGCGAGCCAGCGTGATCACGCAGCGCAGCTTCGGGTCGAAGCGCTCGAGCCGCTCGAGGTAGATCTTGGTGAGCCGCTCGGCGCCGAGCTCACGCCGTTCGATCCATTTCGAGAGCTTCCATACCGGCGCGTAAGCGATGTCGGCTCCGCTGCCAGGCACGGGACCCGGATCGCGATCGCTGCCCCGAAAATGGTCTTGCGCTGCAAGACCATGCCCGATGCGCATCGGGTAGCCGAGCGAGTAGGGGACGGCACTCGCATCGAGCGCGACCTTGCGTGGTCCGGTGCGTAGCTCGTAAAGAGCCGCCATGCCGCTGCGCCAATTTGCCGCGGCCTGCGCGCGCTCGGTTTCCGAGAGCTCGACTTGCACGAGTTTCTCGGCCGCGGCAAAGGTGGCGGGCGTGACCGGCGGACCGACGGGCGGCGCGGTGCCAAATGCGGGCGGTGCGTCTGCGGGCAGCGCACCCGGCGCCTCGTTGGCCGTGGGCGGATCGCTCGCTCCGGCAGCGGGCTTGCTCGAGAAGGCGCTCGCGCCAAGAAGCGCCGCCGAGGATCTCTTGAGGAAGTCGCGTCGCGAGTCGGCCATCGGTGCTCTCGTGAATCTGCCTTGGAAATTTCCCGAAAGTCTACTGGGTCGCCGCCTCCCGCGACAGAAGCTTCGCTCTGCGCTGTTGGCCCCATCGATAGCCCGGCAGAGCGCCATCCGCGGCGACGACGCGGTGACAGGGGATGAGCAGCGCCACGCGATTCGCCGCGCAGGCGGATGCGACGGCGCGCGCCGCCCGCGGATCCCCGATCCGTTTGGCCACGCTGCCGTAGCTCTCGGTCGCGCCGAGCGGAATCTGGCGAAGCGCCCGCCACACTCGAGACTGAAACGCCGTGCCCTGAATGTCGACGGGAAGATCGAGCGCTTCGCACGGGAGCAGCACGAAGTCGCGCACGCGCTCGAACCATGCGTAAAGGCGTTCTTCGTCGTTGTAGAGATTCGCCTGCGGGAATGCCGAGCGCATCTCCTCGAGCATCGCGCCCGGCTGGGTGCCGAAGGCGAGCCAGCAGACACCTTTCGAAGTGGCGCCGAGGAGCATCCAGCCGAGATCGGACAGTCCCATCCACCAGCCCACGTCGAGGCGCTTGCGTAGCTGCCCTGGAGGTATGCCCAGCGCCTCCGAGGATGCTGCGTAGGCCGTCGAGTTGGCAGCGAAGCCGGCGTCGAGTACCGCATCGAGCGCGCTCCGCCCCGCCGCTGCGCTGCGCGCGAGGCGGTGCAGAGCGAGCGCTTGAGCGTAGGCTCTGGGGCTCACCCCGAGGCGGCGCGTGAACTGTCGCTGCAGCTCGGATCGGCCCACGCCGACGGCCTCGGCGAGCTGCGCGAGCCTCGGGGCATCTTTCTCGATGATGCGGCACGCGTCGTTCAAGACCTGAGGCCAGTCGATCCGCGAAGATGACGCAGTACCCATGGTCACCTCAGGGTAATTCCGACCCGGACTGCGGATCGATTGAATAGGGATGGACCACGTCCAGAAAGCGCTCCTGCCCGCGGATCCGACGCACCCAGGCGGCCACAGCCGGATAGTCGCCGAGCGCGATCCCCGCCTCGTCGGCGCGGCTGACATAGGCGAACACACCCATGTCGGCGATGGTGTAGCCCGAATCGGTGAGGAAATCTCGCCCGGTGAGCCAGCGATCGAGGATCCTCAATGTTTTCTGGCTCAGCTCCTTCTTGGCCTTGATCACCTCGTTGCGGCGTCGGGGGAGCTTTCCGGTCAGGGTCCAGTAACGGAGCGAGGCGAGGCCGTTCTGAATGAAGTCTTCCTCGAAGAACATCCAACGCAGAACCTGGGCGCGCTCCCAGGGGCCCTCGGGCAAAAAGCGGCTTCCGTCGGCGAGGTAGCACAGAATGGCGTTCGACTCGGGGAGAACACGACCGTCGTCGAGCTCGAGCACCGGCACGGCGCCGGTGGGATTGTTCGCGAGGAACTCGCTCGTCTGTCCCTCGCCCGCGAAAATTCTCACGACCTTCGTCACGTAGGGGCGCGCGAGGTGACTCAGCAGCAGCCGGACCTTATAACCGTTCTGGGACGGAAGATAATCGTACAGGGTGATCATGATGCTCTCCAAGGAGTGATGGAGAGCACTTTATCGACGATGAGCCGCGGAATCTTCCGGAAACGTGCGCGCGCGATCGCGCCCTCTGCCGAGCGCCTGTGAGGAGGTCTGATTGGACGCTCGCCGCTAGAGCTTGAGCCACGTCAGCTCGCGCTTGTTGTGATGAAGGTGCAGCAGACGCGATCCGGGAATTGCAGCGAATTCCCGTTGCGTCGCGAAATCGGTCGCACCTTGGAACTTCACCGTACAGACGAAACGGCGAACGTTCCCCGCTTGCAACCATTTTCGCACCAGCGTGAGGAGCTTCGCCGGATAGCAAACGATATCGGAAAACAACCAGTCTACCGGCCCCACGGCGTGCGGGTCGAGTGCGAACGCGCTACCACGACGATACTCGATGCCGGCAAGCTTCGCGACGCGGTCATCGAGGGGAGCTCTGTCGACGCTGATCACCCGCGCGCCGAGCTTCTGGAGAACCCAGGTCCATCCGCCGGGGCTCGCCCCGAGGTCGAGGCACAGTTCCCCGGGCTCGGGCCTTTCGGGTTGGATCGTGAAAAGCTCCCACAGCTTGAGGTAGGCACGGCTCGGCGGCGCGGTACGATCCTCGACAAATCGCACCTCGCCGTTCGCGAATGGACTCGAGCAATGAGCCGACGCAAGGAGCGTATCCGGATCGATCAGAGTCCAGGAGCCCAATGGGGCGTTCAATGCGGCGGCGCCGAAGACGATCGGTCTCGTGGTGACCTTCGGGAGTGTCTCCGAGATCAGCGCAGCGCGACGATGAAACGCGAAGGAATAAAGTGCCCAGTTACGCTGGATGGCCCGCAGCTGCCTCGCCGCGTCCGAGATCGAGGCGATCGGCATGCGCAGCGGATCGAGCCAGACATTGGCTGCCCAGGCCGCGGGCCTGGCCGGTGATCGGGCCAGAATGAGCCGGCCGTGAACCTCGCGGCTCGCATCTCCCAGCTCTTCCTCGAGCTCTGCGAGATAACGCTCCGGAGCAAGGTACGCAACGAGCCCCTCCGCCGAGGCGCTACGCACGGTGCGACCGTTCGGAGCCCGGTCCGCGTAGGTATTTTCCGTAGGCTACAATCACCAACTCCGAATGGTGTCACGTGCCGCCGAGATTGACCATCCTCCATCAATCAAGGCGAAGAATGGGTTTCAGTGTCTTGATAGGCAACGAGCAAACGCTCCCGAAGGAGCTCCCTCATCGGCCCGGGGCCGCCTCCCGGGGATACCGGGAGCCCATCGCCTGGGCGGACATCCGTGCCGAAGCAGCGCGCCGCTTCGGCGTCACGCATTTTCGGCCTGGACAGCGCGAGCTCATCGAGAGCGTGCTCGCGGGTCGCAATGCGCTCGGCATCTTGCCGACCGGGGCCGGCAAGTCGCTGTGCTACCAGCTGCCTGCGCTGTTTCTCGACGGCGCGGTCGTCGTCGTCTCACCGCTCATCGCGCTCATGCAAGATCAGCTCGATCATCTCACCGAGGTCGAGATCGATACCGCGCGCCTCGATTCGACCGTTTCCGACAGCGAGCAACGCAGGCAGGAAGCGGAAATCGGCCGCGGAGCGCGCAACGTCGTGCTGCTCACGCCCGAGAGGCTCGAGAGGCCGGATCATGTCGAGCCCCTGAAACGGCGCGGCATCGCGCTGTTCGTCGTCGATGAGGCGCACTGCGTGAGCCAATGGGGTCACGATTTTCGCCCCTCCTATCTGCATCTCAAGCAGGTCATCGAGGAGCTCGGCCGGCCGCCGGTGCTCGCGCTGACCGCCACGGCGACGCCCGAGCGCGTGCGCGACATCTTAGATAGCCTGGGCATTCCCGATGCGCGCGTGATCGACACGGGCATCGAGCGGGAAAATCTCGCCTTCGAGGTCCTGCGCACGGTCAACAACGGCGAGAAGGAGCGGGAACTTCTCGCCGTGCTCGAGTCCACGCAGGGAGCGGCGATCGTCTATGTCGCGACCGTGCGCTGCGCGAGCGAGCTGCGCGAATGGCTGCGTGAGCGCGGCATCGAGGCCGAGCTCTATCATGGGAAACTCGGGCGGCGCGAGCGTGTGGCGGCGCAGGAGCGCTTCATGTCCGGCGAATGCCGTGTGATCGTCGCGACGAGCGCCTTCGGCCTCGGCGTGGACAAGCCCGACGTGCGCAGCGTCGTGCACTGGAACTTTCCGGATTCGTTGGAGAGCTACTATCAGGAGGCGGGCCGCGCGGGGCGCGATGGGCTGCCCGCACGCTGTGTGCTGCTGTATCTCGCAGAAGATCGGCGCGTGTGGAGCTTTCTGCTCGCCGGCAAGTACCCTCGCCGGGAGGAGGTCGATCGCCTGCTTCGCGCGCTCGAGCAAGCACCGGCAGGGCTGACGCTCAGGCAGCTCGCCGAGGCGAGCCACTTGACCGTGCACCGCACCGCCATCATTGCCGCGGCGCTCGAGGCCATGGAGGCCGTCGAGCGCAGCGCGGGACGGCTGCGCGCGGTAAGGCGAATGCAGAGCGCGGAGCGTGAGCGTTTCGCTGCCGATTTCGCCATGCGCTATGCCGCCGATCGCGAGCGGCTGCACGCGATGATGCACTATGCCGATTCCACGATGTGCCGCATGCAGTTCCTGCGCGAGTACTTCGGCGAAGCGCAAGCCGAGAAGTGCGGGCGCTGCGACAATTGCCGCAGGCCGCCTCCGATGCGCATGTTGGTGAAGCGGCAGCTGCGCCGGGCGCCTGCTCCGGCATCCGCCGCCCCCCGTTTCGCACGCGGGCAAAATGTACATCACACCCGCTTCGGCAGCGGGGAGGTGCTTCGTGTCGAGGGCGATCAGGTCATCGTCGACTTCATCCGGGCCGGGCAGCGTCGAGTGCTCGCCGGCTATCTAGAGCCCGCCGCCTGATGACCGTCTCATCGGCGCCATTCACAATGCGTGTCCATCCATCTCTACGAGTCCAACCATGAAGAGCATGATCTGCGCGAGCGCTCTGATGCTCGCATTCGCGGCGGCAACCACGGCGGGGGAAGCTCCGACCATGTCGGGAGCGCAGCTCTACCAGGAGTTCTGTGCGACTTGTCATGGGCGAAGTGCGCACGGCGACGGGCCGGTCGCACGCACCCTCAAGCAACAGGTGCCCGATCTCACGTTGATCGCGAAACGCCGCGGCGGAGTATTCCCTCGAGAGGTGATCCATCAGTTCATCGACGGACGCTCGATGCCCCGGGCGCACGGTACGTCCGAGATGCCGGTGTGGGGGTGGGAGTTCTATGGCTACGAAGGCGAGGATGCCACTCGGCGCAGGCGGGTGGCCGAGCTGATCGATCAGCTGGTCGAGTACCTCGAGTCCATTCAAGACCATGCCAGGTGAGGCCCGCAGGGCAACTGCCCGGGTACGCATTTTCCCCTATGGCGCAGGCAGCGACCGGGCGTATCCTCAATAGCCTCGGGGTCAAGCGCGGAGGGCGGCTATGTACAAGAAAATCCTGGTGCCTGTCGACGGGAGCGATACGAGCCTACTCGGCCTTCAGGAGGCGATCCGGCTCGCCAACGACCAGAAAGCCGCACTGCGGCTGTTGCATGTGGTGCACGATTTCTTTGTCGCGGCCGGGCACGGTGCGGCGATCTACACCTCTCAGCTGCGGAAGGATCTTCGCGAGCGCGGTGAGGAGATCATCAAACAGGCGGCCGATACCGCTCGCGCGCAGGGGGTGGAAGCCGAGACCAGGATCGTAGAGACACCGGCCGGATCGGTCGGCGAGATGATCGTGGAGCAGGCACAGGAATGGCCCGCCGACCTGCTCGTGCTCGGCACGCATGGGCGCCGCGGTGTTCGCCGACTGCTCATGGGAAGCGACGCGGAGTACGTCGTGCGTATGACCCCGGTACCGGTGCTACTCGTGCGCGGATCGAAGGCGCCTCCCAAGGAATAGCAAGGACCCGCGCCTCGGGCCATTGATCGCCGCAAGGTTCCAGACACCGAGATACAGGCCAAGCGAGCAGTGGCTCACGAAGGGTCGAGATGCTGACCAAGCAAGCCATCGTCAGTGCGCTCGGTGAGCAGGCGCTCACGCTGCCGGCTCTGATCAACGAAGCGCTCGCTGCAAACGATCGCTTGAAGTATCGGCTGTCGCTCCTGCAGCTCGCACGCGCGCATGCCGATGAGCCGAGCGCCCCGCTCGGCGATTTGCGCCAGGAACGCCTCGGCGCCCGGCTCGAGGATGCAAGTCTGGATCGGCTGCCCGTCTCGTGCAGGCGGCTCTCGGCAGATCGCTATCACTTGCCGGGAATCGGTGCTTTGCTCGGGGAGGTGGCCCGCGAGATCGAAGCGATGCTCGCGCCAGTTACGACGGCACCGGGCATGGACGAGAGCGCTGCGGAAGAGCTCAAATCGCGTGCCGGGCCGCTGATCGCATCGCTTCGAGCGCACCCGGACGTATTTTCGCCCGCCGAGCTGGAGGGATGGCTGCACGCCGGGCGTGAGCGCGGCGATGGCGTGCACGTTTTGGTCATGGACCTGCATCGCGCGATCAATGCCTTGCAGCGTAGCGTTGCCACCGAGATTCTGGACGGGGCGAGTGTCTATGGTCTCGCCGCGGGCGACCATGCACTGGTACGTGCTTTCATGCGAGGAATTAACCGCACGTCGCACTTGCGATTCGATCACCCGGGTCTCGGCACGACCGCAACCCGGAGCCGGGACCGGCTCCTCATCCAGAACGACATCGGCACGACCGACGCACACGTGCTCGTCGTGCACGTATCAAGCGAGGCGGTATCGATCACTTACACGGATGTGCACCTGCAGCGCTTGCTGTTCTTCCAGCAATTGCTGCATGCATCTTCGGTCGATTGGAGCGATTCGCGCATCGTCCATGACCGACAAATGACCGATGGCCTATACCACGTCGCGGTCGGACGAGTTAGCGCCCAAGGGGCCGATGAGATTGCCAAGTTCCTCGACTTGCTCGGCTCGCGCCTGGTGTTCTTGATCGACTGGAATCGAGCGCGTAAGCAGCTGCGGATGCTCATCGGCAAGAAGGAAGCATGGCGGCTGCTCGCCTGGGCGGCCGACCACGACATCGGACACATGGGCTTTCTGCGGCTCGGGGGCGCACAGGCGGTATTCGATGCGGTCGATTTCGGCGCACGCGGTCGGGGCCGATTCGGCCAGACACTGGACGATCTTCTCGGGGCGCAGCGCGCGGCGCGCTTTCTCGAGTTCGTCTTCAATGCCGCCACCACGGAGCTGCTCGCGGGCCGACCTGCGTCCCTGGTACATGACGAGTTGCGTGCGGAACTGTCGCGCCAGCTGCGCGATTCGACCAAGAGCGCGCTCGATCTGGTCTGCGAGCACGCGGGGCTCATCGTCGAGATCGCGAGTACCGTGCGCGATGCGCTGTCGGGTCTCAAGCGAGCCAACGGCCAGGATCTCGCCGAGAGAGCCGCCGCGCGTTGCAAGTCATGGGAGTCCGATGCGGACGCTCTGGTCAACGAGGTGCGCGATTCGGCTCGCACGACGCCCGAGAACGGGTATTTGCGCGATCTCATTCACCAGGCCGACGACGTCGCCGACGGCCTCGAGGAGGCCGCTTTTCTCGCCACGCTCCTGCGGCCGGCCGGGGTCGGCCCGGGGCTCATCGAGCACCTGTACAGCCTCGCCAGCCGGCTGGTCGAGGGCAGTCAGGAATTCGTCAAGGCGCTCGAGGCGGTGCGCGGCTTCGGATCGACCGTGAGTCGAGAGGATCTTAAGGAATTCATCGAAGCGATTCATCGGATCGACAAGGTCGAGCACGAGACCGATGAATTGAAGAGGCAGATCGCTAAGGAGCTCGCCGGATCGACGAGCGCGCGCGAGATCCACGTGGCCGCCGAAAGCGCGGCGGACCTTGAGCGCGCCTCGGACCATTTGCAGCACGTTGCCTTCGTGTTGCGTGACCGAGTGATCACGCAGCTGTCCTGACCCAGCCATGGGCGCGACGAGCGAGGCGATCTACCTGATAGGATGCGGGCCCGAGAGGCAGGGAGCGGGCGCCGTCGGCGAATTGGGCTTCAAGGCCTACAATCTCGCTCGAATGGCTCGGCTCGGCGTTCCGGTGCCTGCCGCATTCGTGCTGGGCACGAGCTGGTGTCGAAGCTTCTATGAGCGCGCCGGCGAGTTGCCCCCCGGTGCGCGCGAGCAGCTCCTGGCGGCCCTTCATCACCTGGAGGCCGCGAGCGGGCTCTCCTTTGCGAGCCCCCGCCGACCTTTGCTGGTGTCAGTTCGATCCGGGGCGCCGGTATCGATGCCCGGCATGCTGGAGACCGTGCTCGATGTCGGACTTTGCGACTCGACGGTGTCGGGGTTGCTCCGGCTCACCGGAAACCCGCGGCTTGTCTGGGACTCCTACCGGCGGCTCATCGAGAATTATGCGGAGATCGTCGCCGGCCAGGAGCGCGCCGCGTTTGCCGAGGCGACGCAGGGGGCGCTCGCGGCGGCGGCGGCGACCTCCCTGAAGGAGCTGGACTTTCGCGCTCTCCGTGCGCTCGCCTATCGCGAGCTCGAGATTTACAGGGCAGCCGCAGGCCATCCCTTTCCTCAATCGCCGATCGAGCAGCTCGAAGGCGCCGTTGCGGCGGTATTTCGCTCCTGGGACGCCGCGAAGGCGCGATTCTACCGCGATGCGCACGGCATCGACGCCTCGCTCGGCACCGCCGTCACCGTGCAGCGCATGGTATTCGGTAACGCGGGCGGCACATCGGGCGCCGGCGTCGGCTTCACGCGCAACCCGGCCACTGGCCGAGCGGAGCTCTACCTCGACTACGCGCCGAATGCGCAGGGCGAGGACGTCGTATCCGGCCGGACGGAGCTCGATGAGCCGGCGCTCGATCGTCTGCCCGAGCATATCGCCGAGGAGCTTGCCGAGCTCTCGATCCTGCTCGAGCGCGATTTCGGCGATGCTCAGGAGTTCGAGTTCACGGTGCAGAACGGCGAGCTCTTCGTGTTGCAGACACGTGACGCGAAACGCACGCCGCTCGCGGCGCTGCGCATTGCGGTCGAGCTGGCGGAGGCCGGGATCATCACCGGCACTCAGGCGCGCGCACGCGCTGCCGAGCTCGCGCCCGATCGGCTCGACACCTTCGAGCTCGCCGCCGCGGCGTCGACTGAGCCGCTGGCCACGGGTATCCCGGCGAGCGTGGGTGTGGCCACTGGTGCGGCAGTCTGCGATGCGAATCGCGCGATCGAGAGATCTCAGGCGGGTGATGCGGTGATCCTGGTGCGCGAGGACGTGAGCACGAGCGATATCGCGGCGCTCGAGGTCAGCGCGGGATTGCTCGCCTGCCGCGGCGCACGTACTGCTCACGCCGCCGTCGTGGCGCGTCAACTGGGCAAGGTCTGCATCATCGGTTGCAAGGAGCTTTCGATCGATGCCGATAAGGGCGCCATGCGCTTTGGGTCACGGCGTATCGCAGAGGGCGAGCTGCTCACGCTCGACGCGGACACGGGTCGGGTGTATCAGGGCGTGCTGGCGGTGGCGAGGCGACGCCCGGAGGAGCTCTTGGCGAAACTCGCAAGCTTGCCCGCATGAGGATGCCTGCTCCGGGCGGGAGCGGCAACGTGCTGGGCCTCTCCACGGGCGAATGCTGCGTCGCACAATGATGCCGGCCCTGCGAAGAATCGTTAGTCTCACGGATGGCATCGCCTGGCGACCTCGGTATAGTTACGCAATCCTTAATTCGACAAACCCCTAAAATGGTGTGCTCCTCATGAAAAAATCGAAGAGAAAATCGACGAAGCCTGTGGCGCTGCTGACAAAGATCGAGGCGTTGTTATCCGACGTGCTCAATGAGCTTTCATCCATCGAAAAGAGCGTAGAGAGGAATGTTCGCGAGCTCCTTTTGTCCGCGGAAACATCCATCGCCAGGGCCAAGAAGTTCATTGCACCCGCTCTAGCGTTCGAGGCACCACGTGCGGCCGGCAGACGGAAAGCGAGGCGTGCGGGACGAACGTTGCGACCCCGCGCGAAGCGCGGGGTAGCGCGGAAAATGCGTTCCCGCTAGCGGCGGAAGTGGACTATAGTTTCCTCCGCTGCATTAGGAGATGATCATGGGATCGACGATAAAGTGGCTACTCGCATTCGGTGTAGGGGTTGCTGGCGGCTGGGCGCTCAGAAGTCTCTCTGACACACCTGAAGGTGCCGGGGTGAAGCTTCTCGAGATCGGGATAAAGGCCAAGAACCGGCTGACCAGCTGGACTGCCATCGAGCGGGAGCGCCTGGAGGATATGTTGGCCGAGGCTCAAGCGAACATCGCGCGCGAGAGTGGGGCTACCGGCAGCTCTGAGGGGGAGCCCTCGCATAGAGCGCGGGCGTCGAGGCGCGACAGCGCGCAGCGCAAGGCCACGAAGGGCAACGCACCTAGCTTCAATGCCTAGGTGACAGAATGCGCGCTAATTCCCGGCCGCGCACCAAGGGGGCGCGCGCAAGTTTGAGCCGGCCCGAAGAGCTACCGGTGCCCGCGCAACCGATGCCCCCGCAACCGGGCTCCGAGAGCCAAGCGCCGCTCGAGCGGAGCGGCGAGCCGCTGCGGCTGGTGCATCATCACCCGGGCTATCTGCGAATCAGAGCCGAGGCATTCCTTGAGGCGGAGGCCGGCAGCCCCATCGTGACCTCGGCACAGGCCGCAGCCAAAACATTTCCCGGATTTCGCTCGTGGTCTCTCAACCCCAGGACCGGTAGCGTCGTGCTCCAATACGAGCCCGGCACAGTCGAGCCCGACGATCTCCTGCAGCACATTGCAAAGTGCGCTGGATTCCGAGGCGTCGAGATCTCGACCCGGAGCAAGCCCAATCGGCGAGATCTGACGAGCTCGTTCCTCGATAGCGTGCAGAAAGTCAACCGCACAGTGGGTGAGCTGACAGGCGAGCGAGCGGACTTGCGGGAATTGGTGCCGGCTGCTCTGGTTGCTGTCTCCGCCGTCTCTTTCATTGTCAATGACGAGCGCAGCCGTCTGCCGCACTGGTTCGGCGCTCTCTATCGTAGCTATCGAATTTTCTATCAATGGCATCGACGGGAAATTCGAACCCGCGAGAGAATCGAGCGGCACGCCGAAGAGAGCGGGGGCGTTGGCAACCAGGGGGGCGATCCGAGTCGGTAGACCCGATGGAGGCGGACGGTCGAAATGCCGGCTCGCTCGCAGCAGTGCTATATGACGGATATCGCGCTTGTCAGACGGCATTCGCTGTCGATCCAGAAGGCCAAAGCTCACGTGCAGCAAGCGGCCGATGCGCTGGCTGCCGAGCATGATCTCACCCGCGAATGGCATGGCGACACCTTGCATTTTCAACGCAAAGGTGTCCATGGTCAGATCCACGTGAGCGATTCGCATATCCGGCTGGAGGTGACTCTGGGTCTGCTGCTGAAACCCTTTAAGACAACGTTGCTCCATCACATCGAGCGCGACCTGGACAGGTACTTGCCTGAGCCTAAACCCGCAGCTTCGGCCCGCAAGACGGCAAGAAAGGCGACGCATACGCCGAGGTGAGCTGGCATATCCGTGAATCTACACAGGTCGCCAACGAGCGTCCGCCGGGCTCTGAACGGTAAAGAACGGCACCTGGCGCAGCGCCCGGGTCCGGCACGCACGCAGCTGCAGGCCTACGCCAAGGGACCTGGTCGCGCTTGTATCGTCGGCGTGCGTGAAGGCACTGCAGAGGCAAGGGCGCTCGAGGCCTGGTTGGCCGAACGGATCGACGCGATCGGGTTCGAGCGCAGGCCGGCTACCGGCGCTCTTTACGTCGATTACGACGACGGAGCCGCGCTCACTGGCCGGTTCCTTCGCAGTCTTCGAGACAAGATCTACACGCTGAACCATCCCGGCACCGAGCTATTCACCGTCACAGCCGTGCACTCGATGAAGGGGCGCGTGCGTCTGCGAGTGACCGGTATCGGGCAACGGGAGCTCGCCACGCTGACCATGCTCGCCGGCGGACTGCCGGGGGTGAGACAGACCAAGCACATTCCCGGCGGCCGCACCATGCTGGTTGCTTACGACCCCGACAAGGTCAGCGAACGATTCATCGTGGCGGGGCTGTTGAAGAGCGATCCTGCCGAATGGGCTCGCGAGTGGCACGAGCCGGCGCCGACGCGGTGGATCGGCGCCCTGTCCGGCACCTCGACGCTCATCGCCTGTCTCCTGAGGGCGGCGCCCTTTCCGGTACTAGCCCTGTTTGTCTTGCTGAGCACGCTGCCGGCGCTCAGCCGCAGCATCCTCGCGCTACGCGAAGGCCGTGTCAGCATCGATCTTCTCGATGTGGCGGCGACATTCGCGGCCCTCGCCACGCGCCGGCCAATTACCGCCGCGTTCGTGATCTGGATGGTGGGGGCGGGCGATCTGTTGCTCGATATCTCCGCCGACAACGCTCGCTCGGCCCTCTCGATGCTGATGCGGCGCAAAGAACCGACTGCGCTGCGGGTCCTCGCCGATGGCGGCATCGAGACGGTGCCGGTCAGCACTCTCAAAGCCGGCGATCGTTTCATCATCCGCACCGGACACAGTGTGAGCGCCGACGGCATCGTCGTGTCCGGTGTCGCGGAGGTCGATGCGAAGGACCTCACCGGTGAGTCGCGCTTGCTCCCGAAGAAAGCCGGCGATCCGGTGTTCGCGTCGACCATCGTGGTGGCCGGCCAACTGGTCGTCGAAGTGGACCGCTCGGGCAAGAATACCGAGGCCGCAAAGATCGAGAGCATCCTCAACACGGTCGGATCGAAACCGCTCACCCTGCAGCGCGATGCGCTCGACATCGCCAGCAAGCTCGTTCTGCCGACGTTTGGAGTCGCGGGACTCGCCGCTGCCCTGTCCGGCGATGTCACCCGTGGGGTGTGCGTGCTGATCACCGACTTCGGAACCGGTTTTCGCGTCGCCGTCCCGACCACCGCGCTCACCGCCATGGCCCTCGCGGCGCGCGAAGGCTTGCTCGTCAAGGGCGCACAGTACTTGGAGCGACTCGCGAAGACCGACGTGATCATTTTCGATAAGACCGGTACGCTCACGAGCGGCGTGCCCGAAGTGGTCGGCGTGGTCACCCGAAGAGGAATCAAGGAATCGAGCCTCATCAAGTGGTGTGCCTCGGCAGAGGCGTGTCACGACCATCCGGTCGCCAAGGCGCTGAAGTCATACGCGATGGAGCAGGGAATTCGGCTGGTCGAGCCCGACCCGGGAACCGAGAAATACGCCGTCGGACTCGGGCTTTGCGCGCGCGTCGAGGGCCATCAAGTCCGTGTCGGCCGTGCGACGTGGCTGGAGAGCCAGAACCTCAAGTTGAGCCCCTCGTTCAGGCGGCACCTCGCCCGCTTCCAGAAGAACAGCACGTCGAGCCTTTGCGTTGCGGTCGACGATGACGTCGTCGGACTGGTGTGCTACTCGGACGGCACTCGTCGTGATAGCGCCGCGATCGTGCAACGCTTGCAAGGCGACGGTAGGCGAAGAATCGTGCTGCTGTCGGGCGACAGCCCGGAGGTGGTGAAGAATGTTGCACGCGCGGTGGGAATCGACGAAGCGGTGGGCAGCCTCCTGCCACACGAAAAGGCGGACTACATCAGGCGACTGCAGGAATCGGGCAGTGTCGTGACCATGGTGGGGGACGGCATCAACGATGCGCCCGCCTTGGCAGCGGCGGACGTGGGTGTCTCGGTCGCCGGTAGCACGGATGTGGCACTGGAGACCGCCGATGTCGTGCTGCTCAGCGGCGGCCTGGCGCGACTCGAAAAAGCCTTCCAGGTGAGTGATCGGGCAATGTCCAGTGTCCGGCAGAATCTCGGCATCATCATCGTGCCCAACGCGATCGCGATCGCCCTGGGCGCCCTGGGACTGATCGGTCCTCCGTTGGCCGCCATCATCAACAACGGAGCGACCATCCTCGCGGTGCTCGTGGGAACCGCGCCGCTTCTCAGGACATCGAAGTCTCGTGCACGGCGCGGCGAGGGTCTCGATCGCGAGCCGACGACCGAGAGTACCGGCCTCGATGCAGCCGGCTCGACGATTGGATCGGCGGATACACCGCGCCTCCCGCCCGTAGAGCAAAGGACGAGCGGCAAATGATGCCCTTGGCGTTGAGGACCTTTCAGGTCTTCTTGCTGATCGCCTCCGCTCCCGGGATCCAGAGGCACTTGACTCGCCTGGTGGCGGGGGTACTCGACTGGTGGTCGGGAAAGAAGATCGCAGTGATTGGTCCGACGGCGAGCGGCAAAGACAGCTTCCTTGCGCGGCTGCAGGATCGAGAGATTCCGGCGGTCCATTCGAACTCTGCGATGGGCGAGACGATCAAGTCCTTCCCGGTGAAGCTGGCACTTTCGAATCGCCGCGTCGTCGATATCACCTGCAAGGGCGTCATCAACATCGGCGGCGAAGCCGACTACCGCGACGACCCGACGGGATGGCTCTCCGTATGCAAGGATGCCGATGTCGTCTTTTATGTCATGACCGTCAACGATCTCTGCAAGAAGAGATTCCTCAAAGGCCGGAGGATTCGACAGGATCTCGATTGGCTCCTGACCGCTCTGCCGCAACTCAAACCGGCCGCGCTGATCCACATCCTGATCAACAAGATCGACAGCCAAATCGAAAGCCATACCGATTATCAACGCTTGGCCGAGGAGCTGGCACGGGATCTCGCGGGGCTCGATAAGACGGTCAAGAGCGTCCTTCATCCCTATGAGGCGAGATATACCGGTGCAACTCTGATCTCCATGAAGAACAAGCAGATCTATACGC
>DATHCO010000180.1:0-8402 GCA_035319505.1 Steroidobacteraceae bacterium | reverse complement strand
GCCTGCGCAGAAACCGGGCCGCCGGAGCCGCACCCAGCCGCTCGAAGATCGCGAGAGCCTGCCGCTGATCGGCCTCGTTTCCGTACCAGCCGAGCAGACACGCATGCTCATAAGGGCAACCCAACATCCTCCAGGCACTCGCTGCAGCGCGCCAGTCGCCGCAGATCTCCTGGGCGTAGGGCTCCGCAACGTCCGCTGGTGGCTCGCCGAGAGCTCCCGCTCGGGACAGCCACGCGGCCAGCTCGCCGTTCATGCGCGGATCGCGTCGTCGCCGCGCGAGCTCGTACACCGGCGCGATCTCGCGCACGACACCGTCCCGATCGCCTGCGAGCCAGGCGGCTTCGGCGCATACCACGGCGAGCATGCCCAGCCGCTGCAGGAGCGGCGTCGGGCCCGCGAGCGCACGCGCCTCCTCGATAGGCCCGTTGGCATCGGGATCGCCACGGTGAACCCTGAGGTGCGCGAGAGTCCGCAGCGCGGGAATTCGCGTGCTGACTGCGTTGCGCGGATGTCGCAGCACCGCATCCACATCCTCGCTCGCGCCGTTCCAGTCACCTTGCTCGAGTCTCATGCGCGCACGGTAGGCGAGTATGTAGGGGCGGGAGAAGTCGAGATCCCGTTCCTCGCAGTAACGAAGTCCCGCTTCGAGATAAGCCGACGCCTGCTCGTATTGTCGCCGCGAGACCGCCATGGCGCCCAAGTCCGTGTAGGCGCTCGCCACCTGCTCCTGCAGTCCCGCCGCGAGCGCGAGCTCGAGAGCTCGATTGAGATCCGCCCATCCCGAGGTGTCGCCGACGATGAGCCGCATCGTGCCGAGCGTTTTCAACGCATCGCAAAGAGTCTCGGTGTTCGACCAGCGCTCGGCCAATGCGATGGCTCGCTGCGCCGAGTCGATGGCCGAGTCCGCCTCGTGAGCTTCCATGGCAAGGTCCGCCCGATTACCGTAGGCCATCGCCAATGCCGGGCTCGGCGGCAGTGACTCGAGTGTCGTAACGGCTTCGACACAGTACTCGTTGGCCTGTGCGTGATTGCCCATGTACCAAGCGAGTCGCGACAGCGAGCGCAGCCCGTCACCTACGTTGAGCTTCTGCCCCTGCGCTCGCCAGACATCGAGCGCGGAGCGCTGCGCATCGATGGCTCGCTGATACTCGCCCGTCAGATAACACTCGTACGACAGCTGTTCCTGCAGGCGGGCGCGTTCCACCGGCGGGAGATCGTCGGCATAACCGAGGACGGTGAGGTAGTGCGAAGCCGCTTCACGATGAGCGCCCACCGAGGCCGCCTGGGCGGCCGCGAGCGGAGCGTAATGCAGCACTTGAGGGCCGTGGCGCGCGCCGTCGGCGTGGTGCGCCAGGCGCGCCGCGGAAATGTCGGGTCGCGCCACGAGAGCCTCGAGCACGCTCGCGTGCAGCTCTAGTCGACGGGGCTGAGAGAGGGTGCTTTCGAGGGCGCGTCGAGCGAGCTCGTGCCGAAAGGCCAGCGAGCCGTCCTCGCCGCGCAGCATACCGATATTCAAGCAGGCCTCGATCGCCGCCTCGTGCCGATGAGCGGCTTGCTCGAGCAGCCAGGGCTCCGCCTTGCCCGGGATGAGGCAGACAAGCTCCGCCACGGCGCGTGCGGCCGGCGAAAGTCGGGCGGCGCGAGCGAGCACTGCGTCGCGCACCGTGGCCGGCACCGCATCGGCCGCAGCGGCCAGCACCTCGGTCACGAAGAACGGATTGCCGCCGGTGACGCTGTGCAGGCCTCTCGATGCCTGCCCGGCCCTTTGGGCAAGCTGTGCGACGGCGGCTTCCGAGAGCGGCGCGAGCCTCATGCGCTGCGTGCTTGCCCGCGGCAAGCCGCCGATGATGAGCTGCAAGGGATGCCGCGGATGAAGCTCCTCGTCACGATAGCTGACCACGAGCATGGAGCGGGCGCGATGAATGCGCCGACCGAGGTAGGTGAGCAGGTCGAGGCTTGCCTCATCCGCCCAATGCATGTCCTCGAATACCAGCAGGGTCTGCCCTCGCTCGAGCTCGTCGAGGGCCGCGGCGAAAACGGCGTTCGGGGCGCTTGCCGAATCGACCGCCGAGAGCAAGGCGCCGCGCGTCTGCCGAGCGATGTCGTGCAGCGGGCCCAAGGGTCGCGGCGTGAACAGCGCATCGCACGCCCCCCAGAGAACACGTACTCTGTCCTGCCGCCTGGCGAACTCTTGGAGCAGCGCTGTCTTGCCGATGCCGGCTTCGCCGCACAACAGGGTGATGCATCCGCCGCGCTGGAGGGCAGCGTCCAGCCATTTCGCAAGATCCGCGAAACAATGTTCTCGCTCGAGCAGCTCCATCGATGTCGCCCGCCGCGGCAGCTATGTTGTAAGATTCTACATCCCCCTGCCCGCCGCGAGCTGCGGAAGTTTCCGCCGCCGAAGCACCCGCAAAAAATGCCTGCGCTGGCTCAGCTCCTGTGTCGCTCCCCGTGGCGTTCTGGGCCAAACCGTCTTTACGTCGCCTCTGCAACCCGTAAACTCCCCGGAATGCGCAGAAATCCCGCAGGAACGCCTGAGTCGGAAAGGCCCGAGAAAATAGCTCCTTCAGACGATTTTTCCCGCGTAACAATCGATCGGCGCGTGTCGGTCGCTCCGATGATGGACCGCACGGACCGACACTGTCGCTACGTGCACCGTTTGTTTGCACCGCATGCTCTGTTGTACACCGAGATGATCGTCGCGACGGCTCTCGTGCGCGGCGACGCAGCACGCTTGCTGGCACACGACGACGAGGAGCGTCCGGTTGCGCTGCAGTTGGGAGGCTGCGACCCGCAGGAGCTCGAGACGGCTGCACGGCTGGGCGCCGCCGCGGGGTTCGCGGAGATCAACTTGAACGTCGGCTGTCCGAGCGATCGCGTGAGGCGCGGCTCATTCGGGGCCTGTCTCATGCTGCGACCCGAGCTGGTCGCGGAGTGCGTGCGCAGAATGCGGCAAGCGACCGAAGTGCCGATCACGGTCAAATGCCGCATCGGCGTCGATGAGCGCGACGACTACGATTTCTTCGCGGACTTCGTCGGTCGAGTGGCGGAGGCGGGGATCGATGCGCTCATCGTGCACGCGCGCGCCGCCATTCTGGGCGGATTGACCCCTGCGCAGAACCGCGAGATCCCGCCGCTCAAGCACGAGTATGTGCATCGGCTGAAGCGCGAGCATCCCACTCTTCCCGTCGTGCTCAATGGCGGGCTGTGCGCAGTGAGCGAGGTGGTCGGCCATTTGGCGCGAGGCCTCGATGGCGTGATGCTCGGTCGCGCCGCATACTATCGGCCCGCCTTGTTGGCCGAGCTGGAGCGGACGCTCGTGGACCCCGACTGGAGCGGTCCGCAGCCACGGCAGATCATTGAGCACCTCGTGCCCTACGCTCGAGCAAAGCTCGGTCAGGGAGCGCGTCTGCACGCCATCACACGTCACCTGCACGGCCTTCTGGCCGGACGCGAGGGTGCGCGCGCGTGGCGCCGGTTTCTGTCCGATATCGCATCGCGGCCGGATGCGCCGCCGGCGGCGCTGCTGTCGGCGCTTCCCCTGCTGGAGCGCGAGCCGGCGGCCTGAAGGCTGCTCGCGGCCGACGCTCGGGCGCAACGCCTCGAGCGTCTTGAGGTCTACCTGAGTAGTCCGGGACAGGCTCCTAGGTAAATAGCGGCTTCTCTCAGTATAATTTGCGAGCGCAATGGGCAAAGAGGTCGAACTCGCGATCCTGTTCGCCGACGTGGTCGGCAGCACCAAGCTGTACGAGTTGCTTGGCGATTTGCGCGCGCGCGACATGGTCGGCATCTGCATCGAGGTGATGCGCGCCGCGACGGAGCAGCATCACGGGACAGTGATCAAGACCATGGGCGATGAAGTGATGGCCACCTTTCCGTCGGCCGACGATGCACTGAATGCCGCCGCGCTCATGCAGAAGCAAATCTCGCTCCATCCGTCGCTCAAGGTCGAGGAGCAGACGGTCGCGATTCGGATCGGCTGCAACTTCGGGCCCGTGGTGCTCGAGAACCGCGATATCTTCGGCTCGGCCGTGCATACCGCCAACCGCATGACCAGCCAGGCGAAAGCCGGACAGATCATGACCACGCAGACGATGGTGGACCAGCTCTCGAGCGAGTGGCGCGCCTCGGTGCGCCAAATCGACATGGCGACGCTCAAGGGACGCTCGAGCGAGGTGGCGCTGTACGAGGTGCTATGGCAGCCGGAAGAGGTCACCAGCATGGTGCCAGCGATCGCCATCACCTCGCGCGAAAAGGGCAACAAGGGTCATCGGCTGCGCCTGCGCTATCAGGGACAGGAGGTTCTGGTCGAGGACGGCCGCACCAACATCACGATGGGCCGCGCCGAGGATAACGACCTCGTGATCAAGGGAAACCTGATCTCGCGGCTGCATGCGCGGGTGGAGCTCAACCGCAACAAGTTCATGCTGATCGACCAGAGCACGAACGGCACTTTCGTGATCGGCAAGGATGGCGAGGAAGCGTTCGTGCGTCGCGACTCCATGCAGATTCGAGGCGAGGGGCTGATCGGCCTCGGTAAAGCGCCGGACAGCAACTCCTCGCAGGTTATTCGCTACATCTGCGAAGAGTGAAGGCGCGCGGCGCCGGGAATCTGAAGCCTGACGCCGCAATCGTGGGCCAGCCTGCGCAATCTGAGCTGGGCGGCAATCGATCGGCGAGTCGCTCAGCTAAGCGGCATTCACCCGAGCGAGCACATCCTCGAGCTCAGCGCTCAAGGCTGCGGGCACGTGCGCGCCGAACTCCTTGAGGTACGCGCGGATGCTCTCGAACTCGCTGCGCCAGAGCGGCAGCGATACGGCGAGCAGCTCCTCGATGGCCTGCGGCGTGATGTCGAGCCCCTGGGTGTCGAGGTCAGCCGGGCGCGGCAACTGCCCGATGGCCGTCTCGCGCGCTCCGGCCCTGCCCTGGCAACGATCGATGATCCAGCGCAGAACGCGGAGGTTCTCGCCGTATCCCGGCCAAAGGAATTTGCCCGCGGCGTCCTGGCGGAACCAATTCACGTGAAAAATCGGCGGCGGCGATTTGAGCTTGGCGCCGAAGTCGATCCAATGAGCCCAGTAATCTCCGAAGTTGTAGCCCGCGAACGGCTTCATCGCCATGGGGTCGCGGCGCACGACGCCGACCGTCCCCGTCGCCGCGGCGGTGGTCTCCGAGGCAAGTCCGGCGCCCCCGAGTACTCCGTGCAGCCAGCTGCGGGATTGATAAACCAAGGGTGCGAGCGCCCGGCGCCGGCCGCCGAATACGATGGCGGAAATAGGCACACCCTCCGCCGCATCTGCGAGCCTCGAGTAGGCCGGATTCTGCCGAGCATCGACCGTGAAGCGGGAGTTCGGGTGAGCGGCGGGTCCGTTGGCCGGATCATAGGGCCGTCCCTGCCAGTCGAACGCCGGCCTGCCCTCGGTCAAACCTTCCCACCACGGCTGGTTGTCGGCGGTCACCGCGACGTTGGTGAAGAGGGCATGGTGGCGAATCGTATCGTAAGCGTTCCGGTTGGTCTTCGGATTCGTGCCGGGCACCACGCCGAAGTAGCCGTGCTCGGGGTTGATCGCGTATACCCTGCCGTCCTTCCCGGCATGCAACCAGGCGATGTCCTCGCCGATAGTCCACACCTTCCATCCCTTGTAGCTCGCCGGCGGCACCAGCATCGCGAGATTGGTCTTGCCGCAAGCCGAGGGGAAGGCGCAGGCGATGAAGTGAGTCTGGCCCTGAGGGTTCTCGATACCGACGATGAGCATGTGCTCGGCCAGCCAGCCCTCGGTGCGCGCCTGCCAGCTCGCGATGCGCAGCGCGTGACACTTCTTGCTGAGCAACGCGTTGCCGCCATAGCCGGAGCCGAAGCTCTTGATCGACAGCTCCTCGGGGAAGTGCATGATGAAGCGCCGATCCGGGTTCAGCTCGCCGATGGAGTGCAACCCCTTCACGAAGGCAGCGTCTCGAGCGATCCGCTCGAGCGCGGCCCGGCCCATGCGCGTCATGAGCTTCATGTTGAGCACGACGTAGGCGCTGTCGGTGATCTCGACGCCGCAGCGCGCGAAGGGCGAGTCGATCGGACCCATGCAGTAGGGAACGACGTAGAGCGTTCGCCCCTTCATGCATCCCGCGAACAGATCATTCATCTTCGCGTGAGCCTGATCGGGTGCCATCCACGGATTGTTCGGTCCCGCATCATCGCGATTCCTCGTGCACACGTAGGTCAGATGCTCGACCCGCGCCACGTCCGAGGGGTTCGAACGGTACAGATAGCAGCGAGGAAAGCTCGACTGGTTGAGCGGCAGCAGCTCCTTCTTATCCACCAACTCGCGCTGCAGGGACTCGTACTCGGCATCGCTCCCGTCGCACCAATGGATGCGCTGGGGTTGCGTGAGCGCTGCCGCCTCCTCGACCCAGGCCGCGACGCGATGACTCAACACAGCGAGAGACGTCACCTGTTTGGCTACGGTGGCCATGGGGTACCCCTAGTAGATGTACTAGACTTCTACAGAGGATGACAGAATGAGCAGGCACGCGCCAACCCCTGCGCGTGCCACGGCGGCCATGCCTGCGAATACGCAGCGCGTCCTTGAGCGGGCCTCAAATTTGACGAGTAACTCATTGATTATGTTTACAGCGTGCTACACTATGCTCATGCCGAGCTCGATCCTCGGGCAGCGCTGCGCGCTGGCACTTTGCATGCTCGGGGCGGCCGCCGCTGCGAGCTACGCCTCCGATGCCGTCACATCCAGCAACGCTCTGGCAGTGAAGCTGACCGCCGATGTGCAAGTCAGGGGCCGCGGAGGTGGCGCCTTGGCGAGCGCCGATCGAGTGGTTCCCGGCGATGAGGTTTTCTACACGCTCGAGATCAGGAACACCGGTGCGGTGGCGCTGCCTGCGCCCTGGGTGGATTATCCGATTCCAGATCACATGCGCTACGTTGCCGATTCGGCCGCCGGGCCCGGCGCCGAGGTGAGTTACTCGATCGATGGCGGGCGCACCTTCGATCGAGCGGAGAATCTCAAAGTCAAGCGACCGTCTGGCTCTGCACGCGCCGCCACGGTCGACGACTACACCCACATTCGGTGGCGGTTGAAGCATGCGCTCAGGGGCAATGCCGTCGCGCTCGCACGGTTTCGCGCAGTAGTGAAATAACATCGACACGGACTACAAAGAGATTTTCGGCGCCGACGGCGCGCTCGCACGCTCGCTCCCGGACTACACGCATCGCGCGGAGCAGGCGGCGATGGCGGCTGCCGTGGGCCGGGCACTCGCCTTGGGCGAGCCGCTCATCATCGAGGCCGGAACGGGCATCGGCAAGACCTTCGCCTACCTGGTGCCCGCCCTGCTGTCAGGCCGAAGCGTCATCATTTCCACCGGCACCCGAACGCTGCAGGACCAGCTGTTTCGGCGCGATGTGCCCTTGCTCGCACGCGCCTTGGGTCGGCCGGTGAAGCTGGCGCTGCTCAAGGGTCGTAGCAACTATCTCTGCCGCCATCGCTTGGAGCTTGTGACGGAGCAGCCGTCACTCCTCGCCGAGGAACGAGGATCGGCCCGCCTGCTCGCGCGAGTGGCGAAGTGGGCGGCGATCACCCGGAGCGGCGACCTGTCGGAGCTCACCGACCTGCCGGAGCAATCCCTCGTGTGGCCGATGGTGAGCTCGACGCGGGAGAACTGCCTGGGGCAGGAATGCCCTCAATTCTCGCGCTGTCACGTCCTCGAGGCGCGCCGTGCCGCGCAAGCCGCCGACATCGTCGTCGTGAACCACCACCTCTTGCTGGCGGACCTCGCATTGAAGGACGAGGGCTTCGGGGATCTGCTGCCGGGAGCCGAAGCGGTCATCTTGGACGAGGCGCACCAGGTGCCCGAGATTGCCGCGCAGTTCTTCGGGTTGCACTGGTCGATTCGGCAAGTGCAACTTTTACAACGCGACGCGGCCGCCGAGCTGAAAGCGGCCGGGGTGCGCGCGCCTTCCATCGCTGATGCCTTCGAGGCCGTCGAGTCGCTGCTCGAGGATCTCTCCAAGAGCATGCCGGCGGGCGCTACGCGCCACGAGTGGGCGAGCTTGCCGGAGACCTTCCTGGAGGTCCTGTCCGCGCTCGAATCGGCTCTGCGCTCGATCGGCGAGGCGCTCGAGGGTCTCGGCGCCGGAGCAGGGACCGCCGGCTGCGCGCGCCGTGCCGCGGCGCTCGCTGCCGGCCTCGCTGCCTTCAACGCGATATCGGAGGAGGAGGGGCTACGTTGGGTCGAGGTTGCGGGAATGTCGCTGCGCTTCACTCCGTTCGAGGTCGCCCCGCGGCTGCGCGAATACATCGACGCCCGGCCTTGCGCCTGGATATTCACTTCCGCGACGCTTGCGGTCGGCGATGATTTCGGACATTTCGCTGCGCGGGTCGGTTTGCCCGATGCGC
>DATHCO010000179.1:0-9557 GCA_035319505.1 Steroidobacteraceae bacterium | reverse complement strand
GGCGGGGGGCTGGCGCCCGCGAAGCGCACGCGAAAAGCGATCTCATCGGAAAGCGCGAGCTCGGTGATGTCACCGGGGCTCATGCTGTCGCTCAAGCCCGATTCGGCAGTGTGCCGCCCCTGTGCCGGCATCTGCCACAGCGGCCCCTGGAATCGAGGAAAGAATAGCCAAAGAACCAGCGCCAGCGGGACAGCGTGCGCGAACAGGCGGCCGGCGTAGCGCGCGCTCGGTCCCCAGCCGGGGGGCGGGGCGGAGTGCGTGAGCTTGAGCAGCGTTGCAGTGGTCAGCCAGGAGACCGCGAGCAAATAGATGAGCAACCAAAAAGAGGTGCTCTCCAGGAGTGATGCCAGACTCAGGAAATAGATGATCAGCGCGACGACGTACACATCGCGCCGCGATTGCGTCTCGAGCAACTTGAGGCCGGCCATCAGGCTGAGAAGTGCGCTGCCCGCGGGAAGCCCGTTGAAGGTGTGGAATTGCACCAACAGCATGGCGATCGACACCGCGGAGATGACGAGCCGTATTGCGCGTGACGGTGCGGCATAGCCGCGCGCCGCCAATCCCAAGCGAATCGCGACCGCGACGCACACGACGACCAAGAGCCAGAGGGGAAGCGTCGTGACCTGTGCGGCGAGCGCAAGTCCCAGGCAGAGGCTGATCCACTGGAGCTGCGAATAGGTCGTGCTCGTCGCCGAAGGGGTGGCGAGCTTCATGGCGTCATCGGCTCGCCGTGAGCGGCGAGAGCACGCAGACAGCGCGAGCGATGCAGAGGGCCGCGTCCCGGCATGATGTCGATGCCCGGGATTTTCAGCCCATAGGGGCGCGGATATCCCGCTTCGCACTCCAAAATCCAGCGGCAGAGCTGCGAGAGCCGTGCCTCGGTCTCGAGCCCTTCGAGCGCGGCCCACTCGAGCCATTCCGGCTGAGCACCCCGGTCGCTGTAAATGCGCACCGCCGCCTCGCCGCCGCGCGCCAACACCTTCCACGCCATGTGCTTGAGTGGCATGCCCGGCGCGTAGGAGCGAAGCCCGGCGAAGTCCTCGTCGCCGCGCCCCTGCGAGGGCATCGCCTTGCCGGAGGCGGCGGCGACCGACGGCAGCGGCCGATTGCCGGCCGGCGTGGGAGCGACAAAGGCTGTGAGCGGGGCTTGCACGTAGGTCCATGCGTGAAACCACCCGAAGGGGTAGCGCGTGCGCAGCTCGAACTGGCTCCAGCGGGTCACGCCACGGCGCTCCGCGGGAACCGCGACGGCGACCTGCTCGTAGCTGCCGGTGACCACGCTCTTGATCGCCGGTTGAGCGGTGGGCACGCAGACTTCCACGTCACAGCGGTCGACTGCCGATTCGTTGCGCAGCATGAAGTGAAATAGCGCCTCTGTGCGGGCGAAGGCATCGACCTCGAGGTTCACATCCACGCTCAATCCCAGGAGATTTCGGTGGCAGTGATGCATGGCAACGAGGACCAAGCTCACCATGAGGAAGGCGAAGGCAAGGCCGAGATTGCTGCTGTAATTGAGGCCGCCGATGACCATCGCGAAGAGCAGCGCCCCGAGCAGCAGACCGAACCGCGTCGGCACGATGTAGATCCGGCGCCGGTGGATTCTCAGCGGCAACGTGTCGATGCCATGCCGGCGTGCGGCCCAGGCCCGCAGCCGATTTCTCGCCGCCTGGCGCAAGGTCGCCAACGTCAATGCTCCTTCAAGGGACCGGTACGGCCTCGAGCAGGCGGCTCGCGGCGGCGGGACCCGAGTCGCGTTGCTCGACTCGATGCTCGACGACCGCAGCGAATACCGCTTGTACGTGCTCCGGAATGACGGTGCTGCGTCCGCAGATCATTGCCCAGGCGCGCGCGGCACGCAGCAAGCCGATCGCCGCGCGCGGCGAGAGGCCGACGGTCAAGCCGGCGGCGCTGCGGGTGTGCGCCACCAATGCTTGCACGTAGTCGAGCAACGCGGGCGATACGTGCACGCCGAGCACTCCCTGCTGGAGCTTGAGAAGCGTATCGACGCTCAAGATGCTGTTCAGCGAATTGACGAGCTCACGCCGGTCCGTACCGCAGAGGAGCTCGCGCTCCGCTGCGGCCGCCGGGTATCCGAGGCGCACTCGCATCAGGAAACGATCGAGCTGCGATTCGGGGAGGGGAAAGGTGCCGACTTGCTCCTGCGGGTTTTGCGTCGCGATGACGAAGAACGGCTCCGGCAGCGGCATCGATTGGCCGTCGAGCGTCACCTGCCGCTCCTCCATCGCCTCCAGGAGCGCACTCTGCGCCTTGGGGGATGCGCGGTTGATCTCGTCGGCGAGCACCAGTTGCGCGAAGATCGGTCCCTGCTGAAAGCGAAACTTGCCGGTATCGCGATCGTAGATCGACACGCCGAGCACATCCGCCGGCAGCAGATCACTGGTGAATTGCACCCGCTGAAACGAAAGGCCCAGTGTCCTCGCGAGCGCGTGCGCGAGGGTGGTCTTGCCGACGCCGGGAATGTCCTCGATCAGCAAATGGCCGCGCGCGAGGAGACAGGCGAGGCAGAGGCGAATCTGCGCATCCTTGCCCAAAATCACGCGGTTCAGCTGGGATATCACCGCGGCGATCTCCGCGCCTGCCCCGCCCACCCGCGGCGTGTGGGGAGCTGAACCGGACGCGGGCACGCTCGGGGTAGGCGTGATCGGGGCGGCGACCGACATGCTCGGCGCAGGCGCCGTCGGCGAGGACGTGGTCATTGGGCGAGCAGCGCGTTGACCCGCGCGACCTGATTCGCCAGCTGCGCAATTTCGGTGCGGAGCTCGCAGAGCCTCGCTTGGTCCTTGGCGACCACCTCCGCGGGCGCATTCCTCGCGAAGTCCCCGTTGGCGAGCTTGATTTGCAACTTATCGAGCTCGCTCGCGGCGCGGCGTTGTCGCTTCGCCAACCGATCGAGCTCGGCCTTCGGCTCGATCAGGCCTGCCATGGGCACCAGTATCTCGAGCGTGCCCGCGAGCGCAACCGCAGAGATCGGCGCCGTCTCGCCTGCTCCGAGCACGCGGGGCGCCGATATTCCGGCGAGTTGCATGAGCGAGGAGCGGCTGCGCTCCAGGTACTCGAGATCGAGCGGTGCGGCATTCTGCAGCCACACCTCCAATCGGCGGCTCGGCGCGATGTCCATTTCACCGCGAATTTGCCGCACTCCGAGGACGAAATTCATCAGCCACTGCATCTCGCGCTCCGCGGAGGCGTCGGTTTGAATACTGGCGGCGGTCGGGTACTCGGCGAGCATGATCGTATCGCCGGCAACATCGGCATGGGCACGTACTCTTTGCCAGATCTCCTCGGTGATGAATGGCGCAAGCGGGTGCAGCGCGCGCAGCAGCACTTCGAGGGTGCCGGCCAAGGTCTCCCGGTGGCCGCGCTTCGCGCTCGCGGAGTCGGATCTCAACACCGCCTTGGAGAGCTCGATATACCAGTCGCAGAACTCGCTCCAGGTGAATTCGTAGAGCGCATTGGCGACCGTGTCGAGCCGATACTCGGCAAATCCGGATTCCACGCGTTCGAGCACCGCCGCAAGACGCGATCGAATCCAGCGGTCGGCAAGGCTGTATTCGACCTCACCGCCCCTCGAGCCCGCCGTCGCCGCGCCGGCCGCAACGGCCGTGTCCGGGCCCTCGAGGTTGCCGAGCACGTAGCGCGCCGCATTCCACAGCTTGTTGCAGAAATGCCGGTTGCCCTCCACCTTGGCCATGTCGAAGCGAAGGTCCCTGCTTTGGGTCGCGAGCGAGGCGAACGTGAGGCGCAACGCGTCCGTCCCGAAAGTCGGGATGCCGTGCGGGAATTGCTTGCGAGTCGCCCTCTCGATGGCGGGCTTCATCTGCGGCTGCATCAGGCCGCTGGTGCGTTTTGCAATCAGTTCTTCGAGACTGATTCCGTCGACGATGTCGAGCGGGTCGATGACATTGCCCTTCGACTTGGACATCTTTTGTCCGTCCTGATCTCGGATCAAACCGTGCACGTAGACCTCACGAAACGGGACCTCTCCCGTGAACTTGAGTCCCATCATGATCATGCGGGCGACCCAGAAGAATATGATGTCAAAGCCCGTGACCAGGACGGATGTGGGGTAGTAGGTCTTTAGCGCCGGCGTCTCGCGCGGCCAGCCCTGGGTGGAGAAGGGCCAGAGCGCGGAGGAGAACCAGGTGTCGAGCACGTCCTCGTCCTGTCGCAGCGCCACCTCGACGCCGAGCCCGTGTGCTGCGCGCACCTCGGCCTCGCTGCAGCCGACGTAGCAGCGGCCCTGCTCGTCGTACCACGCCGGTATGCGGTGGCCCCACCAGAGCTGCCGGCTGATGCACCAATCCTTGATGTGACGCATCCATTCGAAATAAACGGCCGCCCAGCTCTCGGGCACGAAGCGGATGCGTCCGTCCTGGACGGCCCGAACCGCAGGCTGCGCGAGGGGCTTGATGTCGACGAACCATTGATCGGTGAGCAGGGGCTCAAGGACGGCGTTCGATCGATCCCCGCGCGGCACGACGAGCTTGTGTGGCTCGATGCGATCGATGAGGCCCATGGCACCCAAGTCGGCGAGAACCTTTGCGCGCGCTGCGGCGCGATCGAGGCCCCGGTAGGGTGCGGGAACGTTGTCGTTGAGCACCGCCTCGGGCGTCATGATATTGATCATGGGCAGACCATGGCGCTGGGCGACCTCGTAGTCGTTGAAGTCGTGCGCGGGCGTGATCTTGACGCAGCCGCTGCCAAACTCCGGGTCGACGTAGCCGTCGCCGATGACCGGGATGTTCCGGCCCGTGAGCGGCAAGCTCACCATGCGGCCGATCAGATGCCGGTAACGCTCATCGTCCGGATGAACGGCCACCGCCGTGTCGCCCAACAGGGTCTCGGGCCGCGTCGTAGCGACGATGAGATATCCGCTGCCGTCGGCCAGCGGATACCTCAGGTGCCACAGACTGCCCGACTCCTCCTCGGAGACGACCTCGAGATCGGACAGCGCGGTCCCGAGCACCGGATCCCAGTTGATGAGCCGCTTGCCCCGATAAATGAGTCCTTCACGATGAAGCCGCACGAACGCCTCGATCACGGCCCGCGACAGCTCCGCATCCATGGTGAACTTGTCGCGCTTCCAATCGACCGAGGCGCCCAGACGCCGCAATTGCTGCGCGATCGTGCCGCCGGAGGCATTCTTCCATGCCCATACCTTCTCGATGAATGCATCGCGCCCCAGGTCGATGCGACTCTGCCCGGCGGCGTTCAATTGGCGCTCCACCACCATCTGCGTGGCGATACCGGCATGATCCGTGCCGGGCTGCCAGAGAGTGTCGAAACCGCGCATGCGCCGGTAGCGGATGAGCGCGTCCATGATGGTGTCTTGGAACGCGTGCCCCATATGAAGCGTCCCGGTGACGTTGGGTGGGGGTATGACGATCGAATAGGGCGGCCCGTGGCCGCTCGGCTCGAAGTAACCGCTCGCTTCCCATTGCGCGTAGGTGCGCGAGTCGATCTCGGTCGGTGAGAACGCTTTATCCATGTCGGCCCAGATTATAGCGGGCGGGCAGCCGAGCGCCGCGCGAGGCTTTCCAAACCGAGATCAATCGCGCGTTTCTGAGGGCTTTTCCGGAGATTTGTCCGCCGGCGCATGCTCGCGCAGGGCGCGATCGACGAGCTCGGGGAGGGCGGTGCGCAAGCGGTCGTACACGCGCTCGAAAAGCGTCGCTTCGATGTCTCTGGCCGCCTGGCGCAGCAGCGAATCGGCCAATTTCAGGGTCTCGCCCAGAATGGCCGCATGCGCAGCGTTGAAATCGAATACAGGAGCCTCGGCGGGCTTCTCGAGCGACTCGGTGAGGGTCGGAATATCGCGCGGGTCGTGCGGCTCGTCAGACATACGCTCAAATCTCCGCAACGTCGTTCAACTGATGGGTTTGCAGCTCGAGCTTACTCTCGCGGTACGCCTTGAAGCGCTCGCGCCCGAGACGCCGGCGCTCGGGATCGGCATCGATGATCTCGGCCACTCGCGTGAAGCGCGCCAGGCCCTCGGGCAGCCGATCGGCGAGATTGATCAGCAGGTCGGCGCTCGCCGCGCTCTCGAGCGCGAGGGTCAGATGCACGGGCGTCTCGACATCCGCAGGTTCCCCTTCGCGGTCGAGCTGATGGGGCACGAAGGAGCGGTCGGCGAAGGTCCACAGGAGGTCGTCGCAACGCCCCGCGTCGGCCGCGTTGTCGCTCCAGATGAGCACGGAGAGATCCTGCAGGTACGCCTTCTCCGCGAGCCGGCAGGCAAACAGCCAGCGCCGCTCGGGCTCCGCGCTATTCAGGATGTAGAAGTCGACGCGCTCGGTCATGGCGCCTCACTTCGACCGAGATCGCTTCGAGTGGGCGCGATGCACCAGAAAATCAACCAACAGCGAGACCGGCCTGCCGGTGCTACCCTTCTGCGCGCCGCCGAGCCACGCCGTGCCAGCCACATCGAGGTGGGCCCAGGAGAGGTCCTTTGCGAATTTCGACAGGAACGTGGCGGCCGTGCATGCGCCGCCCTCGCGTCCGCCGACATTGGCGAAATCCGCGAAGTTGCTCTTCAGCTGCTCGGCGTACTCTTCCCCGATCGGCAAGCGCCACACGCGATCGTCGGCACGATTGGCCGCCGCCGCGAGCTCGCCGGCGAGAGCATCGTCATTGCTCATCAGGCCGCTGAAATGGTTGCCGAGCGCCACGATACAGGCGCCCGTTAAGGTGGCTACGTCGACGACCGCGGCGGGCTTGAAGCGACGGCTATAGGTGATGGCATCGCAAAGAATGAGCCGGCCCTCGGCATCGGTGTTCAAGATCTCCACCGTCTGTCCGGACATCGTGGTTACGATGTCGGAGGGCTTCACCGCCTTGCCGCTCGGCATGTTCTCGCACGTGGGGGCGATCACGACGAGGTTGATCGGAAGCGCCAGCTCGGCGGCCGCCCGCAAGGCACCGAGCACGGTCGCCGCTCCGCTCATGTCGAATTTCATCTCATCCATCGCGGGCGGATCCTTGAGAGAGATGCCGCCCGAGTCGAAGGTAATGCCCTTGCCGATCAGGCAAATCGGGGCGCTCGATTTTTTGGCGCCGCGATATTCACAGACGATCAATCGCGGCGGCTCATTCGAGCCCTGGGTGACGGCGAGGAACGCTCCCATCTTGAGCTCCTTGATGGCGCTCTCGTGGAACACCTGGGTCTTGATGCGCGGCCATTCCTTGTCCAGGCTCTCGGCGCGTCCTGCGATATAGGATGGAGTGCAGATATTGGGAGGCAGATTCGCCAGGTCGCGCGAGAAGCTCTGCGCAGTGCCGATGGCGGCGCCGATCTTGAGGCCTTCGGCCATGGACTTCATGCCGCGGGCGTTCTCGGCCGCCACACTGACGAGCTCGAGCTTCGGAGGCTTCGGCTTAGTGCCGGTCTTGAGATCGGGTATCTTGTAGGTCTGAGCGCAGAACACTTCCGCCACCGCGCGGGCCCGGTAGTGCGTGTCCATCGTGGGGACATCCTCCTGGGCGAGGTACACGACGGCATCGCTCGCGCCGGTCTTGACGAGCGCCTGTGCGCTCGATTGCAGCGCCTTGCGGTACGGCTTGCGCCCGAAGCCGGTCCGCGGACCCAAGCCCGCGAGCATTACGCGCGCGAAAGCGGCATCGGCCGGCTGCGGCAGCAATAGCGTGTCACCCGCCTTTGCCGCAAAATCGCCCTGCGTCTGCAGGCGGCCGATCAGGCCGCCCATCCGTGCATCGATGTGGCGGGCGGCGGCGCCCAGCTCGCCGTTCTCGTAGACGCCGACCACCGCGCAACCTGCGGCGCTGCGCGCCCTGCCATCGACGATCGCTTTGAATTCCATGTCCCCGCTCCCTTTTAGTTTGTGGTTCAAATCGGGATTCCCTAGTTTACTAGATCAGCCTCAAGGCTCTAAGCTCGACGTATGAGGTGGACCGTCCAGCGCTACGTGCTTCGCGAGGTCGTGCAAGCCTGGCTCGCTGTGACCGGCGTTCTCGTGGCCATTCTCGTGTCGAATCAGCTTTCCAGAGTCCTCGGACGGGCGGCGAGCGATGATTACGGTCGGCATATCGTGTTCGAATTGATTGCGCTCGGCGCCATCATGAACCTCTCGGTCATCGTTCCGGTCGGGCTGCTGCTCGCGATCGTGCTCGCGCTCGGTCGGCTGTATCACGACAGCGAGATCACGGCCCTGCAAGGCTGCGGCTACGCGCCGTTGCGCATGCTCGTGCCGCTCTCCTGCTTCGCGGTAGTCATCGCGCTGGGTCTCGCATGGCTTTCGTTCTTCCAAGTGCCGCGCGCCGACCAGCAGGCGCAGCTGTTGCGCCAGTCGGCGGTCAAGGAGGCGCAATTCGGCAGACTGGACGCCGGGCGCTTTCGATCGTTCCTGAGCGCGGGCGGGGACGGGGTCTTCTACGCGGAGCGGGTCGACGAAGAGGGGGTACTACACAACGTATTCGTGCGCCGCCAATCCGGCGATCGAATCGAGCTCGCGCTCGCCAACACGGCGACATATTCGGCTTCCGGATCCAACGGCGGCTTGCATTTCGTGACGCTGTTCGACGGCCGGCGATATGAGGGGTCTCCTGGAGAGAGCGACTTTCGCGTCATCGATTTTCGTGAGCACGGAATTCCGATCGTGATTCCCGAGGACTCGGTCGGCAGCACGCAGGATCCGGACACCAAGCCGACGCGCGAGCTGTTGGGCTCGAGCGCACCGTCCGATATCGCTCAGCTCCAGTACCGCGCGTCGAGCCCCATCATGGCCCTCGTTCTGACGCTGCTCGCAGTTCCCTTGAGCCGGCTGCGCCCCCGTCAGGGGCGCTATGCCCGGGTCGGATTCGCGATCGTCGTGTATTTCGTGTACTCGAATTTGCTGTCGGCTGCCAAGGTGTGGGTCGAGAAGGGCCAGCTACCGCCGGCGATCGGCGTTTGGTGGGTGCATATTCTGTTGCTCGCGTTCGGGCTGTATCTCGTGTATCGGGAGGAGAGAACCCCGTGAATACGCTCGATCGCTACCTCTACCGCACCGTGCTCATCTATACCTCGATGGCCATGGCGGTGCTGCTCACGCTCTCCGCCTTGTTCGTGTTCATCAGTCAGCAAAACGATATCGGCATCGGCGATTACAAGACGAGCGAGGCATTTCTGTACACGCTCCTGAACCTCCCGCAGGAGACATTTGAGCTCTTGCCCATCGGCGCCCTGATCGGTGCGCTCATGGGGCTCGGAAACCTCGCCGCGAGCAGCGAGCTCGTGGTGACGCGCGCGTCCGGCATCTCGGTATGGCGAATCGGTTGGCCCGTGGGTCTCGCGGGGCTCACGATCTCCGTGCTGATGTACGGGATCGGCGAATACGTCGCTCCGCCGCTCGCGCAGCTCGCCAAGCGCGAGAAGACCACGGCGAAGTTCGCGGACGTGAGCTTTGCCGGGGCGAGCAGCGCATGGGTCAAGGAAGGGAGCCTCATTTTGCGGGTGCAAACGGGCGAGGTCGATCAGTCCTTCGGCGGTGTGTCGCTGTTCGAGATCGACGGCAACCGGCTGCGCTCCATCCAGAGAGCCG
>DATHCO010000178.1:0-4405 GCA_035319505.1 Steroidobacteraceae bacterium | reverse complement strand
GGATACCTACGCCTACCCCGCCTGGGCCAACGAGTTGTCGGCGTTCGTCCCGCCCTGGGCGCATGAGGGAGGAACGGAAAAGCTCATCGAGCGGCTCAAGGACCCTCAGATCCGGGCGCGACTGAAGGTGCAGCTCGCTCAGGTGTCGAGCGACTGGGACAACGAATGGCAATCGATCCCCGGTCCCGAGGCGGTCCAGGTATCGACGGTGAACAATCCGGCCCTCGAGAGCCTGCAGGGCCGCACGCTCGCCGAGATCGCCAAGTCCCGCGGCACCGACCCGATGGATACGCTGTTCGACATTCTCGTCGAGGACCAGGCGCAAACGGATGTCGCCGTATTCGCCATGAGCGAGCCCGACATCGCACTCGCCGCCGTGCAGCCGTGGGTATCGTTTTGCAATGACAGCTCGGGCACCTCGCCCGTGGGGCCGCTCGCGAAGGAGTTTCCGCATCCTCGCGCCTACGGCACCTTTCCCCGGGTCCTGCGCAAATACGTCCGGGAGGAGCGGCGCATGCGGCTCGAGGAGGCCATCCGCAAGTTCACCAGTCTGCCGGCCTCGCGGCTTCGGCTCGCGGACCGAGGCGTCATCAAGGCCGGTATGTGGGCGGATGTCGTGGTGTTCGACCCGCAGACGCTCACGGACCGAGCGACCTTTCCGGCACCCAACCAGCTCTCGGTCGGCATGGAGTGGGTGCTCGTGAACGGCGTGCCGGTCATCGCGCAGGGTGCCGCGACCTCGGCGCTTCCGGGTCGAGTGCTGCGCGGACCGGGCTTTCGACCGAGCGAGGCTCGCTCCGTGCCCCAATGAGAGGATGTTCGATGTATCAGGGAAGCTGCCTTTGCGGAACCGTGCGCTATGAGATCTGCGGGGAGATCGGCCCGATCACCCTGTGCCATTGCTCCCGTTGCCGCAAGGCGAACGGCTCGGCGTTCCTGGCGGCTGCGCAGGTCAAAGCTTCGGAATTCAAGGTCGTCGCGGGCGAGGCGGCGCTGGGGAACTTCGAATCCTCTCCGGGTGTCTACCGAGTCTTCTGCCGTAATTGCGGATCGCCGATCATCAGCCGGCGGCCAGGCCCTCCCGAAGTTATCCGCGTACGCATCGGAACGCTCGACTCGTATCTCAAGACAAAACCTCATGCGCACATTTTCTTTGCCGACCGTGCGGAGTGGTTTGAGTTCGAGGACGATGTGGCCAAGTACGCCGAGCTCCCACACGCGAAGCAGGAGGGGCGCGGCGAGGCAGAATAATTGTGCGCTACGGCACCCCCCGATCGAGCGCCGCGCGCCTATAATTCACGCAAGGGCGCTCGAGGGGCGATTTGTATGAGGACACATGGAACCGACGGATACCGGGCAAGCTGACTATTTTCACAAGGTGGTTGATTGCCAGTGGGCCTGTCCGGCGCACACGGATGTCCCGGAATACATACGGTTGATCGCTCAGGGCCAGTTCACCGAAGCCTATATGGTGAACCGTGCCTCGAATGTCTTTCCCGGAATATTGGGTCGAGTGTGCGACCGGCCGTGTGAGCCGGCCTGCCGGCGCGGCCGGATCGAGCAACAGCCCGTCGCCATCTGCCGTCTGAAGCGCGTGGCCGCCGACCAGCGCGACGACGTGAAGGCGCTCCTCCCGCGCGCGCCCCAACAAAAGAACGGCAAGCGAGTCGCCTGTGTGGGGGCGGGTCCCGCCTCGCTCACCGTCGCCAACGACCTCTTGCCCCTGGGCTACGAGGTCACGATCTTCGAGCAGTTCGCCGTGCCAGGGGGACTGATGCGCACCAACATCCCCGCCTTTCGGCTCCCGGCGTCCGTCCTCAACGAGGAGATCGGCTATATCGTGGATATGGGGGCTCACCTCAAGCTCGGGACGCCGGTCGCGAGCATGCGCCGGCTTCTCGAATCGAAGGAATTCGACGCCGTGTTCGTCGGCAGCGGTGCACCCAAGGGCAAGGAGCTGGAGTTGCCGGGCCGCCACGACAGCGACCGAGTTCATATCGGTATCGCCTGGCTCGAATCGGTCGCCTTCCAGCACGTCGATCGGATCGGCGAGCGCGTGCTCATCATCGGAGTGGGCAATACCGCCATGGATTGCTGCCGCACCTCGCTGCGACTCGGCGCGAAGGACGTGAAGGTGATGGCGCGCAAGCCCCGCCAGTTCTTCAAGGCCTCCGATTGGGAGCTCGAGGACGCCGAGCAGGAAAGCGTGCAGATCGTGGTCAATCGTGCCCCGAGGCGCTTCGTGGTGGAGCAGAGCAAGCTCATCGGGATGATGTTCGATCACCTCGAGTACGAGCTTCGCGACGGCGAGATCACGGCGAGCCGGGTGCTCGATGAGGAGTTCTTCCCCTGCGATGACGTCATTCTCGCCATCGGTCAGGAGAATGCGTTCCCGTGGATCGAGCGCGACATCGGGATCGAGTTCGATCGATGGAGCATGCCCAAAGTCGACAAGGTCACGTTCCAGTCGACCCGCGGGGGCGTATTCTTCGGAGGCGACGCGGCCTTCGGGCCGAAGAACATCATCTGGTCGGTGGAGCACGGCCACCAGGCCGCCATCTCGATCGACAAGTACTGTCGCGGCGAGCCGATCACGGCGCGCATGCCCCGCGCAGTGACATTGACCAGCCGCAAGATGGGCATGCACGAGTGGTCGTACAAGAACGAGTACAACGGCGCGGAGCGACGCCTGGTGCCGCACGTGGGATTGATCGAGCGGTTCAAGAAGATCAACATCGAGGTCGAATTGGGATTCACGGCCGAGCAGGCTGCGCTCGAGGTACAGCGTTGCCTCAACTGCGACATACAGACGGTATTCACCACCAAGCTCTGCATCGAGTGCGACGCCTGCATCGATATCTGCCCGGTCGATTGTCTCACCATCGCGCCGAACGGCACCGAGACGGAGCTGCGCTCGCGGCTCAAGGCGCCGGCCGCCAATGCGGATCAGGCGCTCTACGTCTCGAGCGCGCTGCCCCAGACCGGGCGCGTCATGGTCAAGGACGAGGACGTCTGCGTGCATTGCGGTCTGTGCGCGGAGCGCTGTCCCACCGCTGCATGGGATATGCAAAAATCCACGATCAAGATTCCTCTCGCGGAGGATGAGAGCGCGACATGCCGAATGTAACCAATGCACCGGAGCGGGTGAACGACTTCGTCGTGAAGTTCGCGAACGTCAACGGCACCGGCTCGGCGAGCGCGAACTCGCTGATCATGAAGGCCATCTTTCGTATGGGCGTTCCGGTGACGGGAAAGAACTACTTCCCCTCGAACATCCAGGGATTGCCTACCTGGTACGAGATCCGGGTGACGCGCCACGGCTATGCGGCGCGCGCCGGTCGAGTCGACATCATGGTGGCCATGAATGCGGAGACCTACCAGAAGGACGTGCGCGAGGTCGTCTCGGGTGGCTATCTGATCTACGACGCCACCTGGCCGCGCTCGACGCTCCTGCAGCGCGGTGACATCACGGTGATCGGCGTCCCCCTGGCGAGGCTGGTGAACGAGAACTTCGACGGTGTGCGCAACCGCATCCTCCTCAAGAATATCGCCTACGCGGGCGTGCTCGCGGCACTCCTCGACGTCGATACCGAGGTGATCGATGGCTTGATGCACGAGAGCTACGGCAAGAAGCCGAAACTCCTCGACTCGAACTCGAGGGCGCTGCGGCTGGGTTACGACTACGCCAAGGCGAATCTCGAATGCCCGCTGCCGCTGCGCGTCGAGCGCATGGACAAGACGCGCGGTCACATCATGATCGACGGCAATACTGCCGCAGCCTTGGGCTGCGTCTACGCGGGCGCGACCGTGGGCGCGTGGTATCCCATCACGCCGTCCACCTCGCTCATGGACGCGTTCAAGGGTTTTTGCGAGCGCTATCGTGTCGATCCGGCGACCGGCGAGCGCAATTATGCGGTGATCCAGGCCGAGGACGAGCTCTCGGCGATCGGCATGGTGCTCGGGGCGAGCTGGAACGGAGCGCGGGCCTTCACGCCGACGAGCGGACCCGGTATCTCGCTCATGAACGAATTTCTGGGACTCGGGTACTACGCCGAGGTCCCCTGCGTCATTTTCGACGTGCAACGGGTGGGCCCGTCGACCGGGATGCCGACTCGCACACAGCAAGCGGACATCCTGCTCTGCGCCTACGCCTCGCATGGCGATACCCGGCACGTGCTCCTGTTCCCCGCAAATCCCGAGGAATGCTTCTACATGGCGGCGCAGGCGTTCGATCTGACCGAGCGCCTTCAGACCCCGGTCTTCGTGATGTCGGATCTCGACATCGGCATGAATGATTGGATGTGCCGCGATTTGAAGTGGGACGATGCCTATCGGCCGGATCGGGGCAAGGTGCTGTCGGCGGAGGATCTCGCCGGGCGCGATAAGTTCTATCGCTACCTCGATC
>DATHCO010000177.1:0-21906 GCA_035319505.1 Steroidobacteraceae bacterium | reverse complement strand
CGGCGGCGTTGTCGGCCGCGGCCTCGATGGCGTACTCGCGCACCAGCCGATCGAGCTGCCCTCGGTCGGGATCGGCCGCGACGATGCGCTTGGCGGCGAGCCCGCGTTTCGTCAGGCCTCCGATGAGCGCGCTCGCCATGTTGCCCGCGCCGATGAATGCAATTCTGCGTAGGTTACTGCTCACGTATATCTCGAGTCCTTGCTCTTATGGCCCGGCCGCGCGCTTCGCCTCTGGCACGCGGCTGCCGAAGATCGCGGTGCCGATGCGCACGTGCGTCGCCCCCTCGGCGATCGCGGATTCGAAATCCGCGCTCATTCCCATCGACAGTGTATCGAGCCCGAGGCCCCTGGAGTTGAGCTCCTCGAGCAGGCGTCGGAGCCGGGAGAATACCGCACGCTCGGAGCTCACGTCCGGCTGCGGCGGGGGTATGCACATGAGCCCCCGCAGCCGGATGCGCGGCAATTCGGCGGTTCTCTGCGCGAGCTCGGCCAAACCGGCCGGATCGACCCCGCCCTTGGTGGGCTCGCTCACCAGGGCGACCTGCAGGCAGATGTTCAAGGCGGGTGCGTGGAAAGGACGCTGATTCGACAGCCGTCGGGCGATGCTCAATCGATCGACGCTGTGCACCCAATCGAAGCGCTCGGCGACAGGGCGGGTCTTATTGGACTGCAGGCCACCGATGAAATGCCAGCGCACCCCCAATGGCGCAAGCGCATCAATTTTGGCGATGGCTTCCTGGACATAGTTTTCGCCGAAATCCGTGACGCCCGCCATGGCGGCCGCCCTGACCAATTCGGCAGCCTTGGTCTTGGATACCGCTATGAGCGTGATAGAGGCCGGATCGCGGCCGGCCGCCAGAGCGGCTCCTCGGATTCGAGCCCGTACACGATTGACCTCAACCGTCAAATTCTGCGGACCAATTAACATATTGACTGGCGAGGCCCTCTTATATACTCCTTTACGATCAGTAACGCGGGATTAGGAGCCGTGAATGGCGGTTGATATTGCACAGCTTCTCGCCTTTGCCGTGAAGAACGGCGCTTCGGACCTGCATTTATCGGCGGGCGTGCCGCCCATGATTCGCGTGGACGGCGACATGAAGCGCATCAATATGCCGGCGCTCGTGCATAAGGAAGTGCACAGCATGGTGTACGACATCATGAATGACAAGCAGCGCAAGGCCTACGAGGAGTTCTACGAAACGGACTTCTCCTTCGAGATCCCGAAGCTCGCGCGCTTTCGCGTGAACGCATTCAATCAGAATCGTGGCGCCGGTGCGGTGTTCAGGAACATTCCGTCCACGATCCTATCCTTGGACGAGCTGAACGCGCCCAAGACTTTCAAGGATTTGTGCATGCTGCCCCGGGGCCTCGTCCTGGTGACCGGGCCCACCGGGTCGGGGAAGTCGACCACCCTTGCCGGCATGGTCAACCACTGCAACGACAACCGCCCCGATCACATCATCACGATCGAGGATCCGATCGAGTTCGTGCACGAGAGCAAGCGCTGCTTGGTCAACCAGCGTGAGGTTCACCGCGATACGCTCGGATTCTCCGAGGCGCTGCGCTCGGCGCTGCGCGAGGACCCGGATGTCGTGTTGGTGGGCGAGATGCGCGATCTTGAGACGATTCGCCTCGCGCTCACCGCGGCGGAGACCGGGCACCTCGTGTTCGGAACGCTGCATACCAGCTCCGCCGCCAAGACCATCGACCGTATCGTCGATGTCTTCCCGGCGGCCGAGAAGGACATGGTGCGTGCGATGCTCTCGGAGAGCCTGCGGGCGGTGATTTCCCAGACGCTATTGAAGCGGATCGGGGGTGGACGTATCGCAGCGCACGAAATCATGATCGGCACGCCGGCCATCCGCAATCTGATCCGCGAGGGCAAAATCGCGCAGATGTATTCGGCGATACAGACCGGACAGGGACAGGGCATGCAGACTCTCGACCAATGCCTGCAGGACCTGAGCCAAAAGGGTCTCGTCAGCCGCGAAGAGGCGAAGTTCAAGGCGCAGAACAAGGACAGCATCTAATGGATCGCGAGCAAGCAATACGGCTGATGCAGGACCTGCTTCGACGCATGGTCGAGAAGAAGGGGTCGGACCTCTTTATCACCGCTGGATTTCCGCCCGCCATCAAGGTCGACGGTGAGATTCGGCCCCAGTCCGACCGCTCGCTCTCCGCCGAGCAGAGCGCGAGCTTGGTACGCGCGATCATGAATGACCGCCAGACCAAGGAGTTCGATGCGACCAAGGAATGCAACTTCGCCATCTCGCCGCCGGGCATCGGGCGCTTTCGCGTGAGTGCCTTCGTGCAGCAGGGCTACACGGGGGCGGTGCTGCGCACCATCAATGCCAAGATCCCGACGATCGAGGAGCTCGAATTACCCTCGGTATTGAAAGAGGTGGTGCTCTCCAAGCGGGGTTTCGTGATCTTGGTGGGCGGCACCGGCTCCGGTAAATCCACCTCGCTCGCCGCGATGGTCGGCTACCGCAATGAGAAGACGCGCGGTCACATCGTGACGATCGAGGACCCGGTGGAGTACGTGCACGCGCACAAAGGCTGCGTCGTCACTCATCGTGAAGTCGGAGTCGACTGCGACAGCTGGCACACGGCCCTGCGCAACACTCTGCGCCAGGCACCCGATGTGATTCTCATCGGCGAGATCCGCGACCGCGAGACGATGGAGTACGGCATTCAATTCGCGGAGACCGGTCACCTGGTGCTCGCCACCTTGCACGCAAACAGCTCCAACCAGGCGCTCGATCGCATCATCAACTTCTTTCCCGAGGAGCGCCGCGAGCAGCTCCTGATGGATCTCTCGCTCAACGTCCGCGCACTGATTTCCCAGCGCCTGATTCCTCGCGAGTCGGGCTCGGGGCGCATCGCCGCGATGGAGATCATGCTGGCCTCGCCCTTGATCTCGGATCTGATTTTCAAAGGCGATGTCGCCAAGATCAAGGATGTGATGGCGCGCTCCAATCGGTTGGGGATGAAGACCTTCGACCAGGCGCTGTTCGATCTCTATGAGGCGGGGCTGATCTCCTACGAGGATGCATTGCGCAACGCGGATTCGAAGAACGAGCTGCGCCTGCGCGTCAAGCTCGAGAGCAAGCGTGAGATGAAGACTCCCGAGGAGGGCGCAGCCTCCCTGCAGATCGTCGAGGAAGAAGAGGGACAGGTGTTCTAGCGCACGTCGCGCAGCACGTGTACAGATCGTCATAGCGCATGTCCAGGCAGGGGTTGTAGCGCATGTCCGCCACCGCACCGGCTCAGGTGATGAACACCAAGCCCTTGTTCAAGCTGATGGTCGAACGCAACGCGTCGGACCTGTTCTTCACCTGCAATGCGCCCGTCAAGATCAAGATCGAAGGCAAGATCTTTCCCGTCAACAAGCAGGTCCTGAGTCCCGAGACGGTGCGCCAGGCGGCGCTCGGGCTGATGACCGCAGAGCAGATCGAGCACTTCGACGAGGAACTCGAGATCGATTTCGCGATCTCCGAGCCGGAACTCGGCCGCTTTCGGGTGAACGTGTTCTATCAGCGCGGCTATCCCGCGATGGTGCTGCGCTACATCACGGCGGAGATGCCGCGGCTCGAGGATCTGGGCATGCCGGAGATCCTCAAGGAGCTGGTGATGCTCAAGCGCGGCCTGATTCTCATGGTGGGCGCCGCTGGGGCCGGCAAATCGACCACGCTCGCCGCCATGATCAACCACCGTAACGAGACTTCGTCGGACCATATTCTCACCATCGAGGATCCGATCGAGTTCCTGCACACCAACAAGAAATCGATCGTGAACCAGCGCGAGGTCGGCCTCGACACCAAGTCCTTTGCCCGGGCGCTACGCAGCGCCGTTCGAGCGGCGCCCGATGTCATCCTGGTGGGCGAGATTCGCGACCGCGAAACGATGGAAGCGGCCATCGCGCTCGCAGGCACGGGGCACCTCTGCATCGCCACCCTGCACGCCAACAATTGCGCCGAGACGCTCGATCGCGTGATCAACATGTTTCCGCGCGATCAGCACAGCCAGATCTTCCTCGACCTATCGCAGTACCTGCGCGCGATCCTCTCGCAGCGTCTGGTCACGAGCAAAGCCGGCTCGCGCGTAGCCGCCTGCGAGGTGATGGTCAATACTCCGCACATCTGCGAGCTCATCAAGAAGGGTGACGTGATCGGCGTGAAGGAAGCGATCCGCACGGGTACCGAGCGCGGCATGTTGAGCTTCGACAGCTCGCTCTACAACCTCGTGCGCGAGGGACGAATCGAGCTCGAGGAAGCGCTCGCGAACGCCGACTCGCGCACCAATTTGGAAGCGAAGATCAACTTCGGCTAAGCGGGATCAGTCGAGCAGGGCTCGGGGCTCATCACAGCCCGGGGCTCATTACCGCCAGCAGCTCGGTACAGCCAGCAGCTCGGTACAGCCAGGCGCCCAGTGTCCTGAATCAGAAATTCTCCGGCATTCGAACGCCGCGGCGCCCCGCCCGCTGCGTTGCTCCTCCCTTGAATACGCTTGAGTATTCGCGGTCGTCGCGCCTTGCGGTCGGGCCGCGGCGGCGCTCTCGGTGCATGGCGAATTTCTGATTCAGGACACTAGCTCACCGGCGCAGTGCGCGCCGGAGCCGTGGAGCTCTCCTCGGCGCCCGAGGGCCGGCAGAGCACCAAATTTCCCTCGAACTCGCGCGTGCTCACGTCCCATCCGAACCGTTGCGCGTGTGCCCGGCAGACCGAGGGATCGAGCTTGAGCGCGCGCAGGGCCGCGGATCGTAAGTCGACGTCGAGCGCTCCGGTCATCCCGTCCTCGATGACGTCGATGGGGCCCGTCACCGGGTACGCGGCCACCGGTACGCCGCAGGCCATCGCCTCGAGATTGACGAGCCCGAAGGTGTCGGTGCGGCTGGGAAAAACCATGACGTCCGCCGCCGCGAGGTGTCGTGCAAGATCTTCCTCGAAGCGATAGCCGGTGAACAGAACCTCAGGGTACTGGCTCTCGAGACGCACCCGCTCCGGACCATCGCCGATCACGACTTTGCTGCCGTCCCAGGGCATGGAAAGGTACGCCTCGATGTTCTTCTCGATCGCTACCCGGCCGACGAAGGCGGCGATCGGCCGCCGCAAGCTCAGAAAGTCCTTCGGCCGGGGTTTGAAGACCTCGGTATCGACGCCGCGCCGCCAAGTGACCAGGTTTTTGAAGCCCCGCGATGCGAGCTCCTGGCGCAACGTCGGCGTACTGACCATGCAGCGGACACCGGCGCTATGGAACCAGCGCAGCGCCCGGTAGGAGGCCCGGATCGGAATTGGGAACCGCGCCCGCAAGTACTGTGGGAATTGAGTGTGATACGAAGTCGTGAAACGCAAGCCCTGCTTGAGGCAGTGGCGCCGGGCGGCAAGCCCTAGAGGGCCTTCGGTCGCGATGTGCAGGGCTTGAGGCGAGAAGGCGCGGATCGCACGGGCCACGGCCCGGCCCGGAAACAGGGACAGGCGGATTTCTGGGTACGTAGGACAGGGAAGGTTGCGAAACTCGCGAGGGGTCAGGGTCCTCACTTCGTGGCCGAAGCGGCCGAGCCACGCCGCCGTTTGAGAGAGGGTCCGTACGACGCCGTTGGTCTGGGGAAACCAGGCATCCGTAACGATCATGATCCTCATGTGCGGGCTAAAGTCGCATCGCCCCATGACGAATAGATGACAAAATGGGAGATTTTTCACGATATTGCGGGCTTTTTTTACGGTTTTGCGACGTCTGCACGGCGTAACCGCGTGTTTGTAATAGGCTTGTAACGAAATTCCTATATTTGCTTCATGGCGATTTTTGGCGCCTGCACACTTAACGGAGACGGCATGCACAAGTTTCTGACGGAGCTCAAGACCCAGCGGTGGGATGATCACCGCTTCTATCACCACAGCCGCATCAATCAATCCCTGCACTTCTTCAGCGCAATCAGCTTTCTGGTCGCCTACGTCATGATGTTCACCGATCCGGTCAAGGCCGCTTTGATCGGGTGGCTCGTTGCCATGGTGACTCGCCAGTCCGGGCACTTCTTCTTCGAGCCGAAGGGCTACGACGAGGCGAACCAGGTCACCCACGAGTACAAGGAGGCGATCAAGGTCGGATACAACCTGCGCCGCAAGGTGATCCTGCACGCCGTCTGGGCACTCATCCCGCTGCTTTTGTGGGTAAATCCCACCTTTTTCGGCCTGTTCGCCCCTTACACGGGCTTCCAGGCCTACTTCCGCCACGTGGGCGAGATCTGGCTGGTGGTCGGGATCGGCGCGCTCGTGTTCAGAACCGTGCAGCTATTCTTTTTGAGGGACCTGCAGACCGGGCTCGTGTGGTTGACGAAGATCATCACCGACCCGTTCCACGACGTGAAGCTTTACTGCAAAGCGCCGCTTTACTTGCTGCGAGGCGAGCTCATCGAGCCGGCGGAGAGGAGCGACCTCGCCTGAAGCATCTCCTTGAGGACGTGGCGTCTGATCGAGGTGTTGGTGAGCGAGGGCTCGGCCCACCACCATCCGTCCTTCTTCATCGCGCGGGCCGCCGACAGGATCCTGTCGGCGACCTCCGCGAAGTCCGCAGCCGTGTAATTCAAGCTGAAAATGAGGCGCCCGGTACCCACCCAGCTCAACGCAATGCCGGCTTCGCGTAGGTAGTATTGAAACATCCAGTTGTAACGCGACGGCTGGGAATAGCAGACGGTCCAGATGGTGGACAGGTTTGCCACCCTCACGGGAAGCTCTTCGGCGCGCAATCGCTCATTGAGGCTCGCCGCTCGGCCGTTCCAAACGGCGTCCAGATCGACGTACATCGCCCGCGTCGCTTCGCAGTCCAGGCGCTCGAGGAATTCACGCATCGCACCCATGACGTAGGGGTGCGAGTTGAAGGTTCCGCGGGCGAAGCAGATATCGGCGGGTCGATCCTCGCGGTAGCGTCGCATGAGCTCGCGGCGGCCGCAGAGCACGCCGACGGGCAGTCCCCCCGCCACGGTCTTGCCGTAGGTGACCATATCGGCCCGGACGCCGAAATACTCCTGCGCGCCGCCGGGCGCCAGCCGAAATCCCACGAACACCTCGTCGAAGACCAACGGGATCTGCCGGTCGCTGCAGACTTTGCGCAATTTCTCGAGCCAGCGGCTGTACGCAGCGCGATCGAAGTGGGCGCTGCGGGCGCTGTCGACGAGCGAGGAGTCCCCGGGAGCGCTCGAGTTGGGGTGAAGCGATTGCAGCGGGTTGACCAGGACACAGGCGATGTCACGCCGGCTCTTGAGCACGCTCAGGGAGGCATCGTCCACGTCCTTGAGCGTGTAGGTCTCGCGTTGAGTGAGCGGATTGCCCACGCCGGGCTGCACGTCACCCCACCAGCCGTGGTAGGCCCCGCAGAACCGGACGAGATGACTGCGGCGCGTGTGATAGCGGGCAAGGCGCACCGCCTGCATCACCGCTTCTGTGCCCGACATGTGAAAGGAGATCTCGTCCAGACCGGAGATGGCGAGCAGGCGGCGCACGTTGTAGGCGACGACCGGGTGATAGGGCCCGAGCACCGGCCCCAGCTCACGCACGCGCTCGCTGCCGCGCTCGATGCACTCCTTGTAGAAATCGTACCCGAAGACATTCACGCCGTACGACCCGGTGAGGTCGTAGAGACGGTTGCCGTCGAGGTCCGTGAGGCAGACCCCGGAGGAGGACTCCATGAATGCGCCGCTCTTCAAGTGACGGCGAACGTAGCGGCTGAACTGAAAAGGCACCCTGTAGCGGCTGGTGAATTGCAAGTCGGAGATGCTGTCGATCACGCTGCCGGTGAGCGCCGCGTTCTTCGCGCCACGCTCTTCGAGGGCGGCCGCGAGGCGCATGAAGCCCGCACGGCGAGCGGCGGCGATCTGCTCCGGCGCATCATCGACACGAAAGAAGCGTTCCTCGCCGTATTCGTAGAAGGGGACGAGCGAGGCGAATCGGTGGGCCATGCGGGCATGCCCCGCGAGCGAGCGGTGTTTTGCGCGCGAAAGCAGCAGCCTCTGCTGTGCCTTGCGCAACAGCACGAGGAGCACGCATGCCCCCGCAACGTACAGCATGACGATCTGGGTCACGAAAAACCTCGGCGCGCAAATCTATTGCCGGACGATGACATTAGCATGAACCCTCGCGAGAGCCTGAGCCGCCGCCAGAGCCTGAGGCGCATCAAGCTCATCTCGCTCGCCGCTGGCCGTCGAACGGTGACCGAGTGAGCGCGCGTGCGCTGATCGATCGCATCGTTCAGCACGAGGATATCAATTTCCTCCTGACCAATCGCATCCCGCGCCGCTCGCTCACGCTCATCGTCGGCTGGTTGAGCCGGATCGAGCGGCCATGGCTCGCCGCTGCCTGCATCGCCGTGTGGCGGCTCTTCTCCGACCTCGATTTGAGTGAGGCGAAGCAAACTCGCTTCAAGTCCCTGCACGAGTGCTTCACCCGCGAGCTGAAGGACGGCGCGCGGCCGATCGACCCCGATCCGCGGCGGATCGTGAGCCCCTGCGATGCGCTGGTGGGCGCCTGCGGCGAGGTCAAGGACGGCTCGCTGCTGCAAGCCAAGGGCTCCCCTTACACCCTGTCGGAGCTGCTCGCCGACGAGGAGCTCGCCCGCTACTACCGCGGCGGCGCGTTCGCGACCTTGCGCCTCACTTCGAGCATGTATCACCGCTTCCATGCGCCCTGCGACTGCCGGGTGGAGCAAGTGAGCTACATCTCCGGCGACACTTGGAATGTGAACCCGATCGCGCTCAGACGCATCGAGCGCCTGTTCTGCAAGAACGAGCGCGCCGTCATCCGCTGTCGATCGCAGTCCTCGGGAGCGCTCATCACCTTGGTCCCGGTCGCCGCGATCCTCGTCGCGAGCATCCGGCTCAAGTTTCTCGATGTGCGGCTGCACCTCAAATACCGCGGACCCAACCTCATTCCCTGCGATGTCTCCCTGAGCAAGGGGGAGGAGATGGGCTGGTTCGAGCACGGCTCGACCATCATCGTGCTCGCGCCGAAGGGGGTCGAGTGGTGCGCGCCCATCCGCGACTGCGCACGCATCCGCATGGGCGAGCCGCTTCTCTCCTTGCCCGCGCGTGCAGGAGGGTAGCGGGGCGCTACAGGGGTTTGCGGTGCCGAGTGAGCGTCGCGGCAATGCAGGCGAGAACCGCCATGCGCACCGCGACGCCGTTGTTGACTTGTTCGCGAATCACCGAGTGCGGGCCGTCCGCGACGTCGGACGCGATTTCGACCCCGCGGTTCATGGGCCCGGGGTGCATCACCAGCACGTCGGGCGAGGCGAGCTTCACGCGACGCGCATCCAAGCCGTACTCGCGAAAGTACGCTTGATCGTCGAGCAGCGCCGCCTGCGCCATGCGCTCCTTCTGGATCCGCAGCATCATGATGACATCGGCGCCCGTGATGCCGTCCTCGACCCGCGTAAAGCGCAGCGCGCCGGCGAACTCATCCTCCTCGGGCAGGAGCGGCTGTGGGGCCACGAGACGCAGGTCCGTCGTGCCGAGCGTCTTCAAGGCACGTGCTGTCGAGCGGGCGACCCGCGAGTGCCTGATGTCGCCGACAATGGCCACCTTGAGACCGGCGAAGCGCCGCCGATGGCTCCTGATCGTCAGCACATCGAGCAAACCCTGCGTCGGATGCGACACATGCGCCTCGCCGGCGCTGATCACCGAAACGTGCGGGGCGGCGTGATCCATCAGAAATTCCGGCAATCCGGGCTCCGAATCGCGGATCACAAAGATGTCGGTGTTCATGGCCTCGAGCGTGTAGATCGTGTCGAGCATAGTCTCGCCCTTGGCGCGCGAGCTCGACTGCAGATCCAGGTTGATGACATGTGCGCCGAGCCGGCGGCTCGCGAGGTCGAATGAGGCGCGTGTTCTGGTGCTCGGCTCGAAGAACAGGTTGGCGAGCGTGACACCGGCGAGCTCGCGTCCCTCGTAGGCCGGTTGTCCGGGGAAGCGGCGATAGCTCTCGGCCCGGTCGAGAATGGCCATGAGCATCTCGCGCGTCAGGCCATCCAAGGAAATCAGGTGGCGCAAGCCCCCGGTGCCGTCGGTTTGTACGCGCATTAGCGTCTCACTTCAGTTCGTCAAGGTTCTGGTCGCTCGCTCTGGCGGAGTGCTCGCTGGTGCGGTGCTCGCCAAGGTGCTGAAGCCATCGCTCCAAGATCACGCAGGCCGAGGCCGCGTCGACATCAGCCTTCGCCACGCGCCGCCTGCGCAAACCGGACTCTCGTTCGTGCTTGAGCCGCGCCTCGGCTTCGAGCGATGAGTAGCGCTCGTCGATGAGCTCGACCGGCAAGGCGTAGCGCCGCCGGAGCTCCGCGGCGAAGCTGCGCGCGCGCGCGGCCGCACGACTCTCCGAGCCGTCCACGTGATAGGGCATGCCGACGACCAGCACGGTCGGCTGCCATTCGCGCATCAACGAATCGATCGCCTCCCAGCGCGGGCCCGTCGCGCCCACACAGATCCCGGCGAGGGGCGTGGCCGTGCCGCTCACCGTACCGCCGCAGGCGACACCGATTCTCTTCAGACCGAAATCGAACGCGACGGCGAGCAGTTTTTCTTGGTGGCGCCGGCCTGCCGTTACGGCCGCCGCCTCATCAGGCATTGCCGCTGATGGGACTGATGCGCGAGAGCTCGACGCCCAGGAGGCGTCCCGCCGCTTGCCAGCGCGATTCGAACGGCAGGTCGAAGATGATGCCGCAGTCGACCGGGGCGCTGAGCCACGCATTGGCGCGGATCTCGTCCTCGAGCTGCCCGCCGTCCCAACCGGCGTAGCCGAGAGCGACCACGGCCTCGGTCGGACCCTGGCCGCGGGCCATCGCCGCCAGGATGTCCCGCGAGGTGGTGACGTGGATCATATCGGATACCTTGAGCGTCGAGTCCCATTCACCGCCCGCGCGATGCACGACGAAGCCGCGATCGGTCTGCATGGGACCCCCTCGCAGCACATGCCGCTCGCGCAGCGGTCCACCCGGCAACTCGATCTCGAGCTGCTCGAAGATCTCGCTCATGCGCATGGGGAGCGGCTTGTTGAGAATGAGTCCGAGAGCGCCACGTGGCGAGTGATCGCAGACGAGCGCCACGGTTTGCGCAAAATTCGGATCTCCCATCGTGGGCATGGCGATCAGAAGATGGTTCGTCAGGTAATCCGCATCGCTCATAGGACACCCAATCCTGACAGAGTTTAATCCGGTTGGCCCGCGTCCGTGTAAAATACCTCGGAGCCCTGCGCTGCACCATCCAGAAACTGCCATTCGTAAGCGATCCGGACCTGGTCGTGCTTGGCACTCAATTCAGGCGGAAAGGGATCATACGGCGCCGCGATCTGCAGGATCCGCATCGCTGCCTCATCGATCTCCGCATGGCCGCTCGAGCGGCGGATCAGCGCCTCGAGGAGCTTGCCGTCGGAGCCGATCGTCACCTCGATCACGGGCGTTCCGGAGAGCCTCTCGCGCCGGGCGACCTGCGGGAAATTGATGGTGCCTACCCGCTCGATCTTGCGACGCCAGCTGTCTAGATACACGGCCACGTCGGATTCGCGGGTATCGGCGGCAATCCAGAGCTGCTGCTTGGTTTCGCCACGCATCCGCAGCAACACCCCATCGTCGTTGGGCGCCATGCCCAAATCGGGTCGCTTCTCCATCAGCAAGGGTAATTTGGAGGGCTCTTCGGAGGCTTCCGGCGCCGCAAAGTACAGAATCTTGGTGCCCGACACGTGCGTCGCAACGACCTCGTCGTCGCCCAGATCCCGCCCGGACTCCTCCTCGGCAATCCCCTCACCGCCCGGAATGCCCGCCCGATCGACGGCCATCGGCGAGGAACGAGGGATGAGCGCGCGCTCGCGCTTCAAGGTGTTCCCGGACCCGAGCTGACTGCGCTGCGCGAGGTATTGCGCGCTGGGGTTCTTGGCGACCGCGGGCGCCTGATCGCTCACCAGGATGACTTCCAGCGCGGGCCCGTCCCCCCCCTCCGCATCGCTCCCCGGCGTCGAGAACGTCACGCCCAGGATCAGGATGCCGTGAGCGAGGGCCGCCAGGAAGCAAGTGGTCAGCATGCGATCGTTGGCTGGGGGAAGCCGCGAATCGAGGGGAGAATCGAGCGAATCGGAGCTCATCGCGCGTCCAGCATTCGGGCAATCGCCTTCACCAGCATGTCGCCGATGTCGACAGCGTGCTTCTTATTTAGTTCGCGAATCCCCGTGGGACTCGTGACGTTGATCTCGGTGACATAGTCTCCGATCACGTCGAGTCCGACGAATATCATGCCCGCGGCCTTGAGTTTGGGTCCGATGACGGAGATGAGCCAACGGTCGCGCTCGGTGAGCGGCCTCGACTCGGCGCGGGCGCCGGCGGCGAGATTACCGCGATGATCCGCCGCGTCGGGCACGCGCTTCAAGGCGAAGGGAACCGGCTCGCCGTCGATGAGGATGATCCGGTTATCGCCTCCCGTCACGATCTCCGGAAGGTAGCGCTGCACGATCGCGTAGCGTCGCCCGTAGTCGGTGAGCGTCTCGAACACGACGTTGCGGTTCTTGTCGCCCTCTTCCAAGACGAAGATCGAGCGCCCGCCCATGCCGTGGAGGGGCTTGCATACGGCCTTGCCATGCTCTTTCAGAAAGGCACTCATGTCACCCATGTCGCGCGTGATCAGGGTCGGCGCGCAGCACTCCGGGAACCAGGCCGTGTAGACCTTCTCATTCATGTCGCGCAGGCCCTGCGGATTGTTCACGATCAGCGCGCCCTGATCACGGGCGCGATCGAGGATGTAGGTCGCGTAAATGTACTCGGTATCGAACGGTGGATCCTTGCGCATCAAGACGACTTCGAAATCGCCGAGCCGGCCGGTGGCGCGGGCATGGCGCTTGAACCAGCTGCCGTGGCCGTCGAATACCTCGAGCGGCGCGAGATGGCCGAAGGCGATGCCGTCGCGCAAAAAAATGTCGCCGAGCTCGGCGTAATGCAGCTCCCAGCCGCTCGCCTGCGCGGCGAGCAGGATCGCGAGCGTACTATCCTTGGCCGGATTGATGGCTTCGATTGGATCCATGACGACGACGAGGCGTACTGAGGAAGACATGGTGCTAGCTCCAGGATCCTAACCTTCTCGGGGCCGGCGGCAGCAGTGTAGCGTAGGCACTCTTGCGGTCGGTTTCGTGTTGAAAACTGTGAACCACGCCACCGTTCCGCACTCGCCATTCCCGCGAAATGTCGACCGCATACCGTGGCTTGCGCGCCCCGGATATGTTAAAAAGCCACAAGATTCCGGCACCTACGCAGTCCTTCAATTGCATGCAGAGCACGATCAGCAACGGCAAGTCAAAACTCGCAGGGCTCAAGGTCCTCGTGATCGATGACAGCAAAACGATCCGCCGTACCGCCGAAACGCTCCTGTCCAAGGAAGGCTGCGAGGTCTTCACCGCGGTAGACGGATTCGATGCACTCTCGAAGATAGCCGACCACCAGCCCGACATCGTCTTCGTGGATATCATGATGCCGCGCCTCGACGGTTACCAGACGTGCTCGCTCATCAAGCACAACAAGGTATTCAGGCAGATCCCGGTGATCATGCTGTCGAGCAAGGATGGCCTGTTCGACCGCGCCCGTGGGCGTATCGTGGGCTCGGAGCACTACTTGACGAAACCCTTCACGAAGGACGAGCTTCTCGGCGCCATCGAAGCGCACGTCGGCAAATGACGGAGAAACGAATGCCACTGATCCTTATTGTCGACGATTCGCCGACCGAAGTGTTCGTCATGCAAAAGGCATTGGAGAAGCATGGCTTCAAGACGGCGGCAGCGGAGAACGGCGAAGAGGGTATCCGCAAGGCGAAGGCCATGAAGCCGGACCTCATTTTCATGGATATCGTGATGCCGGGCGTCAACGGCTATCAGGCGACTCGGATGCTGAACAATGATCCGGAGACGAGCCTCATCCCGATCATCATGGTGACTACCAAGGGACAGGAGACGGACCGTATCTGGGGATTACGCCAAGGCGCGGTGGACTATCTCGTCAAGCCGGTGTCCGCCCAGACCCTGGTGGAGAAAGCGCAAGCCGCGCTGGCCATATGACGGGCAAGATGAGCGGGGGAGAATCGAGCTTAAGGAGCTTGCGCGATCGGCCGTTCGAGTTGCTGAAGGAGCTCGAGAGGCGCAGCCGCACGGTCGCCGCCCCGAGCGCACCCGATGCCGCCGCCGGCCGCGAGTGGGTCGGCGTCGCCTGTCGCATGGGCGGGGAGACGTTTCTGATCGCTCGCGAGGAGACCCGCGAGGTGTTGGGTTATCCGGCGGTGATCACGCGGATTCCGGGCGCGAAGAGCTGGGTGAAGGGACTCGCCAACGTTCGCGGGTCGCTCTTGCCGATGCTGGATCTGAGACAATTCCTGGGCAGCGGCGCCACCACACCGGGGCGCAATACGCGCGTGGTCGTGGTCAACCACCGGGAGATTCCCGCGGGTCTCATCGTCGACGAGGTGCTCGGATTTCGGCGCTTCGCGGAGTCGGAATTCCATCCCGAGGCACCGCCCACCGTTATTCGCTGCGATCCCTATCTCGCCGGCGCGTTTCGGCGCGGCGGTGAGGTGTGGCCGGTGCTCAGTTTGAAGAGCATGGTGGAAAGCCAGAGCTTCCTACAGGCCGCCAGTTGAAGGCTCCTATGAAGCGAGACCCGGCGCCCAACACCCAATTGTTGCCTGTGTTGCTGGCACTCGTCGTGGCCTGCCTCGCAGGCGCCGGCGTGCTCACTCTACTCACGAGAAGCGCGGTCCCCGCGCCCACCTCGGGCGATCAGCTGGTGCTGGTCGCGGAGCGCATTCCGGTCGAGGCGCAAAATGCGCTGCGCGGGGAGGCGAACGCCTTCGATGCGCTCGGCAAGAGCGTGGGGCGGCTGCAGAGTTTGGGGGCTCTCGTCGGCGACTCCCGCTCCAAGCTCGCCCCGTCGTTGGCCGATCTCGAGGCGGCAGTCGCGACCGTCTCTGCCGCGCAGCCGGCGGTCGAGACCATTCAAACCGCGAACCAGGAGACGAGAGAGCTGGCACCGAAGCTGCTTTCCGAGCTCGGTGATCTCGCGAGCGCCGTGGGAGTGCAGAAACTCGAGGGAATGAGCCGCTACCTCGAACGCTTCGAGCTCACCGTGCAGCGCATCCAGCAGGAGCAAAACGGCCTGGCGTCGGGTGTGAGCGATGCGGCGCCCACCGCGCAGCGCCTGGCCGACAGCCTTGAGTTCCTGAATCAGGTGGTGCGCGGCCTCTCCGGCGAGGAATCCGGTCTGGCGTTGTCTCGCGTGACCGGGGCCGATGCGGAGCAACGCCTGAAGGCCGTCGTCCAGCGCAATCAGCAGTTCGGCGCGAGCGTGCGCAAGTCCATCGGCGCCGCCGAAGCTCTGTCGAAAGGTCAAGCCGCCGCGCGCTCTTTGCCGGCCCTCGCGAGCCGCGTGACCGGCGAGGCCGGCGGCTCGACTCCCTCCGCGGCGGCGGAATCGGCGGGCGCTAGCTACAAGGTCTGGATCCTCGCTCTACTGGGCGCAGCCGTCGGGCTTTTGGGTGTGCTCGCGCTGCTGTTCTTGAAGTCGGCGAATGCCCGGCGGTCGAGCGAATTGCGGGTCCGCGAGAACGAGCGCAACCAGGAGGCCATCATGCGCCTGCTCGATGAGCTGTCGAGCCTCGCCGACGGCGATCTCACGGTGCAGGCCACGGTAACCGAAGATATCACCGGCGCCATCGCCGATTCGATCAATTATGCGATCGAGGCGCTGCGCGAGCTGGTCACGACCATCAACGACAGTGCGATCCAGCTGGACGGCGCCGCTAAGCAGACGCAGAGCGCCGCGGCCCACATGGCGAAGGCGAGCGGCGCGCAGTCGAGGCAGATCACCGCGGCGAGCGAATCCATGGAGGACATGGCGGCCTCCATCGAGGAGGTGTCAGGCAATTCCGAGCGCTGTGCCGATGTCGCCCGCTATTCGGTCGACATCGCTCACAAGGGTGGCGACGCGGTACGCCGCACCATCGACGGGATGAACGCCATTCGCGAGACCATCCAAGAGACGAGCAAGCGCATCAAGCGGCTCGGTGAGAGCTCGCAGGAGATCGGCAACATCGTCGAGCTCATCAACGACATCGCCGAGCAAACGAACATTCTCGCCCTGAATGCGTCCATTCAGGCCTCGATGGCCGGCGAAGCCGGCCGGGGTTTCGCCGTCGTGGCCGACGAGGTGCAGCGTCTCGCGGAGCGCGCCGCGAACGCGACCAAGCAGATCGAGGTGCTGGTGCGCACCATCCAGACCGACACGAACGAGGCAGTCGTTTCGATGGAGCGCAGCACGACCGACGTCGTCGGGGGCGCGCTCCTCGCCGAGAATGCCGGTGCCGCGCTCGATGAGATCGAGCAGGTCTCGAATCAGATCGCGAACCTGGTGCAGAACATCTCCGCGAGCGCCCGCCAACAGGCTGCGGCTTCCGGGAACATATCGAAGAACATGCAGGTCGTCCGCGAGATCTCCACTCAGACGGCCGAAGGATCCACAGCGACTTCGACCTCGGTTGCGAAGCTCGCGGCGCTCTCGGCGCAGCTGCGCAAGTCCGTCGCGGGGTTCCGCTTGCCCGACTACGGAGCCGGCACGACCTCCGTCGGGGCGGCGACGCCGGTCACCACGGGCCTCGCGCCCTCGAGCGAGCCGGTGAGCGCCGGCAACGCGGCGGGAAAGATGCGCAAAGCGAGCGGCGCCGGTGCCTGAGGCTCTCGCAACGGCGCCGAATCTGAGCGAACCTCTTTCAATGACCGACATCAGCTCTCAAACCCTGCACGTCGTTTCCAAAGAGCTCGCGGTGACCTTGAACGAGGCGCGCGCCGCCCTCGAGGCGTACTCGGAGCGACCGGACCAGCTCGTGTTCCTGGACAAGTGCGCCGAGCAGCTGCATCTGGCTCACGGTGTGCTGCGATTGGTGGAGGTTTACGGCGCGGCGCTCCTCGCCGAAGAGATGGAGCAGGTCACCCGCTACTTGCTGCAGGCGGGGAGCGACCAGAAACGGCAAGGCGACGGTCTGGACGCGTTGATGCGCGCCATGGTGCAGCTGCCCACCTATCTGGAGCGGGTGCTCTCCGGGGGCCGCGATCTCGCCTTGGTGCTCTTGCCGCTGCTCAACGATCTGCGCTCGGTGCGCGGCAGTCCCTTGCTCTCGGAAGGGACGCTCCTGCTCCTCAACCTGAAGTCCGATCAACCCGCACAGCCGCAACCGCGGCAGGCGGACGATCTCACGGTCGCCCAATGGGCAAGAAGGCTGCGGCCGCGCTTTCAAGTCGGACTGCTGGGATACATCCGCGGCGAGCGCACGGTGCAGAACCTGGAGATCCTGGCGAAGGTCGCCGAGAAGATCGAGCAGTGCGCGAGCACCCAGCCGGTGTTTCAGCTCTGGTGGGTCGTCGGGGCGGTTCTCGAGGCCTTGCGGGCGAATGGTCTGGAGGGCAGCGCGACGCTCAAGCGTCTGCTCGGGCAGGCGGATCGGCAAATCAAGCTCCTCTACGAGCTGGGCGAAGCCCGCTATTGCGAGAATCCTCCCGTCGAGCTCTTGAACAACCTGCTCTACTACGTCGCCCGGGCGACGACCGTCGGCGGTCGCATCGCTGCGGTGCGCGCTTCGTTCAAGCTCTCCGAGCTCCTGCCGGTCGATGACTCCGTCGAGCAGGAGCGCGAAAGTCTCTCCGCGCCGAGCGTCAAGCTGATGCGTACCGTCGCCGCGGCCATCAAGGAGGATCTGACCAAGGTCAAGGACGTACTTGACATCTTCGTGCGCCGGGGTGGCGGGCGCCATGAGGAGCTCGTGCCGCAGCTCGAGCTGCTGAAGAAGATCAGCGACACGCTTGGCGTGCTCGGGCTGGGCGAGCTGCGCCAGCGGGTGCAACACGAGATCGCGGAGCTCTCCGCACTGCTCGGCAATGGCGAGAAGCCGACCGACGCTGCTCTGATCAAGGTCGCAGGCGTGCTCTTGTCGGTGGAGGACAGCCTCGACGACCAGCTGGTACGGCTCATCTTGCCGAGCGCGGCGAGCACGGCGGGCGCAGATTCCGAAGCGCCCGCGGACCAGGACTTCGAGTTCCGTCAAGTGAGCGAGGCGGTGCTGCGCGAATGCATCGTGAACCTCGCGCGCATCAAGGAAGCCGTGTCGATCGCGGTACAGAAGCCCTCCGAGTTCTCGCCTCAGGGTCTCGATAACGTGCCGCAATTGCTCCGTGGCATCACCGCCGGGTTGCTGATGCTCGGCAAGGGCCGCGCGGTCGAGTTGATGGATGCGATCGGGGCGGAGGTGCGCAAGCTGGTCCAGTCCGGGGCCGGGGCGGCGAACCCGCTGCGCCTCGAGCGCATCGCCGATGCGATCGTGAGCATCGAGTACTACATGGAGACGCTGCAGAACGGGCGCAACGACCCATGGTACATGCTCGACAACGCGGAGATGTGCATCAAGGCGCTCGCCGCCGAGACCGCTGCGCCACGGGTGCCGGACGTGCAGTTGGCCGCTGCGGATGTCGCCAAGACCTTGAAGTTCGACGCCGAAACCACGTTGGCCGTGGAGCGCGCCGCGAGCGTCCAGGCGGCGACGCACCCTCTGGCGCCGGTCGCCGGGACGCAGGTCGATCCTCAGTTTCTCGAGCTCTTCATCGAAGAGGCCAAAGAGGAGATCGCTTCGATCCAGCGCGTCTTTCCGCTCTGGGATCAGAACCCGATGGACTTGGACGCGCTCGCCTCATTGCGGCGCAGTTTCCACACCTTGAAAGGCAGCGGGCGCATGGTCGGGGCCCGCTTGATCGCAGAGTTCAGCTGGGCGGTCGAGAATCTCTTGAACCGCATCATCGACAAGACGCTCTCGCGCACCCCCGGCATGATGACGCTTTTGCGCAGCGCCGTTGCGGCTCTGCCGCAACTGGTCGAACAGCTGGAGGGCGGCAAGGCGGCGGTTTCTGTCGATGCGATCATGTCACGCGCCTTCGCTTACGCCGACGGCCGCGAGCCCGAGCAGCTGGGTGCCGCGCTGGCGCCCGAGGATCGGGAGGCGATGGCCTCCGGTGTCCTCACCGCGACCGAGACGCAACCGAGCCCAGCGGAACGGCGAGCCGCATCGGCTCCGCCCGCGGCAAAAGCTACCGCTGCCAGCACCGCTCCCCCTGCGCCCCGTGCTGCGCCGGCGCCGGTTGTGCCGGCGGCGGTGACAGCGGCCGAGCCCAGGCGCGCGGCTGCGAGTGCGCCCGCTGGCGCCATGGATCCGCAGCTGCATGAGATCTATAGCAAGGAAACCTCGACCCACCTTGCGGAAATTCGCGAATACCTCAAGAGACGTGCCGGCCAGCCGCCGCCCCACGAGCTACCCGAAGCGGTCTACCGCGCCATCCACACGTTGAGCGGCAGCTCGAAGATGGCCGAGGCGCGGCACGGGATCCGCATCGCCGAGCCGCTCAATCGCTTCATGCGCAAGGTGTTCGACAGCGGCCGCGGCCTGTCGGATGCCGGGTTAGCGACCTTGTCGGATGCCGTTCGTGCAATCGACAACGTGGTCTCGCACATCAATGAGTCCACGGCCTTTTTTGCGGAGCAGCCGGCGCTGCTCGCGCGATTGCACAAGCTAGAGAATGATCTTGCGATCGAGATGGCGCAGCCGGCCATCGACACCGGCGCATCGGCTAGCGTTGAGAAACTTGCCCCCGACTCGCGTGTCGCAGCCGCTGCCCCGGCGCCCGCGCTCGGCCCGCGCGCGGGCGAGCGCCAAGCCGTGGAGGCGCGGCCTGCACCAGAGGCGCGGCCTGCACCAGGGGCGCGGCCAGCACCAGGGGCGCGGCCTGCGGAGGAGGCGAGGCCTGCAGCCGAGGAGTTCGATCACGAGATCGCCAATATCTACAGCGAGGAGGCTACCGAGCTGATCGAGGCGGCCGAGACCTCCCTCACGGCCTGGAATCGCGATCGCAAGGACAAGCAACGCGTGACGGAGCTGCAGCGACAGCTGCACACCCTGAAAGGCGGTGCTCGCATGGCCGGCATCACCGCGATGGGCGACTTGAGCCATGAGCTCGAGACTCTGGTCATTCAAATCGACGGCGGTGCTGTCCCTGGCGACGATCATGCGCACGCCGTGATGCAAGCGAGCCTCGACGAGCTCGCACGCATGCGCGATCTGGTGAGCAGCGGTGGGTTGCCGAGCGTACCCACGGCGCTGCTCGATCAACTCCGGGCGTTGGGCTCGCGGACCCCGGGGGCGCCTGCCACCACGGCCGCCGCGCACCCCGTCAAGGCCGTACCCGCGGCAACAGAGGCGGCTGCCGCAGTGCCGGCGGCCAGAGCTCCCGCCCCCGCCCCTGCGCGGCGTGAGGCACCGGTCACGGAGGAATCACAGCCCTCGATTTCGCAACCGGCGATCACGGAGGACTCGATATCGCAACTCGAGGTGAGCGCCCCCATTCTACCGGGACGCGAGAGCATGCCGGCAGAGCGCGTCGAGATGGCCCGCGTGGATGCGGAGCTGCTCGACACCATGCTGAACAGCGCGGGAGAGGTGAGCATTTTCCGCTCGCGGCTCGATCAGCAGATCAACTCGATCGACTTCAATCTGGCGGAGCTCGCCCGCACGGTGACGCGCCTCAAGGAGCAGCTGCGCGGCCTCGAAATCGAGACCGAGGCGCAGGTGATGAATCGTCATCACGACGAAGATCCGCAGCGTGCCGACTTCGATCCGCTCGAACTCGACCGCTACTCGTCGTTGCAGCAATACTCGCGTGCACTGGCCGAAACGTCCGGCGACGTGGCGAGCATTCAGGGCCTGCTCGAGACATTGACGCGCGAGGCGCAAAATCTGTTGACGCAGCAGGCCCGCACCATCACCGAGCTGCAGAACAGCCTGATGCGCACGCGCATGGTGCCGTTCCAGCGCCATGTCCAGCGCCTGACCCGCCTGGTGCGGCAGGCCGCGAACGATACCGGCAAACGCGCCGAGCTCGTCGTCTCCGGCGCAGCCGCGGAGCTCGATCGCCAGATGCTCGAGCGCATGGTGCCGCCGCTCGAGCACATGCTCAGGAACGCCGTCGTGCACGGCATCGAGTCGCCGGAGCGCCGCGCGGCGCTCGGCAAGCCCGACGTGGGCCGGATCCAGGTGAGCCTCACGCGAGACGGCGCCGAAGTCGTGATCGTCGTCGCCGACGACGGCGCCGGCATCGATGTGAGACTGATTCGCGAGAAGGCCGTGGTCCTGGGATTGGCCGACCGCCATTCGAAGCTGACGGATGAAGAGGCGATGCAGCTCATCCTGGAGCCGGGCTTCAGCACCGCGGGGCGCGTGACCCAAGCGGCGGGGCGCGGAGTCGGAATGGACGTGGTCGCGACCGAGGTGAAAAAACTCGGAGGCGGCTTATTCATCGAGTCGACTCCCGACAAGGGCTCCCGCTTCACCATTCGCTTGCCTTTCACTCTGGCGATCAGCCAAGCGTTGATCGTGCGTGTCGCGGACGAGGTTTATGCGCTGCCGCTGGCCACGGTCGAGGGTGTGGTACGGCTGCCGCGCAACATCGTGGCCCGACACCTGGGCAAGGAAGCACCGCTCTTCGAATACGGGGGCCAGAAGTACCGCTTCCAGCAGCTGGGGACTTTCGTCGGCCTCGGCCCCACGCGCCTGCCGGAGTCAGACGTGTCGATGTCGGTCGTGCTGATCCGCGCCGGGGAGCACTCCACGGCGCTGGTCACGGACGAGCTGGTCGGCAGCCGAGAAATCGTGGTCAAATCGCTGGGGCCGCAAATCTCGGGCATTCGCGGAATCGCAGGGGCGACGATCCTCGGCGACGGCCGAATCGTGGTCATTCTGGACATGGGCTCGCTCGTGCGCTCCGAATGGCGCGCGCGGCCCACCGATACCGCCGTCCTCGAGCAACG
>DATHCO010000176.1:0-12163 GCA_035319505.1 Steroidobacteraceae bacterium | reverse complement strand
GTTGACGGGCGGCGAGCCCGCGGATCTGGACGATGCGGAGCTCGTCCGCGCGTTATTTGCGGCGCTGCGCGAGATCAAGGATCGCGGCTTGGCGCTCGCCTACCACGATCGCTCGGACGGTGGGCTGCTGGTCACACTGCTCGAGATGGCATTTGCCGGACGTTGCGGCCTCGACGTCGAGCTCCCGGCCGGGGATCCAATCGCCGCCTGCTTCTCGGAGGAGCTCGGTGTCGTCCTGCAGATTCCCACCTCGCGCCTGCCGGAGGCGCAGCACATTCTCGAGCGCCACGGCCTAGGCGAGCACTACCGCGATGTGGGCTCCCCGCTCGCCGGGCACGAGGTGCGTCTGAGGGTCGATGGGCGGAACGTCTACTCGGCTTCGCGAGTGGATCTGCACCGGGCCTGGCGCGAGGTGTCGTTTCGCATGCAAACCTTGCGCGATAATCCGCAATGCGCGCGCGAGGAATTCTCCGCACTCCTCGATGAGCACGACCCGGGCCTGCACGCGGGCCTGAGCTTCGATCCGGCCGAGGACAGCGCGATGCCCTATATCCTGCGCGGTGCAAGGCCTGCCGTGGCGGTGCTGCGCGAGCAGGGCGTGAACGGCCAGACGGAAATGGCCGCAGCGTTCACGCGCGCCGGCTTCGACGCCTACGATGTGCACATGAGCGACATTCTGGCCGGCCGCGTGCACCTCGCGCGCTTTTCCGGCTTGGCCGCCTGTGGGGGCTTCTCCTACGGAGACGTCCTCGGCGCCGGCGAGGGTTGGGCGAAGTCGATTCTGTTCAATCCGGTGGCGCGCGACGAGTTCGCCGCATTCTTCGAGCGCGACTCCACGTTCACCCTGGGCGTATGCAACGGTTGCCAGATGCTCGCGGCGCTGAAGGAGCTGATTCCCGGCGCCGAGGGTTGGCCCCGATTCGTGCGCAACAAGTCCGAGCAGTACGAGGCGCGCCTGTCTCTGGTGCTCATCCCACGCTCGAATTCGGTGCTGCTCGAGGGCATGCACGACTCGGTCTTACCGGTCGTCGTATCGCACGGCGAGGGACGCGCGGAGTGCGACGGCGAGAGCGCCGGCAGGCTCCTCGAGGAGGGCCAGGTGACGCTGCAATTCGTCGACCATCGCGACGAGCCGACCGAGCGCTATCCGTTCAATCCCAACGGTTCGCCTCTCGGGCTCGCCGGCGTGTCGAGCGCCGACGGCCGTGTGACCGCCCTCATGCCGCATCCCGAGCGAGTCTTTCGGGCGATTCAGAACTCCTGGGCGCCACGCGAGTGGGGCGAGGACGGGGGGTGGATGCGCTTGTTCCGTAATGCCCGGGCCTTTCTCGGCTGACATGCGCTCCATCGGGTGCGCGATAGCGGCGCACCCTGCCCGAGCGATGACCGGCCGGGCGATTGCGGGCCCGGTCGATCACGATCAGAGGTAGGCGGCTCTGAACGAGCCGGTGTCGCCCGGTGCCGCGCTGGCCGAGCGGCGCTGACTTACCGCTTGCCTGAGCCGTGCCTTGCGCACGAAGGTCTGATAGAGCAGATCGCGCATCACCTCGACGAGGACTCCCGCGCGCTCGGCGTCGAGGCTCGGCTGATTGGGCCACGGATCGCTGTCACTGCCGAACAGTACGCCGCGCACGTCGGCGAAGACCTCGTCCTCGAGCTCGGCGAGCGCTCGGATCTCCTGCAGCGTGTCAAACAGCTCGAGCTTCCCGCGCTCGCCGATCTCGTGAAACAGGGATTGCGCCGTGCGCCGCGTCATCGAGCCGAAGGCGTCGAAAAAACCGGCCGCGTAGCATCCGAGCGCCTCCTTGTACAGTTTCTCGGCTTCGCGCGGCAGGTGGGCGAGAGGCGAATCCTCTCGAGCCCCTTCGACCTGCACGAAGCTCGAGGCGAGCTCGATCCTCAAGGCCGTGTAGCTCTTCACGGTGAACTTCAGGAACACGGGCTCGTCGCAGGCCTCGCAACGAAACACCGCGCCGATCTCGTTCGGCTTGCGGCGGCTCAAGTCCTCGAATCTCGGAACGGCAACCGGGATCAAGCGCGCCGAGCTCCGGCAACGCGGGCAACCGAGCGCGATGCTCTGCTCATCGACGTGCAATTCATCCTGCGGAGTGATGTAGATGCTCATGATGTCAACCTGTTAGCGGCTTGTAACGGATCCGATGCGGCTGGGCGGCGTCCTCGCCCTTGCGGCGCTTGTAATCTTCGACATATTCCTGGTAGTTGCCCTCGAACCAGACCACCTGCGAATCGCCCTCGAAGGCGAGTATATGGGTCGCGATGCGGTCGAGGAACCAGCGATCGTGGGAAATCACCACCGCGCACCCTGGGAAGGCGAGGAGCGCCTCCTCGAGAGCACGCAGCGTTTCGACGTCGAGGTCGTTCGTGGGCTCGTCGAGCAGCAGCACATTGCCGCCCGATTTCAGCACCTTGGCGAGATGCACCCTATTGCGCTCACCACCGGATAGATCGCCGATGAATTGCTGTTGCTGCACGCCCTTGAAGTTGAAGCGCCCGACGTAGCTGCGCGACGACGTCTCGTAACTGCCGACCCTGATCAGATCGAGGCCGCCCGAAATCTCCTGCCACACGGTGTTCTTGTCGTTGAGCGCTTGGCGCGACTGATCGACGTAGGCGAGTCTCACCGAGGGGCCTACGCGAATCTGGCCGGCATCGGCTCGCTCCACGCCGATCAGCATGCGAAAGAGCGTCGTCTTGCCGGCGCCGTTCGGGCCGATGATTCCCACGATGCCGCCTGCGGGCAGGCTGAAGCTCAGCCGCTCGATCAGCAGGCGCTCGCCGTAGCCCTTGCGCACGTCCTTGCATTCGATCACGAGCTCCCCGAGACGCTCGCCCGGCGGGATGTAGATTTCGTTGGTCTCGTTGCGCTTCTGAAACTCTTGCGACGAGAGCTCCTCGAAGCGCTGCAGGCGCGCCTTGGACTTTGCCTGCCGCGCCTTGGGATTTGCGCGCACCCACTCGAGCTCGCGCTTCAGTGTCTTGGCGAGTGCATCCTGCTGCCGTTCCTCCTGCGCGAGCCGCCGCTCCTTTTGCTCGAGCCAGGAGGAGTAGTTGCCTTCCCAGGGAATTCCATGCCCGCGATCGAGCTCCAGGATCCATTTGGCCACGTTGTCGAGGAAATACCGATCGTGTGTCACCGCAACGACGGTGCTCGGATACTCCTCGAGAAAGTGCTCGAGCCAGGCCACGGACTCCGCGTCCAGGTGATTGGTCGGCTCGTCGAGCAGCAGCATGTCGGGTTTGGATAGGAGCAATCGACACAACGCTACCCGTCGCCGCTCGCCGCCCGAGAGCTTGCCGACGAGCGCATCCCAAGGAGGAAGCCGCAGGGCATCCGCCGCGATTTCGAGCTTGCGCTCGAGCTCCCACCCTCCGGCGGCGTCGATCTCGTCCTGGAGCTTCGCCTGCTCCTCGAGCGCCTTGGTCATCTCTCCGTCGGACATGGGCTCGGCGAATCGATCACTGATGGCGTTGAAGCGATCGATCGAGCGTTGCACATCCCCCACCCCCTCACCGACCGTCTGGCGCACCGTCTTCGTCTCTTCGAGGAGCGGCTCTTGCGGCAGGTAGCCGATCTTGATGCCGGGCTGCGGGCGCGCTTCGCCCTCGATCTCCTTGTCGATGCCCGCCATGATCTTAAGGAGCGTCGATTTCCCTGAACCGTTCAAACCGAGGACACCGATCTTCGCGCCCGGAAAGAAGCTCAAGCTGATATCGCGCAAAATGATGCGCTTGGGTGGCACGACCTTGCCAACCCGGTTCATGGTGTAGATGAACTGAGCCACGGATTGCCTATCGTTGAAGAATCACATGAGAGAAGGGGACCGAGGGATTATCCAAGAGCGGCGCACACTTGTCACGGCGATTCGTTGTGCTCGCGCGGCTCGCAAGCCGCCGCCGGCCACTTAAGAACCCAGTGGCCATCGGCTATAATTATAGGCCGTCCTTCGCGAAGGTGCTGCCATGTTCGACGCCAAGATGACGATTGCCGGATTCGACCCCGAGCTCGCGAAGGCGATCTCGGGCGAGCGCAACCGACAAGAGGACCACGTCGAGTTGATCGCCTCGGAGAATTACACGAGCCCGCGCGTTCTCGAGGCTCAGGGGTCCGTGCTCACCAACAAATACGCGGAAGGATACCCCGGAAAGCGCTACTACGGCGGCTGCGAATTCGTCGATATAGCCGAATCGCTCGCCATCGAGCGCGCCAAGCAACTGTTCGGCGCCGACTACGCCAACGTACAGCCGCACTCCGGATCGCAGGCGAACGCCGCGGTCTACTTCGCCTTGCTCAATCCGGGCGATGCGATTCTCGGGATGAGCCTCGATCACGGGGGACACCTCACGCACGGGGCGAAGGTGAATTTCTCGGGCAAGTTCTTCAACGCCGCCCAGTACGGGATCCGGCCCGACACGGGCGAGATCGACTACGATCAGGTGAAACGGCTGGCGCAGGAGCATCGCCCGAAGATGATCGTGGCGGGCTTTTCCGCCTATTCGCGCGCGATCGACTGGGCGCGCTTTCGTGACATCGCCGACTCCGTCGGCGCCTACTTCGTGGTCGATATGGCTCATGTCGCGGGTCTCGTCGCGGCGCGCCTGTATCCCAATCCGCTGCCCTTCGCCGACGTGGTGACGACCACCACCCACAAGACGCTGCGCGGTCCGCGCGGCGGCTTGATCCTCGCGGGGCCGAAGCCCGAGCTGCACAAGAAGCTTGGCTCCATGGTATTCCCCGGCCAGCAGGGTGGGCCGCTGATGCACGTGATCGCCGCCAAGGCGGTCGCCCTGTTGGAAGCTTTGCAGCCGGAGTTCAAGACCTACGCCGGCCAGGTCATTGCCAACGCGCGCGCGATGACCAAAGTGCTCGAGCGGCGCGGCTACAAGATCGTGTCGGGAGGCACGGACAATCACCTGTTCCTATTGGATCTCGTGGCCAAGAACATCACCGGTAAGGATGCCGACGCCGCATTGGGCCGAGCACACATGACCGTGAACAAGAACGCCGTGCCTAACGACCCGAGGCCTCCCACGGTGACCAGCGGGCTTCGGATCGGTACGCCCGCCGCAACCACGCGCGGATTTAAAGAGGCCGAAGCGGAGCAGCTGTCCCATTGGATTGCCGATGTGCTCGACCATATGGGTGAGGAATCGACGGTGAATCGAGTACGGGAGGAGGTCGTGGCGTTGTGCCGACGATTCCCCGTCTATGGCCGGTGAGCTACCGGCCCTCAGCGGAATCGTCCGCGGCGGCATCCCCTGCCGAAACGCGACGCTTCTAGGCAGGCCCCATGCATTGCCCCTTTTGCGGCCACCCGGAGACTAGGGTCATCGACTCCCGCGCGGCCGGTGAGGGACGGCAAATTCGCCGCCGGCGTGAATGTCTCGAATGTGCGGAGCGCTTCACCACCTTCGAGGCGGCCGAGTTTCGCTTGCCGACCGTCGTCAAGCACGACGGCACCCGCGAGGCGTTCGATGAGCACAAATTGCTCGCCGGCATGCAGAAGGCGTTGCAAAAGCGCCCCGTGTCGAGTGCTGCGATCGAGGCGGCGGTGGCGAGAATCTGCCACAAGCTGCGCTCGCTCGGCGAGCGGGAAATCGCCTCGCGCAGCATCGGCGAGCTGGTCATGGAGGAGCTTCGGCATTTAGATGAGGTCGGCTACGTGCGCTTCGCTTCCGTGTATCGCAGCTTTCAGGACGTCGAGGCGTTCGGCAAGGAGATCGATCTATTGCGCCGCCAGCGCCGCCGCAGCTCGCCGAGTAAGGATCAATTGCCGCTCCTACCGACGGACGAAGAACCAGGCAAATGACCGAGAAGTTGAGCGAGGAGGATCGCGCCCACATGGCACGGGCGCTCGAGCTCGCGGCCCGGGGCCTGTACACCACCGATCCGAATCCGCGTGTCGGCTGCGTGCTGGTGAGCGCCGGCGAGGTCATCGGAGAAGGCTGGCATGAGCGGGCCGGTGAGGCTCACGCGGAGGTCGCGGCGATCGCCGCGGCTCGCAGGAGCGTTGCCGGAGCGACCGCGTACGTCACGCTCGAGCCATGCAATCACACTGGGCGCACCGCGCCGTGCGTCGATGCGCTGATCGCCGCCCGTATTGGCCGCGTCGTGTGCGCCTGCATCGATCCCAATACCAGAGTGGCCGGCAAGGGTATCGAGCGGCTGCGTGCCGCGGGCATCAGCGTGGCCGTGGGAGCCCTCGGCGAGGAGGCACGCGCGCTCAACTGCGGCTTTTTCTCGCGCTTCGAGCGCAACCGTCCGCTGGTTCGCTTGAAGCTCGCCTTGAGCCTCGATGGGCGCACGGCGAGCGCCAAGGGCGGCAGGATGTGGATCAGCGGCGAGGCCTCGCGCGCCGATGTTCAGCGGTGGCGCGCGCGCAGCTCCGCAATCCTCACGGGCGCGGGAACGATCCGAAGCGACGATCCAAAGCTCAACGTGCGCTTGGAGTACGGTTCGTGGGTGCGGCAGCCCTTGCGTGTGGTGCTCGATCCCGCGCTCACCTGCGCCGCGGATGCGCAGGTCTTCAAGGGCGGGGGTGCGCTCGTTCTCGCCGCCGAGACCGCCCCGCGTGCGAGCGCACTCGCCTCGCTCGCGCCGGACGTGGAGCTCGAGCGAGTGCCCGCGGCCGGCCGTCGCTTGAGCCTCGCGGCCGTCATGGAGCGGCTGACCGCGCGCGAGGTCAACGAGCTCCTGGTCGAGTGCGGGCCTCGGCTCGCTGCGGCATTTCTCGAAGCGGGGCTCGTCGACGAGCTGATCCTTTACATCGCGCCGATCTTGCTCGGCGCGGACGCGGCGCCGCTCGCGGCGCTTTCGCGCCTCGGCGAGCAAAGCGCGCTGCCGACCTTCGACATCACGAGTGCGGAGCGCCTCGGGGAGGACCTGCGCATCATCCTGCGGCCGCGCGCCCCGAGCAGCGCACGCTCGAAGGGAAACGATAGCGGGGTTGATGCTGGAACGGGTGCGCGCTTTGGGGCGCAGGGGCGCTGAGCCATGTTCACCGGAATCATCGTCGGAAGGGGCCGTGTGACCTCGATCGCGCAGAAGGGCGGAGATCTGGAGCTCGCCGTCGAGGCGAGCGCGCTCGGTAGCGCCCGGATTCAGACCGGCGACAGTGTGTGCGTGCAGGGTGTGTGCCTCACCGTGACCCGGCTCGAGGGCGCCGTCTTCTACGCCGACGTGTCGCGCGAGACTTTGTCGAAGACGACGCTCGGCGAGCTCACGGCGGGCGCGAGCGTGAACCTTGAGCCGAGTCTTCGCGCCGGCGATCCCCTCGGCGGGCACCTGGTGAGCGGTCACGTCGACGGCGTCGGGAAGCTGAGGAGCGCTCTCGAGGATGCACGGTCGTGGCGTTTGGAGTTCGAGCTCCCGGAATCGCTGATGCGTTACGTGGCGCCCAAGGGATCGATCTCAATCGATGGGGTGAGCTTGACGGTGAATGGGGTCAGCGGGCGCCGCTTCGACGTCAATATCATCCCCCACACGCGCGAGCTGACCACCTTGGGCGAGCTTCGCGCGGGCGGCCGGGTGAACGTGGAAGTCGACGTGATCGCGCGCTACGTCGATCGGCTGTTGCCGCAAGCGAGCCGCCCGCGGTGAGAACCCGTACGGGTAATCTGCGCGCCCGCAGTGAGCGAGTGGGGTCGAGCCCCGAGTCGGCGGGAGTCTCAAAGCATGCGACTATAATGGTGGAGCTTGCCGTGGGCGGGTGGCTTGCGCTAGGCGGGTAGGCGCCCGCTACCGCACAACAGAGTGTCACACCAGGGCCTGCGACGGAGCGATGACTGCTATGTAGTTGGCCGAGAGATTAAATATTTATAATAAACAAAGGCTTAGACGGAGATGAGCGTTGTTCGCAAGAGTGATTTTGGCGCGGGCTCGCAAGGGCGAGGATCGATGATGAATACGATCGACGAGATCCTGGGGGACATCCGCCAGGGCAAGATGGCGGTCATCATGGACGATGAAGATCGCGAGAACGAGGGCGATCTGATCATGGCGGCGGAGTGCGTGGGGGCGCAGGACGTCAATTTCATGGCGCGCTTCGGTCGCGGGCTCATCTGCTTGACGCTGACCCGGGAGCGCTGTCGTCAGCTGCGCCTCCCGCTCATGGTGAGCGAGACCGACAAGGCCCATCGCACGAACTTCACGGTGTCGATCGAGGCTGCAGAGGGCGTGACGACGGGAATTTCGGCGCATGATCGTGCGCACACGGTGAAGACGGCGGTGGCAGCGAATGCACGTCCCGAGGACTTGCGTCAACCGGGACACATCTTTCCGCTGATGGCGCAACCCGGGGGAGTGCTCACGCGCGCAGGCCACACGGAGGCGGGCTGCGATCTTGCGCGTCTCGCCGGATTCTCCGCGGCGGCCATGATCGTGGAAATCCTGAATGACGACGGCACCATGGCGAGGCGCCCCGACCTCGAGCGCTTCGCGAAGGCGCATGACTTGAAAATCGGCACGATCGGCGATCTCATCCGCTATCGACTGAAGAACGAGCGCTCGGTGGAGAGGATCTACGAGGAGCCGGTAGATACGGAGTTCGGCCAATTTCGACTCTGCTGTTACGAAGACCACGTCAACAAGAGCGTCCACGTGGCGCTCGCCAAGGGGGATCTGAATTCCGCGCCGCCCCCGCTGGTACGCGTGCACATCCGGGACACGCTGCGCGACCTCGTCGGCGTGCGCAGCGAGATTCTGGGCTGGCCCCTGAGGGCCGCGCTTCGCCGGGTGGCCGCCGAGCCTTCCGGAGTGGTCGTCATATTGCGGCCGGAGGAGACGCCCAGGGACTTCATGGACAGCGTGCAACAGATCGACGCCAAGCCTGAACGGGCGCGCAACGTCGGGGCGACGGTGCTGCGAACTTACGGTATCGGGGCGCAAATACTCAAAGACTTGGGGCTCAATCGGATGCGCGTGTTGAGTGCTCCGAAGCAACTTCAGGGCTTGGCGGCCTTCGACTTGGAAGTGACGGAGTATGTGGATGGGGGCGAGTGAATGGGCGTTGGGAGTTCGGTGATGCGGCCCTATATACTGCAGTTGCGAGCGTGGAGGCCTGAAGCGCGAGGATGTCTGTGTGGCCATTGATCAGCCGAAAATAATCGAAGGGGAGCTGCTGGTACGCGATCTGCGCTTCGCAGTGGTGATGACGCGGTTCAACGAGTTCGTCGTCGAGGCGTTGCTGCGCGGTGCGCTCGATGCGCTCAGGCGACACGGCGCGACGGATAAGCAGATCGAGATCGTGCGCGTTCCCGGAGCCTTCGATCTGCCCGTGGTCGCCCGCAAGCTCGCGCTGTCGCGTCGTTTCGAGGCGCTGATAGCACTCGGCGCAGTCGTGCGCGGCGAGACACCGCATTTCGACTACGTGGCCGGCGAGTGTGCATCGGGACTCGCGCGAATCGCTCTCGAATCGGGCGTGCCGATCGCGTTCGGAGTTCTCACCACGGACACGATGGAGCAGGCCGTGGACCGAGCCGGCGGCAAGGCCGGCAACAAGGGAGCCGATGCTGCGCTGGCTGCGCTCGAGATGGCGAATTTGCTTCGCCGGTTGGATGCGTGATCGAGGCGCACCGTGCCCGCAGCCTCGCACGCAGGCTCGCGCTGCAGGCGCTGTACCAGCTGCAGATCAATCCCCGGCCCTGGCAGGATACGCAGCGGGAGTTTGCCGACGACCCCGAGGCCGAGCGGGTTGATCGCGATTACTTTCGAGAGCTGATCGAGGCGATCGCGCCCAACGAAGAGGCGCTCGATTCAAAGCTCGCGCAGTTCTCCGAGATTCGTCCCGCCGAGCTCGATCCGATCGAGCATGCCGTGTTGTGGATCGGCTTTCATGAGCTCGCCGAGTGTCTCGATCTCCCCTATCGCGTGGTGCTCGCCGAGGCGGTGGAGCTCGCCAAGCGCTTCGGGGCGACGGACGGACATAAGTTCGTGAACGCGGTCCTGGACCGGGCGGCTCGGAAACTGCGTCCCCAGGAGTATGGACGAGTTTGAGCTGATCCGTCGCTACTTCGCGCACGTGGGCGCCGACCGTGCGGATGTCCGATTGGGGGTCGGCGACGATGCGGCGCTGCTCGAGGTGCCGGCCGGCATGCAGCTGGTCGCGTCCGTCGATACGATCGTCGCCGGGCGCCATTTCCCGCCAGGGAGCGATGCTCGATCGGTCGGTCACCGCGCGTTGGCGGTGAACCTGAGCGACCTGGCGGCGATGGGCGCGACACCGGCGTGGGCCATGCTCGCCTTGACACTGCCCGACGCCGATCCGGACTGGCTCGAACGCTTCGCGGGCGGCCTTGCGGATCTCGCGAAAGCACATGGGGTCGCACTCGTGGGGGGCGATACCACGGCGGGCGCGCTCACCGTGACCGTACAGATCATGGGATTCGTTCCGCGAGGGACCGCGTTGAGACGGAGCGGCGCCTGCGCGGGCGATCTACTGGCGGTCACAGGCACGCTCGGGGACTCCGGCGCGGGTCTAGCGCTGGCGACAGGATCGCTGAGGACGGCGGATTCGGCCGTGGCGCACGAGCTCATCGAGCGGTTCGAATATCCGACGCCACGTGTGGAGTTCGGCCTCGCGGCGCGCGGCATCGCAACCGCTGCGATGGATCTATCCGACGGGCTGGCCGGCGATTTGCCGAAACTCGCGAGCGCCAGCGGGCTCCATGCGCACGTCGATGTCGAGCGCCTACCGTTGTCGGACGCGCTGCAGGCGATTGCGAGTACCGAGCAGGCGCGTGCCTGGGCCTTGAGCGCCGGCGATGACTACGAGCTGCTGCTTGCCCTACCGCGGCAGCACCACGATTCGCTCCGGGCGAGCGCGCGGCAATTGAACTTAAGATTGTCGGTGATCGGTGAGCTGCGTCGCGGAAATGGCGTGAGTTGGACTCTGCAAGGGAGCGAGCTCGCCCACCCGGTCGAGGGATACGATCACTTTCGCCGAGCCTCGACCCAAATCACAGATTAGCCCGCGCCCGAGGAAGTATTCTTCGCGGCACCATTGAACCTTGCCTCGGCGGCTCACGGTTACCCTTGAATAGCACCAGTCCCAAGGATCACGCGAAGTCTCCGACCGTCCGCGCCGCCACCCTGCCTGAAAAAATCGGCAAGTACATGATCATCAACGAGGTCGGGCGCGGCAGCACCGGCGTCGTGTACCTCTCGCACGATCCATACTATGGCCGCGACGTTGCGATCAAAGTCTACAACGTCGATTCGAGCGGTGACGAGAATCGCAAGCGCATCGCGCGCAAGATGTTCCTCTCCGAAGCTCACATGGTCGGCATGCTGCAGCATCCGAACATCCTGCCGATCTACGACGCGGGCGAGGAGAACGGACACTGCTACATCGTAACGGAGCACGTACACGGAGCGCGTACGCTCGCCGCCTATTGTCGCCCCGACAATCTCCTGCGCATCGACGATGTCGTGGAGCTCATCTACAAGGTGGCGCGCGCGCTGCACTACGCGCACAGCCGCGGCGTCATTCACCGCGACATCAAGCCGAGCAACATCATGCTGACGCTCGACAGCGACGTGCGCATCATCGATTTCGGCATCGCTCTCGTCGCGGATTCGGAGATCTCACGCATCGAGGGCATTGCAGGGAGCCCCTCCTACATGTCGCCCGAGCAGGTCCAGTCGATCGAGTTGACCAACCGATCGGATCTGTACTCGCTCGGCGCCGTGATGTACGAGCTGCTGACGGGTACGCGACCGTTCCGCGCCGGCAATCTGCAGAAGCTCCTACACCAGATCGTCTTCGCGACTCCGCAGCCGATCCACACGCTGCGCTCTGAGATCCCCGAGGAGCTCGAGAACGTCACGGCGATAGCGCTGCAGAAGGAACCGGAAAAGCGCTATAAGACGGGCCTGGATTTTGCTGCCGAACTGACGCGTGTCCATCAGAAATTGCGAGCGCAGTACAACCGCATCGATCAGCAGGAGCAATTCGGCCTGTTGCGCAAGCTCAAATTCTTCCACGATTTCTCGCATGGCGAGATCTGGGAGGTGCTCCGCGCGAGCAGCTGGCAGGACTATGCGGATGATGAGGAGATCGTCAAGGAAGGCGAGATGGACGATCGGTTCTACATCATCGTGCAAGGGCTGGTCGCCGTCGCGCGCCACGGCAAGCCCATGGGATAC
>DATHCO010000175.1:0-38874 GCA_035319505.1 Steroidobacteraceae bacterium | reverse complement strand
GTCGACGGCGTTCGTCAAGCGGCAGGTGCGGGCATGAAAGCGAAGGATTTGCGCGGCAAGTCGCGCGAGGCGCTCGGCGAGGATCTACTCAAGCTCCGTCGTGAGCAATTCAATCTGCGCATGGCGCGCGCCGGCGGGCAGGCCGCCGCGAAGCCCGATCAAGTGGCGAAGGTGCGCAGGAACATTGCGCGCGTGAAGACGGTGCTCGCCGAGCTCTCCGCGCGTGGAGGTAAGGCGTAATGTCGACGACCAAAGAGACCACCTTGCCGCGGACCGAGGCGGCCCCGCCGCCGGGGGAGGGGGCGGCATCGGGGACGGGAGCGGCCGCGCCGGCCGGCTCGACGAGCGCTCGGTTGCTGACGGGTAAGGTCGTGAGCAACAAGATGGACAAGACGATCGCGGTGTCCGTCGAGCGCCTCGTCAAGCACCCCACCTACGGCAAGTACGTCCGCCGCACGACCAAGCTCCTTGCGCACGACGAGAAGAACGAGTGCCAGGAGGGCGATACGGTGTCCATCAAGCCGTGCCGGCCCGTCTCGCGGCGCAAGTCCTGGATGCTGGTGCGCGTCGTCGAGCGCGCGCGAGCCGAATGAGGAGCCCCCGTCATGATTCAGCTCCGAACCATGCTCAACGTGGCCGACAACTCGGGCGCCAAGCGCCTGATGTGCATCAAGGTGCTTGGAGGCTCGAAGCGCCGCTACGCGGCGGTGGGCGATGTCATCAAGGTGAGCATCAAGGATGCGATTCCGCGCGGCAAGGTGAAGAAGGGGGAGGTTTACGACGCCGTGGTGGTGCGCACGAAGAGCGGCGTGCGCCGCTCGGACGGCTCGTTGATTCGTTTCGACACCAACGCGGCGGTGCTGCTCACCAACAAGCTCGAGCCGATCGGAACGCGAATTTTCGGGCCCGTGACGCGTGAGCTCCGTAACGTGCAGTTCATGAAGATCATCTCGCTCGCCCCGGAAGTGCTGTGACTCGCGCCGCCCTGTGGCCCGCTGTCGAGGAGAAGTCGATGAGGAAGATACGCAAAGGCGATACGGTGATTCTCATCGCCGGTCGGGACAAGGGTCGCCGCGGCGCGGTGATCGAAGTGCTGGACGATGATCGTGTGCGGGTCGAGGGCCTGAACATGACGAAGAAGCACCAGCGGCCGAACCCGAACAAGAACCCGCCGCAGCCGGGCGGCATCATCGAGCGCGAGGCGCCGCTGCACGTCTCGAGCGTGGCGATCTTCAATCCTGCGACCCAGAAGGGCGACCGCGTGGGATTCAAGTCGCTCGAGGACGGACGCAAGGTGCGCATCTTCAAGTCGAACAAAGAGATGATCGATTCCAGGTAACGGGCAAGACGCATGGCAAGACTGCAACAGCTGTATCGCGACAAGATCGTGCCGGAGCTCAGGCAGAGCCTGGGGCTCAAAAACCCCATGCAGGTTCCGCGCATTCTCAAGATAACGGTCAACATGGGCGTGGGCGAGGCCGTGGCCGACAAGAAAGTCATGGACGCCGCCACCGCCGATCTCGCCAAGATCACCGGCCAGAAGCCCGCCGTGACCAAGGCCAAGAAGTCCGTGGCCACCTTCAAGGTGCGCGACGGGCAGCCGATCGGCTGCAAGGTGACCTTGCGCGGCGCGCGTATGTACGAGTTCCTCGATCGGCTGGTGAACATCGCGATCCCGCGAATTCGGGATTTTCGCGGCATCAGCCCGCGTTCCTTCGACGGTCGCGGCAACTACAGCCTCGGCGTCAAGGAGCAGATCATCTTTCCGGAGATTCAGTACGATCAGATCGATCAAATCCGGGGGATGGACATCACCATCTCCACGTCGGCCGCGGACGACAAGCACGGACGCGCGCTGCTCGAGGCCTTCAACTTTCCGTTCCGCAAATAGGACAGCCCATGGCAAAGACGAACATGCTCATGCGCGAGAGGCGTCGACTCAAGGTAGCCAAGAAGTACGCTGCCCGACGCGCTCAACTCAAGGAGCAGATCCGCAATCCGAAGACCGGGGCGGAGGAGCGCGCGGCCGCGCAGGCGGCGCTTCAGAGCCAGCCGCGCGATGCGAGCCCGATCCGCCAACGCAATCGATGCGCGATCACCGGGCGCTCGCGCGGGGTGTATCGCAAGTTCGGATTGGCGCGAACCAAGCTGCGCGAGGCGGCCAGTCGCGGCGAGATTCCAGGCCTGTCGAAGGCGAGCTGGTGAGGCGCGCACTATGAGCATGACCGATCCGATCGCCGACCTCTTGACGCGAATTCGCAACGCGCAGTCCGCGCGCAAGCCGACCGTGGGCGTGGGCGCCTCGAAGTTGAAGCTCGCCATTCTCAAGGTATTGAAGGAGGAGGGCTACATCGGCGGTTACGGCCTCGAGCCGGGGGGCGCTAACCGCACGCTCTCCATCGAGCTGAAATACCATGAGGGCCGGCCGGTGATCGATCGCATCGAGCGCATCAGCCGCCCGGGTCTTCGAATCTATCGCGGCAAGGACGAGCTGCCCAAGGTCCTCGGCGGCCTGGGGGTGGCCGTCGTCTCGACTCCGCAGGGCATCATGTCCGACCGCCAGGCGCGCGCCGCCGGCACCGGCGGTGAAGTATTGTTCGTCGTTCAGTAGCGACCCAGCAGGATTTCCCATGTCCCGAGTTGCAAGCAAGCCGGTTGACCTTCCGCAGGGGGTGAGCGCCACGGTGGGCGCGGACTCCGTCACGGTGAAAGGTGCCAAAGGGTCGCTCACCCTCGTGCTCAAGAGCGGGATCAAGGTCGAGGTCAAGGACAAGCGGCTGGAGGTTGCCGCCCAGTCGGCTGCGGAGGGGCTCGATGCGGTCGCCGGCGCAACGCGCGCCCACCTTCAGAACATGGTGGCGGGCGTCACCAAGGGGTACGAGAAGAAGCTCGAGCTCGTGGGCGTCGGCTACCGTGCTGCCGTTTCCGCCAAGAGCCTGACCTTGACGCTCGGCTATTCGCACCTCATCAACTACGCGATTCCCGAGGGCATCACGATCGAAACCCCCAGTCAGACCGAGATCGTCGTGAAGGGCATCGATCGGCAGCGTGTCGGCCAGACTGCCGCGGAGATTCGGGGCTTTCGGCCCCCCGAGCCCTACAAGGGCAAGGGCGTGAAGTACGTGGATGAGAAGATTTCGCTGAAAGAGGCGAAGAAGAAGTGAGGTATGAAGCCCGATAAGCACCAGACTCGAATGCGCCGCGCGCTGCGTAGCCGCGTGAAGATCAAGGAGCTGAAGGCGCTGCGCCTCTCGGTGCACCGCACGCCGCGCCACATCTATGCGCAGATCTTCGCCCCCGAGGGCGACAAGGTGCTGTGTACCGCCTCGACCGTGCAGAAGGAAGTGCGCGGTGAGTTGAAGGTCACGGGCAACATCGAGGCCGCCAAGGCGGTTGGCCGGGCGATTGCCGAGCGCGCCAAGGCCCTGGGGTTGGCCAAGGTCGCCTTCGATCGCTCCGGCTTCATGTATCACGGCCGCGTCAAGGCGCTGGCAGATGCCGCCCGCGAAGCGGGTCTAGAGTTCTAACGGAGGGCTTGCAGCCAATGGCGAGAATCGAAAAACCCGTATCCGGGGACGACCTGCTCGAGAAACTGGTCGCCGTGAATCGCGTCGCCAAGGTGGTCAAGGGCGGCAAGCAGTTCGGCTTCACCGCGCTCACGGTCGTGGGCGATGGCGCCGGGCGCGTCGGCTTCGGCTACGGCAAGGCGCGCGAAGTGCCGGTCGCAATATCCAAGGCGATGATGCAGGCGCGCAAGAGCCTCGTGAACATCTCCTTGAAGAACGATACCTTGTTCTACGCTGTCAAAGGGCGACATGGAACCACCCGTGTCTATATGCAGCCCGCGGCGGACGGAACGGGCGTGATTGCCGGCGGCGGCATGCGCGCGGTGTTCGAGTGCGCGGGGGTCCGCAACGTGCTTGCCAAGAGCTACGGCTCGCGCAACCCCATCAACGTGGTGCGCGCGACCATGGACGCTCTCGGCAAGTTGCGCACGCCCGATGACATCGCCGCCAAGCGCGGCAAGAGCATCGAGGAGCTGGTGGGCTGAGCCATGACCGACAAGACCATCAAAGTCACGCTGGTCAGGAGCATGGCGGGACAGCTCGCCAACATCCGCGCCTGCGCTCGCGGCTTGGGGCTCAAGCGGATCGGCCAGAGTGTCACCGTGGCGGATACGCCGTCGAATCGCGGGATGGTGAATACCGCGAGCCACATGCTCAAAGTGGAGCCTGCGGCGGCTTCCCCGGACACCCGGAAGAGGGCGTAGTATGCGATTGAATACCATCAAGCCGGCCCCCGGCGCGAAACGTCAGCGCTTGCGTGTGGGGCGAGGGGCATCCGCCGGACAGGGCAAGACCTGCGGCCGCGGCGTCAAGGGGCAGCGCGCCCGAAAGGGCGGCTATCACAAGGTGGGTTTCGAGGGTGGCCAGATGCCGCTGCAACGGCGTTTGCCCAAGACCGGATTTCGATCCGCCATCAAGGCCTCGCGCGCCGAGTTGACGCTCGACGATCTGGCGCGCCTCGCGCAGAGCGAGGTCACGCTCCCCGCGCTGATAGCGGCAAACCTCGTGCCCGCCCATACCGAGCGGGTCAAGATCATCCTCTCGGGCACGGTCACCAAGGCCTATGCGGTCAAGGACAAGGCGATCAGCGCGACCAAGGGTGCCCGCGGCCGGGTCGAGGCGGCCGGCGGCCGCTTCGAGACGTAAGAGAAGCGCATGGCTACTTCGAGCACGAGCGCCGCGGTTGCCCTGGGGGACATGACGCGCATCGCCGAGATGCGCAAGCGCCTGTGGTTTCTCTTGGGTGCGCTCGTCGTGTATCGCATCGGCACCTTCATCCCGGTGCCCGGGATCGATGCGGCGCGGTTTGCGCAGTTCTTCTCGGGGCAGCAGGGGACGCTTCTCGGCATCTTCAACATGTTCTCCGGTGGTGCACTGCAGCGCTTCAGCATCTTCGCTTTGAACGTCATGCCCTACATCACCTCCTCCATCATCGTGCAGATGGCCTCGATGGTGTACGCGCCGTGGAACCAGATCCGCAAGGACGGGGAGTCGGGGCGGCGCAAATTGATGCAATACACGCGCTATGGAACGGTGTTTCTTGCCGCCTTCCAGGGGTTCGGCGCGGCGCTCGCGATTCAAAACGCGGGCAGCGGGCTCGTTCCGAATCCGGGCCCGCAGTTCCTGTTCATTGCTACCGTGTCGATCACCACCGGGACGATTTTCGTGATGTGGCTCGGCGAGCAGATCACCGAGCGCGGCATCGGCAACGGCATCACCATGATCATCGTGGCGGGCATCGTGGCGGGGCTGCCGCGCGCCATCGGCAATACCCTCGAGATGGTGCGCTCCGGGGAGATGAATCCGCTCATCGTGTTCCTGATCGTCATCGTCGTGGTGCTGGTCACGCTGTTCTGCGTGTTCATCGAGCGCGCACTGCGCAAGATCCAGGTGAACTATGCCAAGCGGCAGGTGGGTCGGCGCATGATGCAGGGCCAGAGCACGCATCTGCCGTTCAAGCTGAATATGGCGGGCGTGATCCCGCCGATCTTCGCCTCGAGCTTGCTGGTTTTCCCGGCGACCATCGCGCAATTCTTCGGCCGCAGCCCCAACCCCAACGCGCTGCAGCGTGGCTTGCAGCGCGTTGCCGCGGTCCTCAATTACGGCCAACCGCTGCACGTACTGCTCTTTGCCTTTCTGATCATCGGGTTCGCCTTCTTCTACGTCGCCCTCGTCTATGACGCGCGCGACACGGCCGAGAATTTGAAGAAGGCGGGCGCCTTCATTCCCGGTATCCGCCCGGGCCAGCAAACCGGGGACTACCTCGACAAGGTGCTCACGCGCCTCACCCTGTGGGGTGGGCTCTACATCATGGCGGTGTGCCTCTTGCCCGAGATCGTTCGCATGATGAACCCGAGCATCCCGTTTCAGTTCGGCGGCACCTCGTTGCTCATCATCGTGGTCGGCGTCATGGATTTCGTGGCGCAGGCCTATTCGCACGTGATGTCGCACCAGTACGAGGGGCTCATGAAGAAATCGAGCCTGCGGGGCATCGGGAGTAAGAGATGAAAGTTCGTCCATCGGTCAAGAAGATCTGCAAGAACTGCAAAATCGTGCGCCGCCGCGGCGTCGTCTACGTGATCTGCTCATCGGACGCCCGGCACAAGCAGCGCCAGGGCTGAGGCGCTCGCCATGGGGCCAAGGCCTGGCGGATCGTCGGGTCCTTGGGTCCGGAGGCAGTGCCCGGGGACAAGATCTTGATCTTTGGGTCGTTTTTGACCATACTAATGTGCTTTTTCGCATGCGCTTGCATCGAGCGCGTAGGGGAACCCTAGATGGCGCGTATCGCCGGCATCAACATTCCGATGGGCAAGCACGTCGTGATCGGCCTCACTCACATCTACGGCATCGGCAAGAGCCGTGCGCAGCGCATCTGCGACGCCGCCGGAGTGAAGTACGCAGTCAAGGTGAAGGATCTGACGGACCCCGAAGTGGCGTCGCTGCGATCGCAGGTCGCGAAATTCGTGGTCGAGGGCGATCTGCGGCGCGAGGTATCGATGAACATCAAGCGCCTGATGGACCTCGGGTGCTATCGCGGCATCCGGCACCGCAAGGGTTTGCCGGTGCGCGGCCAACGCACCCGCACGAATGCTCGAACCCGCAAGGGTCCGCGCAAGCAAGCGGTGAAGATGAACGCGCCCCCGGGCAAGGTTTAATTATTTGGTGGGGTCCGCTCGACCCCCTTGAGATTTGGGCGTCTCGCGCCCAGGAAAGTACGCATGGCAGATCCGAAGCAAAGTCCCGCCCAACCCGCCGCTGCGGCGCCGGCCGCCGGCACGGCCGCCAAGACGGTGGTGCGCAAGAAGGCCCGCAAGAACGTGCTCGACGCGATCGCGCACGTGCACGCCTCCTTCAACAACACCATCATCACGATCACCGACCGACAGGGGAACACGCTCTCCTGGGCAACCTCGGGCGGCTGTGGGTTTCGCGGCTCACGCAAGTCGACTCCGTTCGCGGCCCAGGTGGCCGCCGAACGCGCAGGTACCGCGGCCCAGGAACACGGCGTCAAGAACGTCGAGGTACGAGTCATGGGCCCCGGTCCGGGGCGTGAGTCGGCGGTGCGCGCCTTGAACGGCTGCGGCCTCAAGATCACGAACATTGAAGATGTGACGCCGATCCCCCATAACGGGTGCCGCCCGCCGAAAAGGCGGCGCGTCTGAGGTCTCGAGCGAGGTCAAGGGTTTCGTAATGGCAAAGTATACCGGTCCGAAGTGCAAGCTCTCGCGCCGCGAGGGAACCGATCTCTTTCTGAAGAGCGGCTCGAAGCCGCTCGAGTCGAAATGCAAGCTCGAGGTGCCGCCGGGCGGCGTGAAGAGCGAGCGCAAGCAGCGGTTGTCGGAGTACGGGTTGCAGCTGCGCGAGAAGCAAAAGCTGCGCCGGATGTACGGGGTGCTCGAGCGGCAGTTCCGCAACTACTATCAGAAGGCTGCGGGGCGCCCGGGCGCGACCGGCGAGACACTGCTGCAATTTCTGGAATGCCGGCTCGACAACGTGGTCTATCGCATGGGGTTTGCCGCGACGCGCGCGGAGGCGCGCCAGCTGGTCAATCACAAGGGCGTTGCCGTCAACGACAAGCCGGTGAACATCCCTTCCTACCAGTGCAAGGCGGGCGATGTGATCAATTTGCGCGAGAAGGCCAAGAAGCAGACGCGGGTGCAAGCGGCGCTCACGGTCGCCGCCCAGGTCGGCTTTCCGGATTGGGTCGAGGTGGACGACAAGAAGCTCTCGGGCGTGCTGAAGTCCGTTCCTGATCGGCAGGAGATATTGCCCGATATCAACGAGAGCCTGGTCGTCGAGTTGTACTCCAAGTAACGCGGCCGTTGCCGCGCAGTGTCGTCGCAGCGCTCGCTGCGCGATGAACTTATAGGGTCTTTAACGAGGTATTCCATGCAGGGATCGATCAACGAATTTCTGAAGCCCCGAGTCGTCAAGGTGCAGCCCATATCGACGCGCCATGCGCGCATCGTGATCGAGCCGTTCGAGCGCGGCTTCGGTCACACCCTGGGCAACGCCCTGCGCCGGGTGCTGCTGTCCTCCTTGCCGGGTGCGGCGATTACCGAGATCGAGATCGACGGCGTGCTGCACGAGTACACGGCCATCGAAGGCGTGCAGGAGGACGTGGTCGACATCCTGCTGAACCTCAAGGCCGTCGCCATTCGCATGCATAGCCGCGACATCGCGGAGGTGCGCCTCCACAAGAAGGGTCCGGGACCGGTCACGGCGGGCGACATTGCCGGCGACCACGACATCGAGATCCTGAATCCGGACCTCGTGATCGCCAATTTGACGAAGGCCGGCGAGCTCTCGATGTCGCTCAAGGTCGAGCGCGGCCGTGGCTACCGCCCGGCGGCGCAGCGCATGGCGTTCGAGGAGCAAACGCGGGCCATCGGGCGCCTGCAGCTCGACGCCTCCTTCAGTCCGGTGCGCAAGGTGACCTATAACGTCGAGAGCGCACGCGTCGAGCAGCGTACCGACCTCGACAAGCTGATCCTCGACATCGAGACCAACGGCACGATTGATCCGGAGGAGGCGATCCGGCGCGCCGGCGGTATCCTCAAGGATCAGTTGTCGGTGTTCGTGGATCTGCAGGGTCAGGACGAGGGGACCACGAAGGCGACCGAGACTCAGTTCGATCCCATCCTGCTGCGGCCCGTCGACGAGCTCGAGCTCACCGTGCGCAGCGCGAACTGCCTCAAGGCCGAGAACATTCACTACATCGGCGATCTCGTGCAGCGCACGGAAGTGGAGTTGCTGCGCACGCCCAACCTCGGAAAGAAGTCCCTCACCGAGATCAAGGAGGTTCTCGAGAGTCACGGCTTGACGCTCGGCATGCGCATCGACAACTGGCCGCCGCCTGGATTGAAGCGCGACGACGAGCGCGACAGCCTTTGATTTAGAGCCGCAAGGCACTCCAGCGCGGCGACAGAACGGCGGGGCGAGAGAACTTATGCGTCACAGAAATATCGGGCGTCAGCTATCGAGAAATACGGCTCATCGCCATGCGTTGTTGCGCAGCATGGCGACCTCGCTGCTGCGGCACGAGGCTATCCGCACCACCGTGCCGAAGGCCAAGGAATTGCGCCGGGTGGTCGAGCCCTTGATCACGCTCGCGAAGGTCGACTCGGCCGCGAAGCGGCGGCTCGCGTATTCGCGCTTACGCGACGTGGCCGTCGTCGAGAAGCTGTTCGACGATCTCGGCCCGCGCTTCAAGACGCGCGCCGGCGGCTACACGCGCATCCTCAAAATGGAGCCGCGTGCAGGCGATTCGGCCGATATGGCGCTCGTGCAATTGGTAGAGGCCGCGGCGGCGGCGCAGAGCAAGACCGCCGAGGAAGCCAAGGGAGCAAAGCGCACGAAGAAATCGAAGAAGGCCGAGGCGAGCGCCGCGAGCGAGGCTGCACCGAAACGGCGCAAGGCCAAAGCGGCCGCCTGATCCTCAAAAGCGCCGATCGGCTCGCGCGCCGCAGCGCTAGCCCGAATCATTCATGAACAACGATACCTATCACGAGGGATTGACGGCGGCCCGGAAAATTCCCTTCCAAAGCCGGCGCCGTCGGATAAAGCAGCTGCCCTTCATGAATAAGCCGGGCTAGGCGGCCAGCTTGGCGAATGCGTCGCGCGTCATGTTCTCGGGAGCCTTCGAGGTCGCGGCCACGTTGTCCTCGATGCGGATGCCGCCGTAGGGGCGCAGCTCCTCCACCAGATCCCAGTCGATGCGCTCGCGCCGCCGGTCCTGGTACGCAGCGGCAAGGAGCGAGTCGATCAGATAAATGCCGGGCTCTACGGTGACCACGACGCCGGGCTCGAGCATGCGCGTGAGCCTCAAATACGGGTGGCCCTCGGGCCGCTTGCGCTCGTGCCCTGCGGAGTCGCCCATGACACCCCCGACATCATGGACCTGGAGCCCGAGCAGATGGCCGATGCCGTGCGGAAAGAAGGCGCGGGTCACGCCCTCCTCCAGAGCCGCCTCGCCGGGCAGCTTCGTCAAGCCGATCTCGAACATCACATCGCCGAGCTTGCGGTGCGCCGAGAGGTGCACGTCGCGGTAGTCGCGACCCGGCACTATCTCGGCGCAAAGCGCGAGTTGTGCCCGATTCAACGCCTCGATGAGATCGGCAAACAGACCCGCTGAGGCCGCGTAGGTGCGCGTGATATCGGAGGCGTACCCGCGGTACTGGGCGCCGGCATCGATCAGGAACGAGCGCAGCGGCCTCGGGGGCGTCCGATCCAGACGCTGGTAGTGCAGCACCGCCGCGTGCTCGTTGTAGGCCACGATGTTGTTGTACGGCGTATCCTCCTCACGCTGCTCGGAGGCCTCCAAGTAGCGCATGTGGGCCTCGTATTCGGACGCTGCACGGCGAAACGCTCGAACGGCGGCCAAATGGCCGCGCGCGCCCCTGAGGCTCGCGCGGCGCAGGCATTCGAGCTCGTACTCGGTCTTGACGGCCCTGTCGTAGTGCAGGCGCGCGAGCAGAGCCGAGTCGTTGAGGGACTCCGTCTCGGCGGTAGCGAAGCAGTCGCTGGGGCCGATCAGGGCGACACGGCCGAGCTTGGCCCAAGCCTCGCGTGCAGCTCGGGGATCCGCCACCGGCGTGATCTCGATTGCCTGCGTCCACGGCTCCTCGGGGAGGCTGGCCGGCTTGTGCCAATAGTCATCGGGCTGATGGAAGAGCACCTTGGGCCGCGCGCCCGGCGCATAGATCAGCACGCATTGCGGGTTGTCGACGATGGGGACCCACGCTTTGAAATGCGGGTTGACTTTGTAAGGATACGCTTGATCGTCGAGAAACTGCGTTGGCGGGCAACCCGCGTGGATGACCAACGCGTCAAATCCAGCGGCTGCGAGCGCAGCGTCCGCCCGCCGCATCACGGTCTGCAAGTGCTCCGCATAGAGCTGATCTAGACTCACTTCGCGCACGTTCGCACCTCGGATTTGTTGCATAACCGCCCGCGTTCCCGCGGGGGGGCGGATCCCCGGCCGCGATCGGGAGACGTTAAAGGCGCTCCATGATCGCGGAAATAGATATGAAATTACGCCGAAACACTCTAAAATCGGCCGGGACATTTGGGTGGAAGCCCAATACAACACGCTTGCCTAAAACGTTATCATCAAATTTCTGGGGTATCGATAGATGAAGACCAAACTCGCATTGAGCGCTTTCGTTGCGGCACTTGTGCTGAGTGCCTGCGGCAGCAAGACCGAGGCTCCTGCTCCGACGACCGAGACGACTCCTCCGCCTGCCGCGCCGGCTCCGGAGCAAGCCGCGCCCGCTCCCGCCGCAGCGGATTCATCTGCCGCCGCGAGCGCCGCTGCTGAAGCAGCATCTGCTGCATCGGCTCCGAAGCAATAGTTGCTTCGACAGCCGATCTGAAGGCCCGGGCGGACGGTGAGCGCAGCGTTCGCTCGGGCTGTGTCTTTTCAGGCACCAGGAAACCCGCTTCGTTGCTCGTCAGCATTCGCGATTGCAAACATTCGAAGAAGGATCGCCAGTGGATCCAAAGCGTTTACCCTGAGTACCTCGATGCGCTGGCCGACCTCAATACGGGCCTCTTCTCCGTGCTCAGTACGAGCAACCCTCACCAGGACGAGATTTTCGCGAATTGGTTCGCGAACGACCACTCCCATCCGCTGGTGATCTTGAAGGGGCCGGACCTCGTGGGCTTCGCCTTGGTGACCCGGCCACGGGTTGCCGCGGCGGGTGAGACCGCCGTCAATTACCATATGTCGGAGTTCTTCATCCGTAAGCAATACCGGCGCTTGGGGGTGGGCCGCGATGCCGCGAAGCTCATCTTTGACCGCTTCGCTGGCGAATGGGAGATCGTCGAGTACCAACGAAACCCCGGCGCCGTCGCGTTCTGGCGGCGGGTCCTCGCCGCCTACTGCGCCGGCCGCTACACGGAGCGCTCGCGCAACGGGGAAGTTCACCAGCGCTTTACGAGTCGCGGCGCACCGCTCGCCCGGTAGCGCTCGGGGCTCCTCGCCTCCCGGCCCTCGCGCCCCCTCGCGCACGATTTCGACGACGCACACTCAAGTCTGGCGCCGGCCGGCCGACCCTTGGGCGTGCAGCCAGTTTGCCGACGGCATGCCATTTGACCTCGAGAGTGTGACTTGATTAACACTACATCCGTGAAATCCGCGAACCCAGCGCCGACGCAACCGAGCCTTGCGTTCGAATTCGTCAAGTCCTTGGCCGCCGAGCTCTCGGGCGGCAAGGTGGACTTGCCCTCATTCCCCGAGATCGCCGTGCGGGTGCGGCGCATTCTGTCCGATCCCAAATCCACGGTCGATCAGGTCGTCCGCGTGGTGGGGTCGGAGCCGGCACTTGCGGCGCGGCTCTTGCGGATCGCCAATTCCGCCTCGCTCAACAGGAGCGGCCAGCCGGTGACGGATCTTCGCACCGCCATCAATCGCATGGGCTACAACATGGTGCGCAGCGCCTCGATTTCATTTGCGATGGCGCAGATCCGCAACAGCAACAAGCTGCTCTCGCTCAAGCCCTATCTGGACGATCTCTGGCGGCGCAGTACCCGCGTGGCCGCATTCGCGTTCGTGCTGGCGCGTACCTGCACGCGGGTAAATCCCGACGAAGCCATGCTGACGGGCATGATGCATGGAATCGGCAAGCTTTATGTGTTGACGCGCGCCACCGATCACCCCGAGCTGTTCGCGAATAGCGACACGCTCGAGCAAATCATCAGCGAGTGGCACCCTCCCATCGGCAAGGCGATCCTCGAGAATTGGGAGTTCTCCGAGGCGATGGCGCACGCGATCGGCGATCAGGAGGATCTCGGCCGAACCGAGCCCGAGATGCCCGATTTGAGCGACGTCGTCGCCATCGCTTTGGTCATGTCAAGGTATGCGTCGGACCTGCCCGCGCTCGAGTCCTCGCTCAAGGGCAAGCACGCCGCCATCCGGCTCGGGCTGGACAAGACGCGCATTGCGACCGTGATGACCGGTTCGACCACCGAGATCAACGCCCTGAGCGATGCGCTCGGCGCCTGACCGCTCGCGGCCACGGGGATTACTCAGCCAAGGCGTTCCGCAGCGATCGCTTCGGCCACGTAGGCCGCGTTGTGCGGCATGATCCCCGCGAGGTTCATGCGGCTGTCGGGGGTCATGTAAATGTGATGCTTGATGCGCAGCGCATCGACCGTAGCGGGCGCAACCCCCAAGAGCGAGAACATGCCTCGCTGAGTCTCGATGAAATCGAACGAGCCGTCATCCGTGGCCGCGCGCAGCTGCTTCGCCAGGAGCGCGCGCATATCCTGGATACGCCCGCGCATGGCGGCGAGCTCCTCGATCCACAATTCGAAGAGCTCTCGATCGGCGAGGATGCAGGCGGCGATCGCCGCGCCGTGGTCGGGGGGCATCGAGTAGATGCTGCGTGCGATCTGAAGAACATGGCTGTGTACGGCGTCCGCACGTGCTTGCGTATCGCTCACCGTGATGAGCGCGCCGACCCGCTCTCGATACAAGCCGAGATTCTTCGAAAAGGACACCGCGATGAGCACCTCGGGGAGAATCTCCGTGACCTGTCGCACCGAGGCCGTATCCTCGGTCAGGTCCACGGCGAATCCCTGATAGGCTAGATCGAGAAACGGGACAAGCCGCCGGCGCCTCAAGAGCTCGGTGAGGATTTGCCATTGACTCGCCGAAAGATCCGCCCCGGTCGGATTGTGACAGCAGGCGTGCACCAAGACGACATCGCCCTGAGGCGAGCGCTCGAGTCGCTCGAGCATTGCATCGAACTTGAGCTCGTGGGAGAGGGCATCGTAGTAGGGGTAGCGCTCGAGCTTGAGTCCGCAGCTCCCGAGGAGCGGCACATGATTTCCCCAAGTCGGCTCGCTCACGTGCACGGCGGTGTTCGCGGCCGCGGCGCGAATGAGCTCCGCCCCGACACGCAACGCTCCGCAGCCGCCGGGCGTCTGCACCGTTCGAGCCCGCCCTTCCCGCCGTGCGAGGTGCGAGTCGCCGAGAACGAGCTCCTCCACGGCGCGGTTGAATTCTTCCCGTCCTGCGGCCGCCACGTAGGTCTTCGTGGACTGGGATCTGAGCACGATCTGCTCTGCGCGCCGCACGCACTCGAGAACGGGAGTATTACCGCTCAAGTCGCGGTACACGCCGACCCCGAGGTCGACTTTCTGCGGGAAGGGGTCCGCGCGAAATTCGGCCATGACTCGAAGAATGGCGTCGGCCGGCAAGCGGTCGAGATGCTGGAACAAGCGCTTTGACCCCGTTTTTTGGCAGTGCACATTATAGTGCGGGCGACACGGCGGCAGCCGTCTCCATTCGAAGACAGATGCCGATGACATCTCGACAGGTTAGCGTGTACGCTTGAGTTCCTCACCAGCGGGAGAGTATTGCTATGGCACTTTGGAATGAAAAACCGACGCCTGCGCCCACCGGCCGCAAAGAACCCCTCACACCCGTGCCCTCGGGCACGCCCCAGCCGGTCCCGCCGCCTGCGGAACGTGCCTCCCCCGAGCGAGCGGTGCCGAGTAGTGAAGCGGCGGCGGCGGCCCGGCGACCGGCACCTGCACCGGCACCTCAACCTCGCGCCGAGGCGGGCGAATCCGTGATCGCGGCCAACCTCAGCATCGAGGGCAAGATCGAAGGGTCGGGCAACGTGCGCATGGCCGGCCGCTTCAAGGGGGACGTACGCATCGACGGCAACTTCAACATGGATCCAGGCGCTCACCTCACCGGCCAAGTGCTCGCAGGCATCGTCGTGGTCGGCGGCGAATTGCAGGGCAACATCGAGTCCGCGAAGCGCGTGGATGTACTGGAAGGCGGAGTTATCGTGGGCGACGTGAAGGCCGGAGCCCTCACGGTCGCTGCCGGCTCGCGCATGCGCGGTCATGTGGAATTCGGCTGGGAAGACGACAAGAAACTGAAGCCGGGATCCTAGGAGCCCGCGTGAGCATTTCGCGAGGCGACAGCGATGCATGAGGCGCGCTCGTGAGCGTCGTTCGTCAGGGCAGCCTCGGCGCGACGCGCATCTGTCCGCACTGCAAGGCGACCGTTCTGCAGAGCGCCAACATCTGCCCGGGCTGCCAGCATCATCTGCGCTTCAATCCCGCCAATCCGGAGCCCGAGACGCAGGGGATCTCGGCCATGCGCATCGAAGGCTCGATTCACTATCCGGGCCGCAGCGAGCAGTGCGAGTATTGCGTGGTCGTCTCCATCACCAATGAGCAGGGCGAGAAGATCGCGCGGCAGGTGGTTGGCGTGGGGGCGCTGCAGCCCGGCGAGCGCCATAAGTACAGCTTTTCGGTGCAGGTGATTCCGGCGCGCGGCGGCGGCCGGCCGCGCGGCTAGGAGCGCCGCCGCGCTCAGCGCACAGTGCTGCCCTCGATGTCGATGAAGCGGAGGAACTCCGCTCGGGTGCTCGCGTCGGCGCGAAACGTGCCGACCATTCTGCTCGTCACCATCGACACGCCGCGCTTGTGCACTCCGCGGGTGGTCATGCACTGGTGAACTGCGTCGATGACCACACCGACCCCGCGCGGCTTGAGTACATCGTTGATGCAGGATGCGATTTGGGCGGTGAGCTTTTCCTGGACCTGGAAGCGACGCGCGAAACCGTCGACCACACGCGCGAGCTTGCTGATTCCGACGACCCGGTAAGTCGGCAGATACCCTACGTGAGCTCGGCCGATGATCGGCGCCATGTGATGCTCGCAAAACGACTCGAAGTTGATGTCACGGAGCACGACCATTTCGTCATAGCCCTCGACCTCCTCGAACGTGCGTTGCAGGTATGCGCTCGGGTCGGCTGCGTATCCGGAGAACCAATCCCGGTATGCGTTCACCACGCGCCTCGGCGTGTCGCGCAAGCCTTCCCGAGCCGGATCATCGCCCGCCCAGCGCAGCAAGGTCTGCACCGCCGCCTCCGCTTGAGTGCGCGTTACCCTAGGACGTTTCGTCATGGTGCTTTCCCCTTTTGCGCCTCGTACACGACATCGCCTTTCATGATCGTGATCTCGCAATGCAGTTTGGAGAGCTCCCGCGCCGGTATCTCGTACATGTTGCGATCCCAGACGGCGATGTCGGCGTCCTTGCCGACCTCGAGAGAGCCGATACGGTTTTCCAGGAACAACTGTCGTGCAGCCCAGATCGTATACGAGCGCAGCGCGGCGTGAATGTCGACGGACTCGGCCGTGCCGAACGGATGAGCACCGTGTGTGGTTTCGCGCTCGATGGAGGCCCATAGGCCGAACCGTGCCGGCAGCGGCGTGACCGGGTAGTCGGATCCGCCGCCCCAACGAATTCCTTTGCGCAGGAAGCTCTCGAGCGGCACCAAGCGCAGTGACCGCTCGGGTCCGAAATTGCCGGCGTAGGTATCGCCGATCCACCACATGAAAGGCGCTTGCACCTCCGGGTAGCCCGCATCGAATTTCTGCTCGAGCAGCACCATGGTCTCGAGCGCATGCGCGCTCGGGATGTTGGCGTGAATGATGCTGTGGCGGAGGCCGGAGGTCGGCGTTGCCGCGAGCACCTGTGCGTAGCTGTCCACCACCCAATCAATCGCGCGATCGCCGATCGCATGAGTTCCCACATGCACGCGGGCATCGTGAAAGAGCCTCACCATCCGCCGGTAGGTCTCCGGGTCCACCGTCGGATAGCCGGTATTGCCCCTGTCGACGTCGGTGGAGTTCTTGTTCCAGTCCTGATAGACCCACGCGGTGCGCGCACCTCCGCTGCCGTCCATGTAGATCTTCACTCCGCAGGATACGAGCCGCCCATCGCCCAGCGAGCCGGGCGGCCGCGGTTGCGCTTGAACCTCATCGAGGGCGGCACGGGCCGAGTCGAGGGTGGTGCCGGCATGCCACAGCACGCAGACGTGTGCCTTCAGCAGCCCTCGATGCAAGAGCTCCACATAGGCATCCCAGATCGCTCGATCGATGTCGGGGTCCTTGACGGCGGTCATTCCCTCACGATGCATGAGCTCGATGCTGTGCAGGATACCTGCGCGCCACTGTTGCGGCGTCGTCCGGGGGATGAGACCGGAGACGGCGTCCATTGCCGCCTCCTCGAGGATGCCGGTCGGCTCGCCGTGGGCGTCGCGATCGATGGTTCCGGCCGCGGGGTCGGGCGTGTGCGAGCTGATGTGCGCCATACGCAACGCGACCGAGTTCGCGACGCCGTAGTGGCCCGAGGTATGCATCAACCACAGCGGATTGTCGGGCGAGACGGCGTCCAAGTCGGCGGCGAACAGATAGCGACGCTCGGCAAGCTTGCCCTGATCCCAGCCGTAGCCCTGGAGCCATTCGCCCGGCTTGAGGCGCGTCAGTGCCTCGCTCACGCGGTGCACGACCTCTGAAACCGTGGACGCGTCGCTGAGATCGACGTGATACAGCGCCTCGACACCGCCCTCGGCGATGTGCGCGTGGCTGTCGATGAGGCCGGGAGTTGCCGTACGGCCGTTCAAATCGAGGCGCCGCGTGGATGCACGCACCAACTTCAGGATGTCGCGATCCGTGCCGACGGCGGCGATTTTCCCGTCGCGGATGGCGAGCGCCTCGGCGATCGAATCGTTCGCATCGAGCGTCAGGATCCGGCCGTGGAGGAGCACGAGCTGCGGCGCGGCGGGCGCGGCGGGCGCCGCCGCGCCGCCTGCCGAGACGGCGCCACCCGCCGCGAGCAAGCAGGCGAAGGGCAGCAGGCATCTCGAGTAGTGCCCGATCGAGACACGCATCGACCGTGCGCGCGGGTTGACTCGGGGGTTCATAAGCGACATGCTCCTTTCTTTTTTTGGGGTCTTGCCGGAGGCACCCGTGAAACCTTGCTTGCGCTCGACCTCGCTCGTGATCGCCGTCTGTGCGCTCGGCGTGCACGCCGCGTCTGGCGCGCAGGATGAGGCGTCCCGTCGCGGCATGGCGCACGACATCTTCAAGCAGCTGATCGAGATCAATACCACGGATTCTATCGGAAGCACGACCGTCGCGGCGCAAGCGATGGCGCGGCGCCTGCTCGATGCGGGTTTTGCCGCCGCGGACGTGACCGTGCTGGGACCCAACGAGCGCAAGGGCAACATGGTCGCGCGCTATCGAGGCAAGTCCGGCTCGAAGCTGCGGCCGATGCTGATCATCGGCCATCTCGATGTGGTGGAGGCGCGGCGCGAGGACTGGAGCACGGATCCGTTTCAGTTCGTCGAGCAAGACGGCTATTACTACGGCCGGGGCACCCAGGACATGAAGGACAGCGACGCCATCGCCGTGGCGAATTTCATTCGCTTGAAGCGGGAAGGATTCGTTCCCGACCGCGACATCATCCTCGCTCTCACCGCGGACGAGGAAGGGGGGACGTCGAACGGGGTGAGCTGGCTGCTCGCCCATCACCGCGACTTGGTCGATGCGGAGTTCGCTTTGAATCCCGACAGCGGAGGTGTCGTCACCGACCACGGCAAGGCGATCACGGTCGAATTCGAGGCGACCGAGAAGCTCTATGCCGACTATCAACTGCTCGCCACGAACCCCGGAGGCCACAGCTCGCTGCCGAGGCCCGACAACGCCATCTACCATGTCGCGGCCGCCCTGACGGCCCTGCAAAAATTCGAGTTTCCGTTTGAGCTCAACGCCGTGACGCGGGAGTACTTCGCGCAGATGGCGCCGATCGAGTCCGCGGAGCGCTCCGCGGACCTGCGTGCGATCCTCAAGACCCCGCCCGATCTCGCCGCCGCCGAGCGCCTGTCTCGAGATCCTCGCTACAATTCCACGATGCGCACCACCTGCGTCGCCACCATGCTGAGCGGCGGCCATGCCTTCAACGCGCTTCCCCAACGCGCCGAAGGCAACGTGAACTGCCGGATCTTTCCCGGACATTCTCAGGAGGAGATTCGTCTGGAGCTCGTGAGGTTGTTCGCCGATCGTGAGCTCTCGGTGCGCTACCGCAGCGATTCGGGCGAGCTCTCGGATCACGGCTCGGATCGCATGGCGATGACGCCGCCGCCGCTTCGTGAAGACCTCATGAGCTCGCTACACAAGGTCGCCTCAAGCCTCTGGCCGGGCGTGCCGGTCCTGCCCATCATGGAAACCGGCGCATCGGACAGCATCTACACCATGAATGCCGGCATTCCGACCTACGGCGTCAACGGCGTGGCGATCGATCGCGATGACGTACGCATGCACGGCAAGGACGAGCGCGTGAAAGCGGAGTCCTACTACACGGGCGTCGAGTTCTACTACCGCCTTCTCAAGTCACTGACGAGCGCGAGTCGGCACTGACGACCGTCCGGCGCGTGAATGCCGGCTGGACGGTGCGACTCCGCGCTGATCACCGAGCGGCGCTCAGCGCTCGTGAAAATACATCTGTACGGGCTCGTCGGCGGTGTTGGCGATGTCGGGAGCCGACGTCGCACCTCCGGCGTCGAGGCGCCGGTACTTGCCGCGGAAGAACAGGAGCGGCTTGAGGGGCTCGATGCCGCGATGCAGCTCGCGCACCTCGAGCGTCACGATCCAGTGGTCGCCGGCCTCGTAGACGTCGCGCTTTGCGCACAGGAGCGATCCCAAGCTTCCTTCGAGGCGCGGCAAGCCGGCGGCGCTGATGAATCGATAGCGCGGCGGCGAAGGCTCCTCCCAGAACCCGGCGAAGTAGGTGGACAGAGCCTCCTGCTCGTCGCGCAGGAAATTGATGGAAAAGCCGCCGGCATCGGGCAGAAGCTTGGAGAATCGGGCGCGCTTCGCCGGGCAAAAGAGCACGAGCGGCGGATCTAAGGACAGGGATGACACCGCGTTCGCCGTCATCGCATGCACCTGTCCGTCGATATACGTGGCGACCACGGATACGCCGGTTGCGAACAGGCCCAGCGTCTCGCGAAAGCTCTTCGGGTTCACGGCGTTGCGGCTCATCGGCGACTCGGGTGCTCCTCGGGCCTCGTGGCGGCGAATGCCTCGTCGCGGCCTTCTCGTACGAAGGCGGCGACGCGCTCGGCCTGTTCCTGGATCTCGGACTTGTGGCTCGCCAGGAGGGCGCCCGCCATGCGCACCGGGTCGCCGAAGAAGAAGCGCTCGTAGAGCACCTGCCGCGACGCGAACGCCGACAGCGAGGCGTCCCAGGCCAAGCGAAACAGCGGAATGCGGTCGAATGCCTCGGCGCGCGCCGCCTGATAGTAGTGCTTGATGTCCGCGGCGAGAGGTCCCTTCAGGTCCGCCTCGACCGGCATCGCGACGAGACCGGAGGCGCCGATCTGCTGGATGATCTCGACCATGCGGGGGTAGAGGCGCGGGAAGAGATTGCGAGCCGCATCGAGCGGGTTCCACGCCGGTCGCATGACGCCCCACTCATCGAGCGCGGCATCGGCTTCGGCCGCACGCAGGAACGCCCTCATGGTCTCCATGGTGATCCAAAGCTCGGAGAGCTTCTCGTGGATGTGCTGAAAGCCCTCGACGGCGATCGAGTCGACGAGCAGATGCGCGAGACCCATCATGAACTCGGCCTTGGCGATGTTCTTGACGACCACCTGGTGCGTCATGTGCACGACCGCGCCCGTTCGTGCGTAGGCCTGGTTGCAGCGGTTGATGTCTCGATAGAGCAGGATGTTCTCCCAGGGCACGAAGACGTCGTCGAAGACCACCACCGCGTCCATCTCTTCGAAGCGCGAGCCCAGCGGATGGTCGAAATGCGAGCGTCCGTAGTCGACGCTCTCGCGGCAGATGAAGCGCAGGCCCTGCGTGTGGCTCGGGATCGCGAACCCGAAGGCATAGGGCGCATCCTCCTCGGGGCTCTTCAAGAGCGTGGAGGGGAACACCATGATCTCATCGGAGACCGGGAGCGTGGCCAGCATCCGGCAGCCGCGCACCACGATCCCGGCGTCGGTTTCCTCCTTGACGCGCGCCGCGAGATACGGGTCCGCCTGGCGCGCCGAGTTGACGGCGCGATTGGCCTGGGGCGGAATGAGCGTGTGCGTGAGGCAGAGGTCGTTCTCGCGCAGGTACTCGTGATAGCGCACGGCGTTCTCGCCGAAGCGCGGGTCGGCCTCACCTAGAAACGCGGCGCCCGCCGCATAGCCGGACATGGCGCGGTTGATGTAGTCGGGAACGCGACCCATCATGCCGCGCGTGTAGTCCTCCCAGACCTTCATTGCCGCGGAGATGCTCGTGAGCTCCTCGCGGGTCTTCGGCAGCATGAAGGAGCGGGCGACCTTGTGGCCGCTCGAAGGCGATTCGAATAGCGTCGTGTCCGCGTGCTCCCACTGCAGATCGTACAGGCGCGCGAGCGTTTCCACCCCTCCACGAAGGGCCGGATGGGTGGTCACGTCGCGCACCCGCTCACCGCCGTACCAGAGATGGGGCGGATGTTCGCGCAGCCGCTCGAGCACTTCGGCGCCGCCTCTGGCGCCCCGCCCGCCGATGCGGGAAGAAGAGGGGGGTTGTCGAGTCGATTTCATGATGCCTCCCGCCACAGCTCGGGAAATAACGGATGATGCATCGGCGCTCCCGCGGGGAGCTCCTGCGCGAGCCCCGGAAACTCCGGGGAGGTGGTCCAGCGCCGCGGCGCGTGGACGATGTCGTCGCCCAAGAATCGCACCGAGAACACGCGCCGGCGCCGCGTGCCGTCGACACCCCGCGAGGAGTGCAGTGTCAGCATGTGAAAGCATACCGCGTCGCCGGGCTCGAGCGGCCAACCGAGGATGCGGTACTCGTCGCGCCGCGCCTCGATGTCCGGAAGATCGGCGAGCGAGCCTTCCGGAAACCACTTCGCCTGCGAATCTAAAAAGGATCTCGGCATGAGCCACGGACCCTTGTGTGAGCCCGCGACGAATTCCAGGGTGGAGGCGCGCGTGACCGGATCGACCGGGATCCAGAAGCTCACGTTCTGAGTCCCCTCGACGTTGTAATACGGCTGGTCCTGGTGCCACGGCGTCGGCTGGCGGGTGCCGGGCTCCTTGGTGAGCATGTGGTCGTGGTAGAGCCGCACGCTACGGCTGCGCATCAAGCGGCCCGCGGTCTGCGCCAGTGAGGACTCGAAGATCACCCGACGGTAGTGGGGATTCTCTTGCCAATTGCAGAAATCCTCGACGAATAGCCCGGGATCGGTCGCCGCGCTCGCGACCTTCGCCCTGGGACTCAAATGAGCGAGATTGAGATCGATGCCGGCGCGCAATTCGGCGATCTCCTCCGGCCGCAGGAGCTGCGGCACGTGGACTGCGCCGTCGCGCTGAAATTGCTCGACGAGATCGTCGCTGATCATGAAAGAGCCTCCCATATCTCCTCGAGCAGCACATCGCCACGGTAGGCGAATCCGGTATAGATCTGGATGAGATTGGCGCCCGCCTCGAGAGTCGCCAACGCTCGCCGGGCATCCACGATACCGCCCACGCCGATGATGGGGAAGCTCGCCCCGAGCTCGGCGCGCAATTGCGAGATCACCGCGAGCGAGCGCTCATGCAGGGGGGCTCCGGACAGACCACCCCGCCGCGCGGCCGGCCAGGCAGCCCCCAAGGAGGCGAGGTCCGTGGTGGTATTCGTCGCGATCACCCCGTCGGCGCCGAGCGAGCGCAGGGTTCCCGCGAGCGCCGTCACCTGACCGGCATCGAGGTCGGGCGCGACCTTGACGAGGAGCGGAACGCGTTTCCCGTGACGCTTCTCGAGCTCCGCGCGAGACTCGAGGAGCGGCTCGAGGATTCCTTTCAGGCCGTCCTGCTGCTGCAGCTCGCGCAGCCGCGCGGTGTTCGGAGAGGAGACGTTGACGGCGACGTAGTCAGCATGGGGGTAAACCCTGGTCAGGCACGTCACGTAATCCTCCGCGGCGCGCTCGAGGGGCGTATCGGCATTCTTGCCGATGCTCACACCGCGAATTCCCGAGTAGGCGGCACGCTCGAGCTGCGTCACGAGGTGATCGACCCCCTTGTTGTTGAATCCCATGCGATTCACGAGCGCCGGCGCGTGCGGTACACGAAACATCCGCGGCTTGGGGTTTCCGGGCTGCGCTCTCGGCGTGACCGTGCCGAGCTCGATGTGGCTGAACCCCAACGCCCCGAGCGCATCGAGGTAGTCGCCGTTCTTGTCGAAGCCGGCGGCGAGGCCGAGCGGATGCGCGAACACGAGCCCGAAACAGGACAGGGCACGTCCCGCAGGCACCCTTCGCGGGCGCCACAGGGGCTGGAGCAACCTGAGCCCGACGAGACCCACGTCGTGAGCGAGCTCCGGATCGAGTCGCCTCAGAACCGGCAGGGACGCGCGAGCGATCAGCGCGGCGAGATCAATCACGTTCGCTGCCCCGGCTGGCGGAATCGGAATAAACGCGTATGCGCGGCAAGGGCGAGACCTACGACCATCCCCTCTGGAACAAGCGGGCGTCGAGATCATAGCGCCTACGCCCATCCGTTGCGTGGCGAGCTCGTTGGCGGCCTGTCCCCGCGACGCTGCTCAGCGAGCCCGTGCAGGGTTTTCCACACTGCGATGAGGCGACACGCCCGGGCTTTCCGCATTGGATTGTAACGGTGCGCACGTGCCGAGAGGGGTGCCGCCGGAACCGAGGAAACTCGATCGATCCACCATTTCTTAAATCAAGGAGATTTCAATGACGACTATCGACAATTTGGCCGTGGGTACGCTCACCGCGAAGCTTTTCCGGTCGCTGGCTGCGGCATCGCTGCTCGTGGGAGCCGCGGGCATTTGCGAGGCGCACGTGGTCCAGGTCAGCGCCCACAATGTCTTCAACGGCAACTTGCTCTATACGGCGGAGATCAATCCGGTCGATTCCTCCGGCTGCGGTGAGCAGACCGTGGGAGCGCCTCAGGAGTTCACCATCACGAGCGGGCCGAACGCGGGGACGTATGCGTTTTTGTTCTGGAACATCAACGCGACTCCGTACACCGAGCCGAGTGTGACCTTTCAGCCGATCTGCGGCGAATTTAACAGCGTAGTGGCCGAGTACATTCAGCTGAGCGGGTGCTCCCCCGGCGAAAAGTGCCCGCCTCCGACGACCGACACCACGTACGCCTATTCGCTCAACGACAACAAGATCATCGCCGGCCAGACGCCGATCGAGTCGGCGACGAGCGGCTGGACCGCGGGGTCGAATGTGGTCACCACGCCATCGACCATCGAGGCGCAGCCCGAGATCAAGCCGTACGGGAAGTTCAAGGGTTGGGATATTCTGCTTGGCTCGTTCTCCACGAGCAGCTCGCTGACCCTGACCACGCCCGGGAATTACGTGTTCGCGTTCTATGGAATCCCGGATCCCGACCCCTGTCAGCCGATCCGCAACGAGGTCCAGAACTTCTTCTGCGAGCCCGGACTCAGCCCCCAGGCTTGCTCGGCCCAGCTGAAGATCTTGAATGCCCAGTTGGCGGCGTGCGAGGCGACGTACGGAGAGTAGGCGGTGCGCGAAATGACGAGCCGCAACGCCTCGTCTTTGAAGGTAGCCGGCGCGACCAGGGTCGCGCCGGCTGTTCCGCTTTTAGGGTCTGACGGGAAGGAGACGGTCATGCGCGCTTACGCTGCGCGGCGGGCTCGGCGGCGCCGCCGAGCGCGCCCGCCGCGCCGCGCGCGCGCCGCAAGGCGCTCTTGAGATAGCGCCCGGTGTGCGAGGCATCGTGCGCGGCGAGCTCCTCCGGTGTGCCTGCGGCCACGATGCGCCCGCCGCCATCGCCCCCCTCGGGTCCCAGGTCGATGACCCAGTCCGCGGTCTTGATCACATCGAGGTTGTGCTCGATGACGATCACCGTATTGCCCTCGTCGCGCAAGCGATGCAGCACCGCGAGGAGCTGCGCGATATCGGCAAAGTGCAGGCCCGTGGTCGGCTCGTCGAGGATGTAGAGCGTGCGGCCGGTGGCGCGCTTGGAGAGCTCCTTGGCGAGCTTGACGCGCTGCGCCTCGCCTCCCGAGAGCGTCGTCGCACTCTGGCCCAAGCGCACGTAGGAGAGGCCGACGTCGACCAAGGTTTGCAGCTTCGGTTGCACGGTCGGCACGGCGGAGAAAAACGGCAGGGCGTCCTCGACCGTCATGTCGAGCACCTCCTGGATGTTCTTGCCTTTGAATCGAACCTCCAGCGTCTCGCGGTTGTAGCGCTTGCCCCGGCAGACATCGCAGGGCACGTAGACGTCGGCGAGAAAATGCATCTCCACCTTGATCACCCCGTCGCCCTGACAGGCCTCGCAGCGGCCGCCTTTCACGTTGAAACTGAAGCGCCCGGCCTCATAGCCGCGTGAGCGTGCCTCCGGAACGGAGGCGAAAATCTCGCGGATGGGCGCGAACAGGCCGGTGTAGGTCGCCGGGTTCGAGCGCGGTGTGCGGCCGATCGGGCTCTGATCGATCTCGATCACGCGATCGATGTGCTCCAATCCCTCGATGCGCTCGAAATGCGCGGCGCCCGGCGCCGCGCGATTGAGCTGCGTCGCCACGGCGCGAAACAAGGTGTCGTTCACCAACGTGGACTTGCCGGATCCCGATACCCCGGTCACGCAGGTCATGAGTCCGAGCGGAAACTCCGCCGTGACGTCCTTCAAGTTATTGGCCGTGGCGCCGGTGACCCGCAAGAGGCGCTTCGGGTCCGGCGCCCGGCGCTTGCGCGGCAGCTCGATGCGACGGCGCCCGCTCAAGTACTGTCCGGTGATCGAATCCGGATGAGCCGCGACCTCCTCGGCCGTGCCCTGCGCCACGACCGCACCGCCGTGCACACCGGCGCCCGGACCGAGATCCACGACATGGTCGGCGTGGCGGATGGCCTCCTCGTCGTGCTCGACCACGATGACGGTGTTGCCGAGGTCGCGCAGGTTGACGAGCGTGTCGAGCAGGCGCTGATTGTCGCGCTGGTGCAAACCGATCGAAGGCTCGTCGAGGATGTACATGACGCCCACGAGGCGCGAGCCGATCTGACTCGCGAGACGAATGCGCTGCGCCTCCCCTCCCGAGAGCGTATCGGCGCTGCGGTCGAGGGTGAGGTAGCCCAGGCCGACGTTCGCCAGAAATCCGAGGCGATCCGCGATTTCCTTGATGATCTTCACGGCGATCTCACCGCGCCAGCCGGCGAGCTTCAGGCGCGAGAACCACTCGATGGCGCGATCGACGCACATCGAGGAGACTTGTGGAGCGCTCAGCCCCTCGATGAAGACGTTCCTCGCTGCGCGATTGAGACGAGTCCCACCGCACTCGGGGCAGGGGCGCGATGATCGGTACTTGGCCAGCTCCTCGTGAACCGCGGCCGATTCGGTTTCTCGGTAGCGGCGCTCCAGGTTCTTGACGATGCCCTCGAAGGTGTGGCGGCGCTTGGCCGTGCCGCCCTTGCCGTCGAGATACTTGAATTCGATCTGCTCCTCGCCGCTGCCGAAGAGCACCAGGTCCCTGATTTCCTGCGGCAGACTCTCGAACGGCGCCTCGATGTCGAATTTCCTATGCCGGGCGAGCGACTGGATGAGCTGGAAATAGTAGGCGTTGCGGCGGTCCCAGCCGCGCACGGCGCCGCCGGCGAGCGAGAGATGCGGGTTGGCGACGATTTTCTCGGGGTCGAAAAACTCCTGAGTACCGAGTCCGTCGCAGCTCGGGCAGGCGCCGATCGGACTGTTGAACGAGAACAGCCGCGGCTCGAGCTCGGTGAGCGAATAATTGCAGATCGGACAGGCGAACTTGTTGGAGAACACCAGCTCCGCCCGCGAGGGGTCATCCATGTAGGCGACGCGCGCTACTCCCGAGCCGATCCGCAACGCCGTCTCGAAGGACTCGGCGAGACGCTGGCCGAGATCACGCCGCACCCGAAACCGATCGACGATGGCCTCGACGGTGTGCTTGCGCTTGGAGTCGAGTCTCGGCGCCTGATCGAGCTCGACGACCTCGCCGTCGATGCGGGCGCGCACGAAGCCCCCGGCCTCGAGTTCCTCGATCAGCTCCGCGTGCTCGCCCTTGCGCTCCGAAATCGCGGGTGCGAGCAGCATCAGGGCGGTGCCGTCGGGATGCGCGAGCACGGCATCCACCATCTGGCTCACGGTCTGGGCGGTCAATTCGATGTGGTGATCGGGACAGCGCGGCGTGCCTGCGCGGGCATAGAGCAGGCGCAGGTAATCGTATACCTCCGTCACGGTGCCCACCGTCGAGCGGGGATTGTGCGAGGTCGATTTCTGCTCGATCGAGATCGCCGGCGACAGGCCCTCGATGGTGTCGACGTCGGGCTTTTCCATCATGGACAGGAATTGGCGGGCATAAGTGGACAGCGACTCGACGTAGCGTCGCTGGCCTTCGGCGTAGATCGTGTCAAAGGCCAGCGAGGACTTGCCGGATCCCGACAAGCCGGTCAACACGATCAGTCGGTCCCGCGGCAAGTCAAGATCGATGTTCTTCAAGTTGTGGGTCCGGGCGCCCCGGATGCGGATATTTTGCATGCAACCGTTCACTATACGCCCGGCGTCAAGGGCGAACCATGACCCCTTCCCGGGCAATGCCGGCACGCGCCGGCGCGCGCACGTGCCGAGCGACCCCGCGGCTCGGAGTTTCTCGACGAGGGCCGCGCTTAAAGCCGATATGGGGGCGATGCGCGCGTGTACAATATGTGATGTCGGAACGCACAGTAGGGGAATTCCATGGCGCGCGGAGTCAACAAGGTCATCCTGGTCGGTAATTTGGGCGCGGATCCTGAGACTCGCTCGATGCCGAGCGGCATGACGGTCACCAACATTCGCATCGCCACCAGCGAGTCATGGAAGGACAAGGCCTCGGGCGCTCAACAAGAGCGCACCGAGTGGCACAACATCGCCCTCTTCGGCCGCCTGGGTGAGATCGCGGCCGAGTACTTGCGAAAAGGCTCGCAGGTCTTCATCGAGGGGAAATTGCGCACGCGTAAATGGCAGGACAAGCAGGGAAACGATCGCTTCACCACCGAGATCATCGCCGATAACATGCAGATGCTGGGCGGACGGGCAGCCGGCGCGGCAGCCATGGGCGGCGCTTCTGCCATGGGCGGCGCCGAGCGCGGGAGTCCTCCCCCGCGCGACGAGTACGATCAAACGCCGGCCCCCGCCGGCGGGAAAGAGGACTTCGACGACGACATCCCCTTCTGAGCGGTCTGGAGCGGGCACCTGCGCTCGCTTTGCGGCAGGCGCCTAATCGTCGATGAGCTCCTGCCCGGGAAATAACACTTCGGTGAACCCGAATTGGGTCAAATCGCGGATGCGCCGCGGGTAGAGAATTCCATCGAGGTGGTCGACCTCGTGCTGCACCACACGCGCATGAAAGCCGCTCACCGTCCGCTCGAATGAGCGGCCGTCGGCGTCCACTCCGGCGTAGTGAAGTTGCCGATACCGGGGCACCAGTCCGCGCATGCCGGGCACGGACAGGCACCCCTCCCAGCCCTCTTCCATCTCCTCGCCGATCGGCCGCAGGGTGGGGTTGATGAGCACGGTGAAAGGAACGGCTTCCGCCTCGGGGTATCGCGGGTTCGCCTCCACACCGAAAATGACCACCCGGAACCCCACCCCGATTTGCGGCGCCGCAAGGCCAGCACCATTGAGATCGTGCATCGTGTCCCGCATATCGGCGATGAGGCTGTCGAGCTCGACCGTTCCGAATTGCTCGACCGGCTTGGCAAGTGCGAGCAAGCGCGGGTCGCCCATTTTGAGAACTTCGCGTATCGCCATGGTTACGAGTATCTTAAGCCCTTTTCAACGTGAGCCTACGATCTAGGATATGGGCGGCCTCGTTTACATAAAGACCTTCGGTTGCCAGATGAACGAGTACGACTCGACGAAGATCGAGTCCGTGCTCGAGGCCGCGAAGGGCATGACTCGCACCGATGACCCTTCGCAGGCGGACCTGCTCCTGGTGAACACCTGCTCGGTGCGCGAAAAGGCGCAGGAGAAGGTATTTTCCCTGCTGGGGGAGTGGCGCTCGCTCAAGCAGCGACGGCCGCACGTACTGATCGGCGTCGGCGGATGTGTCGCGAGCCAGGAGGGCGAGGGCATCACCGCCCGCGCGCCCTACGTCGATCTCGTGTTCGGGCCGCAAACTCTGCACCGACTCCCGGACATGCTCGAGGGGCTCGAGCGCACCGGCCGCCCGCAAATCGACGTGAGCTTCCCCGAGATCGAGAAGTTCGACCGGCTGCCGGAGGCCCGCGCCGAGGGAGCGACGGCATTCGTGTCGATCATGGAAGGCTGCAGCAAGTACTGCACGTTCTGCGTGGTGCCGTACACGCGTGGCGAGGAGATCAGCCGACCGTTCGAGCAAGTGATGCAAGAGGTGCGGTCGCTTGGCGCCCAGGGGGTGCGCGAAGTGACCCTCCTCGGCCAGAACGTCAATGCCTACGCGGGTCCGATGGCAGACGGGACGCTCGCCGATCTCGCCACCTTGATTCACTTCATCGCGGCGATTGCGGAGATCGAGCGCATCCGCTTCACCACATCGCATCCGCTCGAGTTCAACGATAGCTTGATCGAGGCGTACGGGAACGTTGCGAAGCTCAACAACCTGTTGCACTTGCCGGTGCAGAGCGGGTCGGACCGAATTCTCTGCGCGATGAAACGCGGCCACACCTCGCTCGAGTACAAGCAGAAGCTCCGCAAGCTTCGCGCGGTGCGGCCCGGGATCTCTATTTCGACCGACATCATCGTGGGCTTTCCCGGAGAGACCGACGAGGATTTCATGGCGACCATGAACCTGATCGCGGAAGCTCGATTCGATCAGTCGTTCAGCTTCATCTACAGCCGCCGTCCCGGCACGCCCGCGGCCGCCCTTCCCGACGAGGTGCCGCACGAGGTGAAGCAGCAGCGGCTCGAGCTCGTGCAGCGGCGCCTCGCCGCCCAAGCACACGCGATCTCCGAATCGATGGTGGGGAGCCGACAGCGCGTGCTCGTCGAGCGGCCCGCAAAGCGCAACAAGGCAGAGCTCGCCGGGCGCACGGACAATAACCGCTGGGTCAACTTTGCCGGGCCCGCACACCTCATCAACAAATTTGTGGACGTCGTCATAACCGAGGCATTGCCCAATTCACTGCGCGGACGTCTTGTGGTAGAAAGCGAGACGTGAGTTCCGTTTCCACGACGCGGGACCTGAAACTGGCGCCGGCCGACAATATGCGGCTGGTCGAGCTCTGCGGTCCCCTGGACGAGCACCTGCGACAGATCGAGTCGCGGCTCGGTGTCGAGGTGCGGCGGCGCGGAAACCGCTTCCAGATCATCGGATTACCCTCGGCCACGCTGCGCGCGGAGGCCGTATTGCAGGACCTGTACGCTCGAGCACAGCGCGAGCCCGTCGACTCCGAGCGGGTGCACATCGCGCTCCAGGAATTGGACATGGATGCCGGCAATGGGGAGGCGAGCGAGGGAGATGCGGCCGACGAAGTCAGGGTGCGCACGGCGCGCGGAGCGGTGCGCGCTCGCGGCGCGAATCAAACCGAGTACTTGAAGAACATTCGCACTCACGATCTGACCTTCGGAATCGGCCCGGCGGGCACGGGCAAGACCTATTTGGCCGTGGCGTGCGCGGTCGAGGCGCTGCAGTCGGAGATGGTGCGCCGGATCGTGCTCGTGCGCCCCGCGGTCGAGGCGGGCGAGCGGTTGGGGTTTCTCCCCGGCGACCTCACGCAGAAGGTCGACCCGTACCTGCGGCCCATGTATGACGCGCTCTACGAGATGCTCGGCTTCGAGCGGGTGGCGAAGTCGATCGAGCGCAACATCATCGAAATCGCGCCGCTCGCCTTCATGCGTGGGCGATCGCTGAACGATTCCTTCGTGATTCTCGATGAGGCGCAGAACACGACCAACGAGCAGATGAAAATGTTCCTGACCCGCATCGGGTTCGGATCCAAGGCGGTGGTTACGGGCGATATCACACAAGTCGACTTGCCCAACTCCAAGCAGTCAGGCCTGCGTACCGTCATCGATATCCTGCGCGGCGTGCACGGCATTGCATTCACGATGTTCAGCTCGCGCGATGTCGTGCGCCATCCCCTCGTGCAACGAATCGTTCAGGCTTACGAGGCGAAATCCCCTGAGGAAGGCTCCTAGGAGCCTCGAGGTCGATGTGACCTACGCGGCGCGCCGCCCCTGGGTGCCGCGGCGGGAGCAATTCTTCCGTTGGGCGAGCGCCGCGCTCGGCGGCGCCACCCGCCGCCGCATCGTGATCTCCATCCGCGTGGTCGGCGAGAGACGGAGTCGCACCTTGAATGCGCGCTACCGGCACAAAGACCGACCGACCAACGTGCTGTCCTTCGAGGGTCCGGGCAGAGTTCCCGAGGGAAGGAATTACTTGGGCGAGCTCGTCATTTGTGCGCCCCTCGTCGCGCGGGAAGCGAGAGCGCAGGACAAGCGCTCTTGCGCGCACTGGGCGCACCTCACGGTGCATGGTGTGCTGCACCTTCTGGGATTTGATCACGAGCGGCGCGCGGAGGCTCGCAGGATGGCGGCGAGGGAGATTCAAATCCTTGATCGGCTTGGGTTTTCAAACCCGTATGCGTGATCGAGTATCCTTAAGGCAGCATGTCTGAGCAGCCCACTGGGAGCACCGGCCGCTGGTTGAAGCGGATCACGCAGTCGATGTCCGGCGAGCCGCGCGATCTCGCCGAGCTCATCGAGGACTTGCGCCAAGCGAGCGAGCGCGGCCTGTTCAACGCCGACGCGCTGGTCATGATCGAAGGTGTGCTGGCGGTCGCCGACATGCAGGTGCGCGACATCATGGTGCCGCGCGCGCAGATGGTGTTCATCGAGCGCGATGAGCGGCCCGATCGAATCGTCGAATTGGTGGTCGAGTCCGGCCATTCGCGTTTTCCCGTGATCGGCGAGGATCGCGATCAGATCATAGGCATCCTGCTCGCCAAGGACTTGCTGCGGCTGCAGCTCGAAGGCGGAGAGCACTTCGAGATCCGCGAGTACATGCGCCCCGTGGTCTTCGTGCCGGAGAGCAAGCGGCTCAATGTGCTGCTCAAGGAATTTCGCCTGAGCCACAATCATATCGCGATCGTCGTCGACGAGTACGGGGGCGTTTGCGGCCTGGTGACGATCGAGGATGTCATCGAGCAGATCGTCGGCGAGATCGACGATGAGCACGATGTCGAGGACGACCAGCCGATTCGCCGCGACGGCGAGCGTGAGTTCTCCGTGCGCGCGCTCACGCCGATTGCGGATTTCAACTACTACTTTGGTACGGCGTTTTCCGACGAGGAGTACGACACCATCGGTGGTCTGTTGATGCAGGAGTTCGGGCGCTTGCCGCGCCGTGGCGAGACCATCCAGATCGGCGAGCTGGAATTTCGCATACTGCGCGCGGATCACCGCCGCATCGAGCTCGTGCGCGTGATCACGCGACGGCCGATCGACCCACCGGCACGCGACGAGGCGCGCTGAGCCTTCTCAACGCGAGCCCGCGAGCGCCTCGATCATGGCGCCGAAATCGGCCAACGCGGGGGTCTTGAGTCCGGAGACTTTACCCCGGTCGTCGCAGCGGCGAACGGCGATCGCCTCCCCATAGAAGCGCTCGGTCTCGAAGCGCGCTGCCTCCTCGGCCGACATCGGTCCGCCTTGCAATCTCAAGGTCGCCACGGATGCGGGGCTCAAGCGGGCGAAGTAATCGGGATCGGTGGCGAGGAGATAGCGCTTCGCGGGAACGTGCAAGCGGACCGGCTCGGACACCTCCGGCGGGAAGCGTTGTGCGAGCCACAGACCCCCGACGCGCTCATGGCCGGCATCGGTCGTCCAATCGGCGAGGTCGTCAGGCACGTCCTCGACGAGATGCCCGATGTCGTGCAGCAGCGCCGCGATCACGAGCGCCGGCGCTGCGCCTGCGGCCTGGGCGAAGAACGCGGCTTGCAGGCCATGCTCGGTCATCGAGACGCATTCACCGAAGTAAGCCGCGGCGCCGCGCTTGCCGTAGAGCGCGAGGATCTCTTCGAATATGGTCATGGATGACCTCGATGAGGGTCGAGGCTCCTGCGGTCGAGCTCTCGGCGCAGCAGCGCCGCCGCGCTGTAGAGGCTATCGCGCGTGAGATAGCAGCCGCGCAAATGTCGGGGATGCCTCGCGGAGGAGAACGCGGTGCGCCCATGCAAGATTCGCTGGTTATCGAATACGACAAGATTGCCCGCAGCGAGCCTGAGCCTCATCTGGAAACGCCGATCGTGCAACAGCGTCGCGAAACGCCGATAAGCGCCGTAGAAAGCTCGCGCATCTTGCGCTCGCAGACGCAGCGGCGCGATCGACCGGCTATTGTAATGGACCGCGACGACCTCGCCGCCGCAGGAGAGCTCGATCAGCGGCCGTTGCGCGTACAGATCCGCGTTATGGGAAGCGTAGTGAAAGGGCACCGCGATTTGTGTGAGCAGCGCGAAGCTCGAGGGATCTTCGGCGCGCAAATGCTCGGCCAGGGCAAAGCCGTCCGCGAACAGGCTGTCGCCACCCTCGGGCGAAGCGATCAGCACGTGCAGCGCCTGAAATCCGGGCACAGGCTCGCGATAGGGGTTGTCGGTGTGCAGGCCGAGGCCGTAATCGGAGTACGCAAGATTCTCGGGTTGCGGCACGGATCGCACGTCGAACACCGGTCCGTAGTTGGTCTCGGCCACGCGGCCCACCCAGCGCATTGCCTCGAGGAGGGCACCTTCGGTCGAGGGCACGTCGCGCAAAAACGCCACTCCCTCTTGCAGGAGCCGCATGAGCCAGACGAGGCGCGCGCGATCCTCGCTCACATCCTCGATGCTCGCCCATGCGAAGTCACGCGAGGCCTCGAGTCGAGCTCCCTCGAGCCAGAAACGCCTCGCGAGCTCCGGACGCTGATCGCGGGCGGTGCGGCTCTGTGCGGCCAACCAATTGAGATCGAAGAGCGCAGGGGTCGACTCCCCCTCCCATTCGACGCGAATCGTGCCGCCGCGCGCCACGGCGGATCGGATGCGCGGTAGCTCGGGCAGATCCGCGATATCGACGAGACGCTGGCCGCTCGTCGGATCGCGATCCTGCGGCAAGTTGTCACGCAGCCAAACGCTGGCGAACTCACCCAGTGAACCGTCCGCCCACTCGACGGTGAGCGTATCGGGGGTCACGAAGACGGCGCTGCTGACAGCCTGCGCGCTCATGGACGGCCGGCGCCCGCTGCCCATGCCCGGCCGCCCAGGTACCAGAGATATCCCGCGCCCAACGCGGCGATCGCGCTTACGGCAGCGAGCGACACGAACACGCCGTGCCAGCCCGCCGCCACCGAGATTCGGGCCACGCTGTCCCCCGCGAGCCAGCCTCCCAGATAGCCGACCCCATCGATGATTCCCGAGGACGCTGCGGAGGCCTGCTTGCCGCCGAAGTCGAGCGCGAAGGCGCCGCCCAGGTAGGAGTAGGGTCCCAGCAAACAGAAAGCGACGATCCCGATCGTGAGTAACGGCAGCGACACGCCCACATGGCCACGCGGCAAGGCCGTGAGCGCGAGCAGCGCCCCCGCCGCCGCAGCGAGCCCGAGGAACAGGATCGACGCTCGACCGTTTGCACCGAGCCGATCGCTCAGCCAGCCGGTCACTAGCACCGACGCCGCTCCGACGCCGGGGAACACCGCGCTCATGCTCGCGGCATCGCTCATCGTGTAACCCAGGTAGTCATGGAGATAGACCGGCGTCCAGATGTTGAAGCTCTCGCGGATTATGGTGCAGCCGAACGAAAGCAGGCAAACGATGAGAAAGGCGCGGCTCCTGAGGAGCGGCGCGAGCAGCGCCCTGATGCTCGGCGGATGCGACTCCGCCTGGGCGAACAAATTCAACGGATTGGGCTCCGCCTCCGTATATCCCGCCTGCACTCTCGATTCGCGCAAGAACAACAGGTTCGCGACGAAGAGGAGCGCCGCCACCGCGGCCGCGTAGTAGAACAGAGCTCGCCAGTCGTGGCCTCGCCCGATGAGCGTTCCCATGCTCTCTCGGGCCAGCGCATCACCGACGAGATAGCTCACGCTCAGGATGCCGATCACGATCCCGTGATACGAGTAATCGAACCACCTCGAGGACACCTTGATGAGTCCGGCCCACGCAATCGACTGAGTCAGCCGGTTGCCGATCCAGGCGATCATGAAGAGCGGGATCCCGGCCCCTTGCGCAAAAAGCAGCGTGAACGCAGCCGCCCCGGCGAGCCCGATGAGGAAACTGACTCGTCCGCCCCAGAAGTCACCGAGACCGCCGAGGAAGAGCTTCCCCAATGCATAGGCGAGCACTCCCAGGGATGCGATCGTGCCCATGCGCACGATCGCCTCGTCATGACTCACCCCGTGGCCCACCAACTCATCGATGATGAGCGGGGCTCCGACGGAGAGGTCGGCGCGGCAGAAGTAGAGCGCGCCGTACCCTGCGAACAAGAGAGCGATGATCGCGATCTGTCGAGCGCGAAGCGAGCGCATGAACCTCCCCGGAGCGGTTTCTCCGCTCCGGGGAATCATCCCATTGGAGAATGGGAGGGGGCCAGGTGGGCCCCGGGTGCTCAGGCCGTCGTATCGACCGTGGCGCCGAGCGGGCTCACGGAGGACGGGCCACTCGTCTCCAGATTCTGCAAGAAGCTCGAGAGAAACGCCTGGAGCGCCGAGGTGGAGCTCGAGCTCGTGCTGCCCCCCAGATCGCCGATCAGTTTCTCGAACGCGGAGTTCAGAGTGGCCAAAGTGCTCGAGGGCGTCCAGAGTCAGAGCCGCGAAGGCTCGCCCAGCGAAAATCGACCTGATAGCCCGAGACCTGATAGCCCGATGGGGGAGATTGAAGTATTTGACATAATGCCCCTTGCTTGCCGTGCGGCCGACCGTGTATCGGCGACGGAGCCGCGTTTCTGTAGGGCCGGTGCGCTTGGCACGGAAGGTGCTTGATCCCACAGGCGACCTGGGCGTCGTTCATGCCCATGATCGATGAAGCAACTGAAGTCGAGGCCCGCCATGCCGTCTTCGCACGATTCGAGCAACCGCCGACCCCGCAATCCCGATTGCGGGCGGCAAGGCGCAGCCGTCATCGAGAAGTCTCGGCGGCAACGCGTTGCCGCTCTCATCCGCCTGTCACGCAAGGAATCCCTATGAGCTCGAGCGCCGTTTCCGCCGCTGCCTCAGCGGCACTACCGCAAGTCACCTTCAGCCATCACGGCCGCGGCCACGGTCACGGCCACCGCAAAGGCCTGCTCGAGTTCGATACGAACTCGGGCAGCTCCAACAGCGCGGGCATCGGTCAATTACCCGTGGGCGTATCCTCGGTGCTGCTGAGTGGCGCCCAGCAGTCACTGCAACAGTCGGTTGCGGATCAAAGTTCCGTCTCGGCGGCTCGCTCGACGGCGAGCACGGCCGTGGGTGGAGGATCGAGTCCGGCCGCTCAGAACGTCCCGCGCCCCAGCCGCACCCAGGAGCTGCAGCCGTTCAGTCAGCCGGCGAGCGCGGCTCAACAGAGTCTGGTGAATCATTTCCTGCAGAATCTCGAGTCCGACGGTGCGCTCGCACGAGGCCCGCGCGGCAATACGGTGAACGCGAGCGCGTGACGGCACTGAGCGCGCGCCTGAGGGCGGTCAACCCGAGCGGCCGAGGGCGCCCGACGCATTGACGTTCACCGCCGCCCCAGGCTAGGCTCAGACGCTTCAGAACGCTTGAGCCGTGGAAGCTGCCAAGAGACTGCCGACGCTATTCATCCCGCACGGCGGCGGGCCATGCTTTTTCATGGACCCACCGCCCGACGATCCCCGCATGTGGGACGGGTTGGCAGCGTACCTGCGCGGCATCGACGCGAAGATCGGCGTCAGGCCGAAGACGGTGCTGGTCATTTCGGGGCACTGGGAGATGCCGCAACCCACGGTCAACATCGCGGAACGGCCGAAGCTGCTGTTCGACTACTATGGATTTCCGGAGCACACCTATCGTTTGAAGTACCCCGTGCCCGGCGCCCCGGAGCTCGAGCCGCGCCTGCGGTCGCTCCTCACGGATGCGGGATTTGAGCTTGGCGTCGAATCCAAGCGCGGCTTGGACCATGGCGTGTTCGTGCCGTTCCTGCTGATCTATCCGAACGCCGATGTGCCGATCGTGCAGCTTTCGCTGCAACAGAGTCTCGACCCCGCCCTGCATATCGCCATCGGGCGCGCGCTCGCGCCGCTGCGCGAGAAGGGGATACTCATCGTCGGCAGCGGCATGAGCTACCACAACTTGGCAGCGATGTTCTCCGGGAAAGGTGGCGAGGCGGCCGCTGCCTTCGACGCCTGGCTCGGCGAGGCCGTGAAGGAACCGCGTGAGCGAGACGAGCGGCTCGCCGCATGGCGCAGCGCCCCCGGAGGACGCGAGTCGCACCCGACCGCCGAGCATTTGATCCCGCTCATGGTGGCCGCAGGCGCCGCGGACGGTGATGCCGGCGTGCGAACCTTCGGCGCGCAGATCGCCGGCAAGGCGATTTCGGGCTTTCAATTCGGTTGAGTCGCTATAATGCCTCGAGCGGCCCGCGGGCCTGGGAGCCTCTCCGGCCAGTCCGCGTCAGCCGCTCGTTGACGATGCGCATGCGCAGCGCGCGGCGCAGGAAGGCCTGCGCGTTATGGTGAAAGACAAAGCACTCGCTGCGTATCGCAAGAAGCGCGATTTCTCGAAGACCGACGAGCCGAGCGGTGAGGCGGCCGTCGCGCAATCGAGTCTGCGCCGCTTCGTGGTGCAAAAGCACGCCGCCCGCCGACTTCATTACGACTTTCGGCTCGAGCTCGATGGGGTGTTCAAATCGTGGGCCGTGACGCGAGGCCCCTCGGACGATCCGAGAGACAGGCGCCTCGCCGTGGAAGTGGAGGACCACCCGCTCGACTATGGCGACTTCGAGGGCACTATTCCCGCCGGGGAATATGGGGGCGGAACGGTGCAGTTGTGGGACCGTGGCTACTGGATGCCGCAGGGCCCGAAGTCGCCGCAGGAGGCGCTGCGCTCGGGCGATCTCAAATTCACCTTGGCGGGTGAGCGCTTGCACGGCAGCTGGGTGCTGGTTCGCATGAAGCATGACCGCAGCGGGGGCAAGCGCACGAATTGGCTGCTGATCAAGCATCGCGACGCATACGCGCGCTCGGACGGCGGCGCGGCGCTCGTTGGGATCGATCGCTCGGTGGCGTCGAAGCGGTCGATGCAGCAGATTGCGGCCGGCAAGGGACGTGCGCCCACCCCCTTCATGCGCCCTCTCGATGACAAGCTCCGCGCCGACGCGGTCTGGCACTCCGACGTGCCCGCCGATGGAGCGGGCGCTGATGCGACATCCGCCGTCGGGGCGGGGTCCGGGGCGTCCGCGGTCGCCCCGCAGAGGGCGTCGTGGCGCTCGCCGGCAGGCAAGGCGGTGCGCCACATCCCCGGGTTTGTCGAACCGCAATTGGCTCAGCTCGCGCAGCGGCCGCCCAGTGGGCCCGGCTGGGGACACGAGGTCAAGTTCGACGGCTATCGCCTGCAGTTGCGGGTTGTCGGCGGCGCGGTCACCCTGAAAACCCGCAGGGCGCTCGATTGGACATCGCGATTTCCCGCGATCGCTGCGCAGGCCGAGAGCTTGCCCGATTGCCTGATCGACGGCGAGGTCGTGGCGCTCGACCGCCACGGCGTGCCGAGCTTCTCGCGCCTGCAGGCGGCGCTTGCCGCGGATGAGTCGGAGGAGCTCGTCTTTTTTGCCTTCGATCTGCTGTTCGAGAATCACAGGGACGTGCGAGCCGCGTCTCTGGCCGAACGCAAGGCGCGGCTCGAGCGGCTCCTTCGACGAGCGAGGGGTGAGCGCATTCGCTACGTGAGGCATCTGGAATCTGCGGGAGGTGCGGTACTCGAGTCCGCCTGCAAAATGGGACTCGAAGGCATCATGTCCAAGCGCTTGGATGCGCCCTACAGGTCCGGGCGCGGCGCGGACTGGAGGAAAGCGAAATGCCGTGCCGGTCACGAGGTGGTGCTCGGGGGCTGGACG
>DATHCO010000174.1:0-8067 GCA_035319505.1 Steroidobacteraceae bacterium | reverse complement strand
TTGCCGTAGTAGGCAATCGCCTGGATCAGCAGGATATACGCGTAGGTGCGACGCAACCGCCGGCCTACCGCTCGCGCGAAACTGATGTGGTAGCGCGGATTGCGCAGATCGTGCGCGAGCAATTGCGCCCAGGGAGATGCTCGGAAGATGCGCTGTCCCTGCAGCATCGGCGCGTAGAAGTCGGTCTCGAGCAAGCGCGCGCGTGCACGCCAGACGTTGAAGTAACGATAGCGGCGCGCCTCGAGCATCAGAAACATGGTGACGATGAGCGCGACCAGCACCATGGGCAAGGGAGAGGCTTGGGCGCTGCTGAAGGTGGCGGATAAGGCGATGCCGGTCGTGACCACGGCCCAGTTGGTGGTGCTGTCCAGGCGGGTGCGCCATACGGTGCTCCGATACACCTCGCCTCGATACAGATGCGCGAGCGCGCCAATCTCGGCGACCGAGAACTCATCGGTTCGGGCTTCAGCGAGCGAAAGGTCGCTTACATGGGCTTCAGTCAAAACGCGCATCCCCGAGCACGCGGCAGGCTCCGGGAATTATAGCCGTGGGCGGCGACCGAGCGGCAAAACCCCGATTATGTCGACTCGGACGGGATGCATCGCGCCCGCATCCTAGAAATTGAAGCCGACTCCGATATGGCCGTGTAGCGCGAGATTCGGCACGTCCGCATGGCCGTTCACGACGGGTACTGACCAGGCCCAACCGGGCGTCAGGGCTCCTTCCACGACGATGAACCAGTGCTTGGCGAAATAAAAGTATTTCTCCGCAGCCGCTTCCGCGCCGATTCCCGAGAAGAAGTAGCCCGAATTGAAGATTCCGCCGGTACCGCTGGGCCACACTTGGTTGCGCACGGTGTTCTGCGGGTTCGTGACGATGGGTCCGACCCCCAGGTGAAACACGAAACCATCCCACTTCCAGCCGCGACCGACGAAGAAATAGTTGTAGCCGTAATGGATGGCGAAGAACTGGATCTCGGGGGGAGGATTGGAAAGAAACAGCCGGTGATGGATCTGCGCGATCTCCCAGGCCGTGTCGTCGTTCCAATCGCTGATGCGCCAAGCGTAGTAGGGTGACTCCGGCCCGAACGGCTTGGTATCGTAATGCGCCGCCGAAACGTTGATATCCGGATAGCCGTCTTGGTGAACGTTCAAGGGGGTCGGGAAATTCACCGCACTCCCCCCCATGAGCTCCAGCGCTATCGTTTGCTCCGCCTTCGCCGCTGGCGGCCCGGCCAATCCCGCGCTGAGTGAGACGATCGTCAGCCTCACGATGAGCGCGAGGTAGCGAGCGATGCTCCGAATCGCCAATGGGACGGATCGAGCGCTCATCGAAGCCTCCGTACTCGGAATTTCAACCCAATGCCTGCGGTATTTCAACGCGCCTGTGCATCGAGGCCCGCCTCTCTGCCGAGCGCCTCGGCGAATTCCCGTCGCAATGCATATTCGTGGCCGAGATAGCGCGAGGAGAAGTGAAACGGCACGGCGGACCTGACCCCCGCGGCTCGAGCGATCTCTCCCGCAGCACATGCGGTGAGGTGCGCCTTGCGCTCGGCGTGCTCGCGGTCGCTTTCGAGAAACACGGCCTCGATGAACAAGAGGTCCGCTCCTTGCAGGAAAGACTGGAGCGCGGCTCTGTTGCGCGCGTTGTTCGCTGTGTCGGTGACGTAACAGATCCTCTGGCCGGGCACGAACTCGAGAACCTTCTCCTTGAGCTCCCCCAACGCGATCCTGCGCTCCTCGGAGCCATCGCGGGTTCGCCAATGCACTCGGATCGGCGTATCGTCCGGTGCTTCTGCGCGGACCAGCCTCTTGAGCTCGGTGAGCCAGGCGCCGGTCGGGAGCTTGAGCTCCTCGAGCCGGTTCTTCCACACATTGATGTGCACGCCTTCCTCGAATGCAAACGCGAGGGAGACGATGTCATGATGCTCGAGCGGTACGGCACGCACGCGAAATGAGGGAGTTTCCAGCAGCACTCCGCGCTCGACCAAGCCGTCCGCAAGCGCCTCACGCTCGAACCGAGTGCGGCTCCGAAACCGGGCGCGCCGCATGCAGCGTTCCCCGTCGAACTCGTGTGCGATGATGACGAAGTCCGTCTGGTAGTTGTGGACCAAATTCCAGGTGTACGCAGCCAGCTTGTGCTCGAGCTGCGCGATGAATCTCGAGGGCCCGTACAGACTCACGCCGGCGTCCCGACCCAGACAGACACGTAGCAGGTGGTCGAAGCCCGAGAAGTGATCCATGTGTGTATGCGAGACGAACACGTCGCTCACGCGCAGAAGCTTGCGGGTGGGGAGCGCCGTGATATCGCCGATGTCGAAGAGTATCGCGCGGCGCTCGAACTTCAGGTCGATGTAGATCCCGGGGTCACCGAACGTCCGGTTGGTGAGTTGCACATGAAAAATGGGGCGCACGATGCGCGCGCTCAGGATTTCTTGGGGTAATCGAGCGTCGCACGCGCGAGGGTGGTCTTGCCGATTTTCGACCAGGACTTCACGTCGAAAACGAGCTCCGCGACCGCGGAGGTCGGCATGCGGGCAATCTCGCTCGACAAGCGCTGAGCGAGGCCCGCGAGCGCGGGGTTATGGCCGAAGAGCATCACGCGCCTCAGCTTATCGTCGAGCGCTCGAATCACTGCGAGCAGCTCACCCTCCGTGCCCGGGTACAGCCGCTCATCCACCACGATATCCTTGAGCTTGTAACCGAGCTTCGCGGCGATGATCGTCGCCGTGGCGAGCGCCCGTCGCGCCGGGCTCGACAGGATCAGGTCGGGCTGCACATCGCGCTTCGCCAGCCGCTTGCCCATCCTCGGAGCGTCAAGCGCACCGCGATCGGCCAATGGCCGATCGCGGTCCGCCAGCCGCGGATCGTCGCGGCTCGACTTCGCGTGGCGAACGAGAAACAGGGTTTTCATGTGCGGGAAAAGCCTCAACGCTCTCTAGATAATCCAACGCCGGTGCACGCGCAGCAAGTAAAGCTTTTCGACCGTCCACGATGTTGCGAAGCAGCATCCCGCATTGGCTCTATGGCCGCATCTCTATGGCCGCATGAAATTGTTGTGCAAGAGCAACATTTTTCTCGAACACTATGTTGCCTCGCAGCGTGAGACGCCGTCGCTGCCCTCTGCTGGCGGGCCACGATGCTCTCCGATGGCGTGCGCAAAGAGCCGTCTTGCAATTAATGTCAACATAAGGCTGCATTTGTCATAGCATCGTCATCTAAGACCACGAGGATGGCAGAGTTGCGCTGCCACAAACTGTTGGGATGCAGTAAGAAACGCTTCAGGCGTCGTGTTTAGCTCTAGTCGATGAAGGGAGAGAAGTCGTGACTAAGAAACGCGTGATCAAGAACAACCGGCTGACTGTGGCTGTTGCGACCGTGTTGAGCGGTTGTGCGGCCGCTGCAAACGCTGCGGAGACCACGGCTACCGGCGCAACCGCCGAGACCGGGCTCGAGGAGATCGTGGTCACTGCGCAACGCCGCACGGAGACGATCCAGAACGTCCCGATCACCATCCAGGCGATGACCGGCGAGCAGTTGAGCGTCGCGGCGGTCACGACGCTGGACGATGTGCTCAAGTACCTGCCGAATGTCACTTACAGCACGAACGGTCCGGGCCAGGGCAACATCTACATGCGGGGTCTCTCCGCCGGTTTCGCCGGCAACCAGTCGAGCGCGACGATCAATCCGTTCCCGAACGTTGCCTTGTACCTCGATGATCAGTCGATGACCTTCCCGGCGCGCAACGTCGATGTCTACATGGTCGACCTGGAGCGCATCGAGGTGCTCGAGGGTCCGCAGGGGACTCTCTTCGGCGGCGGTGCCGAGGCCGGTGCACTGCGCTACATCACCAACAAGCCGAAGCTCAACGTCACCGAGGGCAACGTCGAGGCGTCCTACGGCGTCACCGCGCACGGTGATCCTAACTCCTCCGCCAACGCGATGATCAACCTGCCGCTCATCCAGGATGTGGCGGCGGCACGCGTGGTCGTCTACACCGATCATCGCGGAGGCTACATCGACAACGTGCCGACGACCTTCACGCGCCTGCCCACCGACTTCGGGCCCGAAAGCTACGGGCTCGCGGGCTATCCGGCGAACGCTCCGAGCGCGAACAACTATGACCTCGCGGCACGGGCCCAGAACCCCGTCAGCTACACCGGCGTGCGCGGCGAGTTGCTCCTTCAGTTCAACGAAGACTGGAACCTCCTGCTCCAGCAGACCTATCAGAACATGGAAGCCGACGGCATGGATGAGCAGTACCCCGTCAGCTCGGAGGGCCAGCCGCTCGGCCCTTGGGAAGAAACTTCGTTCGTGCCGGTTTGGGACAAGGACAAGTGGGAGAACACCGCCTGGACGCTCAACGGTAAGTTCGGCAACATCAAGGCCGTGTACACGGGCTCCTATCTCTCCCGCACCATCGACAATACGCAGGACTACACGAACTATGCGCGCTCGAAGTTCGGCTTTTACTACACCTGCACCGGCGGTCCCAAAACCGACGGCCTGATCGGCGCCGGCTTTCCCTACACCTGTTACTCGCCGGTACTGTCCTGGCACGACTACGTCGAGACCACTCACCAGAGCCACGAGATGAGATTCTCGACGCCGGACGAGTGGCCGGTGCGGGCCCTCGTCGGCGCGTTCTGGGAGGAGCTCGACATCAAGGACGACATGAACTTCCTCTACAAGTCGATCCCGTCCTGCACGCCGGCGAACCTCGCGCTCTACCAGGCGGGGACTCAAGTCTGCGTCGGCGATACCCAGCCCCTCCCGGGGCTCTACGCCATAGATCCCACGCTGCGCAACGACGACGTGGCCTTCGGCGAGGACGCCGAGCGCGGCTACAAGCAGTGGGCAGGGTTCACCTCCATCGACTACGACATCATTCCGAAGACACTGACGCTCACGGGCGGTACGCGGTACTACCACTACATGGAGGGCGAGCACGGCACCCAGTACTCGACCAGCACCGCTAGCGCCGGCGTTCCCAACGGCCAGGTCCTGCCCACCGACAACGCGATCACCGCGGCAACGCACGCGGTGGACTACCACGGCTTTCGCAGCCGCGGGAACCTGACCTGGCACGTCACTCCCGATGCGATGGTCTATTACACCTACTCGCAGGGCTTCCGGCCCGGCGCCGCCAATCGCTTGGACAGCGCCGAAGTGAAGATCGACGTCAATCCGGCGACCGGTCTGCCGACGGTTGGCTACGATCCGAACCCGACGCTCGTCAAGCAGTTCCGCAAGCCCTATACCTACCCGCCCGACACGTTGACCAACAACGAGATCGGCTGGAAGACGGAATGGTTCGACCATCGGCTGCTCGTCAACGGTTCGGCGTACGTGATGAACTGGGACAATGTCCAGACGCTGATCTATAACCCGCCGGTGTACGGCAACACGACCTTCGGTGTGAAGGGCCCCGACTATCGCATCAAGGGCTTCGAGCTGCAGCTCGTCGGCAAGGTCACCGACGGCTTGACCATGCAGGGCTCGGTGTCCCACAACAACGCCAGGGAGACGAATTCACCGTGCATCGCCTCGGTAGGCGGGGCAAGTGCGCCGGACGGGATAGCCGGCAACCCGACGCCGCTCGGCCAGTGCATCACGGAGGTGTGGAACTCGGCGCAGCACGAGAACATCCCCGTCTTGAATCCGCTCGGCGTGGTCGGGGCGAGGCCTGCGTTCTCGCCAGTGCTGCAGTTCAACGTGCATGCGCGCTATGACTGGACGATCGACGAGTACAAGACGTTCATCACCGTGGGTGCCAGCCACATGGGCTCGATGAACAACGAGCCGAGCAGCTTCACGCCGGGCTCAACCTACAGTCTTGCGGTCCCCACCACTTGGCTGCTGTACAACCAGCCGGGCTACACTATCTACGATGCGGCGCTCGGCGTTGCCAAGGACCAGTGGCGCGTCGAGGCCTACGGCACGAACCTCACCAACTCCGATGCGAGCCAGTTCACCTCCTCGGCCCAGTTCATCCAGTCGCAGGTGCCGCTGCGGCCGCGCGTGCTGGGCTTGAAGATCGCCATGAAGTTCTGATGCGGCGAGCGGGGGCGGCCTATCAGGCCGTCCCCGGCCCGTGCGGCGCCTTCCCCGGTGGCCGCACACGGGAGGCAGCCGGCCGCCGCCCCACTTGCGCTAGACTTTCGGGGCGGGCAGCGATGCCCATCGTGCTTTTAGCCTACAAGTCCATGACCGCGATCGCAGCTGCCGAGCCTTCCCCACCCGCTCAACGGGAAGTGACCCAAGTCCGTGCCCTCATCAAGGCGCGGCGCTTTGCCGAGGCCGCAGAAGCGGCCTGCCGGCTCACTGCCGTAACCCCCGATCACCGCGAGGCGCTCTACCTCCTCGCGCTAGCCCAGCGTCAGGAGCACAGGCCGGCCGATGCACTCGTGACGCTCGCCGAGCTCGAGCGTCACCACCCTCGGGTCGGCCGTCTTTATCAGGAACGCGGCCACTGCTACGTGGCGCTCAAGGATGCACCGAAGGCGATCGCGGCCTATCGGAAGGCGGTCCAGATCAACGCGACGCTGGCGGCGAGCTGGAGCATGCTCGAGGGCCTGTATCGGTTGGTCGGGGATGCTCGCAACGCGGCCTTCGCAGCCGGGCAGACGGCGAGGCTCAAATCGCTTCCCCCGCCGGTCCTCGCTGCCACCAACCTCTACTGCGAGGGCGACCTCACGGGCGCCGAGAAGATGATCCGCGCGTTCCTCCTGGAGCACGGCGACCAGATCGAGGCGATGCGGCTCCTCGCCCGGATCGGGTCCGATCGCGAGGTGTACGACGACGCGGAGCTCCTGCTCGCCGCGGTGCTCGAGCGCGTGCCCGATTACGCCGCGGCGCGCTACGACTATGCGAGCGTCCTCATGGAGCGCCACAGGTACCGCGAGGCGCGGGTCGAGCTCGATCGGCTCCTCACCGGGGAGCCCGACAGCCTGGACTTACGCACGCTCTATGCCACGGTCCTGGTGGGTCTCGGCGAGCACGAGGCGGCGCTCGAGCGTTATCGTGCCCTGCTAAAACAGGTGCCGGCCGAAGGTCCCGCAGCAGCCGATTACCATTTGTCCTCTGCCCATGCGCTGAAGACGCTGGGACGTCAGGCGGAAGCGATCGATGAGTACCGGGCGGCGGCCCGCGCTCGGCCGGGATTCGGCGACGCCTACTGGAGCCTCGCGAACTTGAAGACCTACCGCTTCACCGATGCCGAGCTCGACCAGATGCGTGTCGCGGAGAGTGCGCCGGCCACGGGCCTCGTCGACCGCTATCAGCTCTGCTTCGCGCTTGGCAAGGCGTACGAGGACCGCGGCGAATACGGAGAATCGTGGCGCTGGTACGAGCGCGGCAATGCGCAGAAGCGCGCCGAGAGCCGTTATCGGCCAGAGCCGATCGAGCGCAACACGGCGAACCAGCAGAGGATCTGCACGCGCGAATTCTTCGCCGAGCGGCAGGACTACGGTGTTGCGAGCAATGAGCCGATCTTCATCATCGGGCTTCCGCGCTCGGGGTCCACCCTGGTCGAGCAGATCCTCGCCTCGCATTCGCAGGTGGAGGGAACGCAGGAGCTCGCCGATGTGCCGCGCTTAGTCGTGGAACTGCAGGGCCGCGAGCCCGACCTCGAGCATCCGCGCTATCCCGCGATTCTTGCCGAGCTGCCGCGCGAGGCCTACATGCGCTTCGCGACCCGCTATCTCGAGGACACGCGCATCTACCGCACCGGCAAGCCCCGGTTCATCGACAAGATGCCGAACAACTTCCGCCATGTCGGCTTGATCCATTTGATGTTTCCGAACGCGACGATCATCGACGCTCGACGCGAGCCGATGGCCTGCTGCTTCGGCATCTTCAAGCAGCTCTTCGCGCGCGGCCAGGAATTCGCCTACAGCATCCCGGATATCGCGCGCTACTACCGCACCTACCTCGAGCTCATGGAGCACTGGGACCGGGTGCTGCCGGGACGGGTGCTGCGCGTCCGGTACGAGGAGGTGGTCGAGGATCTCGAGGGAAACGTGCGGCGGATTCTCGAGCACTGCAAGCTGCCCTTCGAGCCGGCCTG
>DATHCO010000173.1:0-29768 GCA_035319505.1 Steroidobacteraceae bacterium | reverse complement strand
ATCCTGATGCCGCCCCTCGGCTGGGCCATGCTGTCGGCCGCGAACTATCCGGTCGTGCTGTGGGGTGGTTTGCGCCTACCCCGAATCGTGCCGTCGAGCGAGGGGTTGCATACGCTCCTCTGGAATGCGCACATCTATCTGGCGTTCACGTTCTATGCGTTGGTGCTCCTGCATCTCGCAGCCGCGCTCTTTCATGCGCTCGTCCGCCATGATGGCGTCTTTACGACCATGGCCCCAGCGCGGTTGCGCGAAAAGCGTGAGGCAAGTGCTTGATGCCGCAGGAGCATGGCATCAGGCTCAGCCGGCCCATCGATCCAGGGCTCAGACCTCGTATGTCTTCCCGCGTATCTGCCCGGCGTATTGAATTGCGAGCTGCGCCAAGCGCTTCTTGAGGGTTGCCGGAGGGCCCCTTGTCTCAGGGCTTGGTAGTACTGCTCTTTTTGCGCGACTTCCGCACCGAACCTCCAAGGTTCGCGAGCCTGCTTCGAAGCTCCACGTGCAGATTCGCCTACCATCATCATCGGCCCACCAACCGTCGGTCTCACTGGTGAAGTGTGGAATTAGAGCCATTCTCAAACCTTGCGCATGTAAGGCGCTGATCCGCCAGGTCGCGTGCAGAACCCATCCGCTCGGGGGTTACGCCGAGCTCGACGATGCACCCAACACCGAATGAATCTGCGCCACGGCGGCGGCTCCTTCACCGACCGCAGAGGCCACTCGCTTCGTCGAGCCCGATCGGACATCGCCGATCGCAAAGACCCGCGGCAGACTCGTTTGCAGGCTCAAGTGCCCCGATGCTCGCGCATCGTGCGGAATCTGCGCCCCCGTGAGGATATAGCCATTCTCGTCCATGGCGAGGCAGCCACCGAGCCACGCCGTATTCGGTTCCGCGCCGACGAACATGAAGACCTGCCTTGCTGGCAGGTATGAGCGCGATCCGGACAGCCGGTGGCGAACCGTAACGCCTTGGAGGGCGCCGGCCTCGCCGTGCAGGTCCGTGAGTTCCGACTGCACGAGCACCTCGACGTTCTCCAGCATCCCGATCCGATCGATCAGATACCGAGACATCGACGACTCGAGTCCCTCCCCCCTGACGATCATGGTCAGCCGCTTCACCTGGGAAGCGAGGAATACAACCCCTTGGCCGGCCGAATTGCCTGCGCCCACGACCGCGATCTCCTGCCCTGCACAAATTCTGGCCTCCACCGGGGATGCCCAATAGTGAACGCTGTTACCCTCGAACAGGTGTAAGTTATTGGCTGCCGGCCTGCGGTAGCGAGCACCCGAGGCGACTACCACCGTGCGAGCTCTCACCGGTCCCTGCTCGGAGAGGGTCAGCTCCACGGTCTCGCCACCACCGATGTCGCTTCCATCGCATCGTAGACGTGTGACCACCACTGGGATGGCCACCTGAGCGCCGAATTTCTGCGCTTGACTGAACGCGCGACCGGTGAGCGCCTGTCCCGAAATCCCCGTTGGAAAACCGAGGTAGTTCTCGATACGTGCGGATGCACCCGCCTGACCGCCTAATACTGCGCCATCGAGCACGAGGACTGAAAGCCCCTCCGACGCGGCGTATACGGCGGTTGCAAGCCCTGCAGGTCCAGCGCCCACCACGGCGACGTCAAACACGTCGCCCTCCTTGAGTGTCGGCGTGATACCGAGCCATGCACCGGCTTCCTCGTTCGAAGGCTTCTTGAGCACACGTCCACACGGGCAGATGAGCAACGGCAAATCCTCGGGCGGAAGCGCCAGGTCATCGATGAGCTGACGGCCTGACTCGCTCGAGCAGTCGACGACCAAATGTGGATAGGCATTTCGCATCAGGAAGGCCTGCAAGCGGAGAATGTCCGCGGAGCCGGCCCGCCCCAGCAGCACAGGTCCCACACCCCGCTCCAGAAGGCCGACGCGCCGTAGGATAAAGGCGCGCATGATGGTCTCACCGAGCTCGGCGGACCCGACGATCAGAGTCCGCAGATGCGCTGCATCGAGCGGCAGCGCCATGCATCCCTGCGAACCGGCGCGTGCCCGAGCCAGCGTTGGTCTGCCGCTGAGCTGATTTATCTCGCCGGTGAACTGCCCGCGCTCGAGCCGACGCAGGAGAGTCTCTTGCTCGAGCCCATCGACGCCTGTGACGTCCACGGATCCCTCGAGGACGAACCAGGCGGGAACGCCGCCCTCGCCCACGTCGTAGATGCACTCTCCCGCCCCGAACGTTCGAGGCTCTGCATTCGCGAAGCGCCTTACGACGTCGAGCTGCGCTTCGAATAACGTCGGATAACGTTGAGCGCTCCGGTCGGAGGCGGGAGCCATTGCCTCAATCTGCTCTGCGGTTCTCATCGGCGGTCTCCTCCAACGCGGGGCGCCAGAGCGCTTGGGTCAATTAATGGATTCTATGCTTCCTCGTTGGCCGGTAATAGCACGAGGCTGCTCGCCCGCGACCGGATCGAGGATCGTGCGCTTCCGGCGAGTCGCCGGAGCCCGCCGTGGTCACTTTGCGAGTTCGCGATCGATTGCCGAAACCAGGCGCGCATCGTCCGGCGCGATGTCGGGGGTGAAGCGCTCGACGACGATGCCGTCGCGGTCGACGAGGAACTTCTCGAAATTCCATAACACGTCGCCCGGCTTCCCCGGATCCATCCCATATCCCTTGAGCTTCTCGCGCATCGGTCCCTCACCCACGGCTTGCGGCTTCGAAGCGGTGAGCTTGCGATAGAGGGGATGCTGGGCGCCGCCCTTCACGGCGATCTTGCTGAACATCGGAAACTGCACGCTGTAATTCATCGAGCAGAAGCTCGCGATCTCCGCATCGGTTCCCGGCTCCTGTCCGGCGAAATCGTTGGCGGGAAAGCCCAGTATCTCGAAACCCCGGCTGCGTTTCGCCTCGTAAAGCGCCTCGAGCCCCTTGTACTGAGGGGTGAGACCGCACTTCGATGCGACATTGACGATCAGCAGCACTTTGCCGCGGTAGGCATCGAGCCGGGTGGCAGTGCCGTCGATGCGGTTAACGGTAGTGTCATAGAGGCTTGCAGACATGGCGGCCCTCCTCGAGTGATTGCGGCTACTTTGCCTGTTTGCGCCCGCCCTTGGAAGGCTTTCAGCAAAGGCGCGCTGCACCGCGCGCCGGCGGGCGCTCCTGCGCCGCGACTAGCCGATCGGTCAGTGCGGCCAAAGCCAACCGAAGGCACCCGCCGTGAGGAGTGCGTAGATCGCGCCATCGAGGGTCCCCTTGAGCGTGAAACTCCAGGAGCGGCGATACCAGACGGACAGCGGGTACAGCGCGAGCGCATAACCGACTGAACGGCGCCGCCTTCGGCGATGCTTTGCGTGTCAATTCGGCCGCAAATCTTCAATGCATCGAGTCTACATGGTACGCTGCAATCACTCCGTGTAATTTCCTGAAACCTCATGAAACTCAGCCTGTGGATCAGCTTGATGATGACCGTGAGTCTAGCCGCCTGTAGCTGGTGGGGTCACAAGCGACAGGGTCCGCCCAACCCAACCGAGATCATCGTCAACGGTGCGCCCGCGGATTCCGTCGTGTTCATCGACGGCTCGCAGGCGGGCCAGCCAGCCATGCGTGGCCACCCGCAGCTCCTCGAGGTATCCCCTGGCAATCACAAGGTGGAGGTCCACGCAGGCGACCGTGTGGTGTATCGCGAGGAGGTCTATGTGGCGACCGGAGAGCACTATATTGTGAGCGTGCTCTCCGGATGGAACCCCTAGTGGGGAGCCGCGCGAGGCGCGCATCTCTCGAACGTCAAGAGGCGTCCTTCCGGGTCAGATAGTCCCACTGCTCGGCGCTTTCGCGGATGAGGGCCTCGATGTCTTCTCGCCGCAGCAGCCGCTGCGCGACCAAGCTTTCCGCGGCAGCACGCACCTGCTCGAGATAGCCGTCGCGGGTCGGGTATCGCTCCTCGATGGAGAGGCGCGGGTCTCCCGTCGCCTCCCGCTCGGCTCGCGTCTTGGGAAATGGTAGGAAGCTTCCGACAAGGCCACCGAGATACTGAAAGTCCGGGAGGCTCGGCAGCTCGTAGTTCCAGCCCGTCGAGGTGCCAAGCGGCACAGCGACCTCCGGCAAGCGAATGCCGCCTACGTCATTGCCATCCCGATCGACTTGGGGAACCAGTATTCGATACGGCTCAGCGAGTTTCGGCGGCTCAAGCGCGATGACTCCGCTGTCGCGAAAATTCGGACCGTAATTCATTCTCCAGTTGATCGGGAGATAGGGCGGGAAGGACACGTCGGGAATGTTCGGGAAGCGGACCTTGTTGCGAGGCACTAGATCCCGAGGCAAGTGCGGATAGACCGAGGGCGGCGGCTCGGCCGCCTCGCTCACCCAATCGTCCAGATCGAGCAGCAGGGCTCGAAATGCCCACCACGGAGCGCTGAAGTTGGACGAGTATGCATACATCGCCTTCGGGTTTCTGCGCGTGCGGGTGGGAGGAAAGGGTCCTGGGGCATGCGCCGTTCCGGCAACGAAGTACAGGCGCGAGCTTGCATTGAGCGGAAGGTTCTTCGTTCCATCAACCGTTGTGATCGCCAAGGATCCGACTCGCGCCCAAAATTCCGTGGAGCTGTACGTATAGAAGATCTTCGGCATCGTGTTCGAGCGCTCCTCGGCGGCGAGTAGGCCATCGCTCAGGTGCCCGAGCGGATCGCTCTCGAGCTCGTCGCAAAAGGGAAAAAGATCGACCGGCCGCAACGCACCCAGGACGGAATTACCGGCTTCCCCGGGCATGGCGTAACGGTGATCGAAACTTCCTCGGCCCCCGCCCGCACTCGCCACGAAGAGGGCGTCGAATGCTCGTCGACCGTGTTCGTCGGCATTGAACCCCTTGTACAGAAACTCCCGCAGGAAGCGCCCACTCTGTGAGTAACCATACCCGAGGACCCGCTGCAGAGTCTGTGGGTGCTTCCGTAACACCTCGCTGGGTTCGGCACTTTCGCTGCCATACTTTAGAAATGACGCGAAGTCGCGCACGGCCGCCAGGCCGAGACCCGCCAGCGGCGGCTCCGCGCCCTGGTAGACGAACTCGTACAGCTTCCCGCGCTCGAATCCGCCGTTGACGTAAATGCTGCAAGGATCGGGAACTTGCCGCCCGCCCTCCTCTCTTGCGAAGGACCAGGCGGAGCGCGGCAAGACCCGTCCTCTGTCATCGAAATGCACTCTGACGGTGGCGACGGCGCCCGCTTGAACCGCATCCGCCGCGCAGTAGCGGGATGGCCTCGAGAGCGAGATCCCCGCCTCCTCGCCGCTCGCAATGAGGGTCACCCGCACGGGTCCATGCACGGGAGCCACGGGGACGCGGATGCCGATGCTGCCGGTCGGCAAGTCGAATTGCCAACCGATCCATGCCAGTGTGAACCCTTGCTCGAGAGCAAACGCGTCATCGAATGAGACGTCCTTGAGCTCGGGCAGCTGGAAGCGGCTTCCCGGTGCGGTCGTGAACAACCAACCGTTCGCCGCGGTGTTGCCGCGATTGGGAATCTCGATGACGACCCCGCGAGCTTTCTCAGGATCCACGGGACGAAGCACCACGAAATCGGCCGAGAACTCCACCAGGCCGAGCGCATTGCGCGGAGCAAGCGCGATATCCGTGATTCTCCGGTTGGCAGGATTTACCGGATCAACGGCGAAGTAGGCTCGGCCGACGATTCTCTGGTATGCACCGCCCGCCCCAAAGGATCTTCCCTCTTGGAGCTGATCGACCTGTGTGAGCTCAACCCTCTGCACCGCCGCGGATGCGGACAGCCAGAGCGCGAAAGCGTATGCGACGAACGCGGCACGAAGCCAAATCGGAGCGCCCACTGCGGACTTCGTCACCGCTGCGCCACGCGCCACCGGTCCCTCCGCAGCTCCTGAACCGATCTGCCGTCCGCGCCACCTTCCATCTTCGTAGTGCACCCCAAGGCGCTCGATCCCCGACCGTATGCACCAAACCTATAGAAGAATCCGTCGAAACGTGAGATTAACCCGCGGGCCGCAAGGGCGCCGCTCTTTGGGGACGCCGTGCTGCCAGTAGCGTTGAGTTTCTCCCCTCATCAGCAGGCAGCTTCCCGATCTCAATTGGAGCTTGACGGGCTCGATGTCCCGCCTGCGCTTGTGCCGCAGTACGAACGTCCTTTGCTCCCCGAAGCTCGCCGAAGCGATTGCATCGCCGAGCTCGGGCTCGTCGTCGCTGTGAAATCCCATGCTGTCGCGGTTGTCGCGATAGAGGTTGGCGAGAACGCTGTTGAAAACCGACCCCGTCAGCCTCTCCACGCTGCATTTGATCGCCCTTAGCGTATCCGTCCACGGCATCGGATCGAGGGAGATTCCAGAATAGCTGTAGTGCGCGCCCGGATCGCCAAACCATGCAGTGAGGCGCGGTTGACCATATCTCCTTCCCCACAAAACGATGGCTTCGCTTCGCCAATCCGTCTCGGCGATCAGACGATCGAGCAGCACCTCGGGCGAATCGTCGTAGGAGACCCGCTCCGCGTAAAAAACTTGAGCGTCAGGCAGTGGCAGTCGCTCGAGGCGAGCTATCGGAGCGAAAGGCTTCGACGAGGCATGATGCACTGGATTCCCTGTGAGCCGGACGCATGGGCCAGCTCGGCTCGAATCTAGCGAAACGGTGCCGCCAGATCAAATGGACTCCGTGCGCATTGCGTCAATAATGTTACCATTGTATATTGGTTATATGGTACTTATCGACCACACACCGAGCCCCGCTCAGCACGACCCGACTCGGCAAGCGAAAACAGACGAGGACTTTCTCGCATCGCTCGAGCGATGCGAGCTGCCGCCCAGTGAGTTCGACCACGCTGCACACCTGCGAGCGGGCTATTTGTACCTTCGCGCCACCGGCTTTGCACAGGCGCTCGAGCGGATTCGCTCCTCGATTCGAAGCTACGCCGCTCACCTCGGAGTGGCGGACAAGTACCACGAGACCGTCACGGTAGCCTACCTCGCCCTGATCCAGGAACACATCGTCGCGCGTGGCGACGGCGGCAGCTGGGCCAACTTTCGGCAGCAAAACCAGGATTTGTTCGCCCGGGACTTGCTGCTCCAGTACTACCCCAAGGAGCAGCTCGACTCTGATCTAGCCCGCCGAACGTTCGTGTTGCCGCACAGGCGCGGCACTCGAGCTCCCTGACCCGGTGAGCGCGGAATGGACTTTCGGTGACTCGAGGCGCAGATCGAGCGCCGTACTCGAGCCTCGCGAGTCTCACGCTAGCGTGATTTCCTCTTAGCGCGTGGTGCCGGCTTCTCGCGCGAGGGCGGCTCGCTCTCCAGGGCGAATCGTTGCATGCGACTGATGAGCTCCGGCGGGATCGGGGTTGCACGGCCACTTTCGGCGGAGATGAAGACGAGCACCTGCCGCACCCGCATGCGAGGCTCATTCTGGTGCGAGGCCTCGATACGAAGCTCGCAGGAGCTGCGGCCGAGCTTGACCGTCCATAGATTGAATGTGAGCCGGTCTCCGTAATGCGTCGGCTTCAGGAAATCCACCGTGAAGTGCACCGACGGGGTCAGGATCTGCTTATGGTGGAACAGCCCTGGCGCACTGGCCGCGAGGCCGTCCTCGAACCAATCCTCGACAAAGTCGCTGATCATTTCGAAGTAGCGCGGATAGAATACCCAGCCGGCGGCATCGCAATGCCCGAAGCGAACGAGAACCTCGCGTTGAAAAGCGGCCATATCAACTCCACTCCATCGACCGCAGCGGGCCGGTCACCCTGACTTCGTCCATCACACGACCACGCGGTCGCGTTGCGCTCGCCACCGCTCATGCGGCTCGCCGAGCTCGCGCGCCGCTCTGTGACCGGCATAGACCGCATGGGCGATGAGCGCCGGCTGACAGCAGTCGCCAATGCACTCGATTGCCTCGTTCTCGCCGTCTTCGCCGACGAGCTCGCGATACAGCCCATCCTCTGGCTCACGTGAGGTCACCAGCACGAGAGATGAGGCCGCCTGCGAGCGGCGCTCGCCCGAATGGATGCAGGCGAGCGTCACAGAGTCGCCATCGAATGCCTCGACGCTCGTATTGGTGATGATCGCAATACCGAGCTCGTGCATCTGCTCGGAAATACGCTGCTGCTCGCCGGTGTACTGGGTCCAGCTTGCCGCCCGGCCTTCCGTCGTCACGTACGTTACTCTCGAGCCTTGCTGTGCGAGGAGCACCGACAGCACCGAGCCCATGTAATAGTGATCGTCATCGAATACGACGGTATCACCCATCGGACGCGCGCCCGCGAGCAAATCGTCTGGAGTGAGCACTCTGGTGTGGTAGAGCTCCGCCATCGCGCTTTCGTGCCACCGACCGATTCCATTTCGACGCCATCGCGCGCCCGTGGCGATCAAGACATGATTGGCACCGAACTCGCGTACCTGTTGCGCGGATACGCGACTCTCGAGATACATTGAGACCTGCGGGAGCTTTGCGATCTGCCCGAGCCGATAATCGCGCACCCGAGCCCATTCCGAGAGACCGGGTAGGCGGCTTTCCCGCGTGACGCGCCCGCCGGGCTCACTCGCCGCATCGGTCAGCGTCACCAAGAATCCGCGCTTGCCGAGGATATGAGCGGCTTCGAGTCCCGCGGGGCCCGCGCCGACGATGAGGACGGATCGCCGCTCGGCCGCCGGCACGTGCTCGGGATGCCAGCCGCGCCGCCATTCCTCGCCGATTGTGGGATTTTGCGTACATCGGATCGATGCGCCGCGAAAGTTGTATGCGTAGCAGATGTTGCAGCCGATGCATTCGCGGATGTCCTCCATTCGCTGCTCGCGGATCTTCATCGGCAGGAAAGGATCCGCGATCGAAGGTCGCGCGGCGCCGATGAGGTCGAGGACGCCGCTGCGCACCTGGCGCACCATCGTATCGGGCGACGTGAAACGGCCCACACTCACCACGGGTTTTCCGGTGAGCGCCCGCGCCTGCGCAACCTTCGCTTCGAGCGAGCCCTCCTTCACGAAGCGCGACGTCGCCATCTCCTCGCCGTAATAATCGGCGACCACGAGATCCCAGAGATCGGGCAGTGGCCCCAACATCTCGAGCACGTCGCGAGCCTCCTCGGCACTGAGATGCGCCTCGCCGTGTCCTTCTGCCGAGAAGCGCACGGCCACTGCGCAGCGATCGCCGACGGCATCGCGTGTCTCGCTGAGGAGCTCGCGCAGCAAGCGCGTGCGATTCTCGAGTGACCCGCCGTACTCATCGCACCGGTCATTGAGCGCTCGGGATAGGAACTCCGAGATCAGGTACCCATGGGTCGGATAGACGTAGATGATGTTGAACCCGGCGCGGCGAGCCCGCTTCGCCGCGGCGAGATGCCACTGTCGCAGGCGACGGATGTCGCGCTTGTCCAAACGCTGCGACTGAATCGGATCGGTTCGGCCCGGCATCGAGCGCACACCCAGGGAGGGCTGTCTCGTCGCCAGATTGGCCACGTAGCTGCCGCCGTGCCAGAGCTCGATTCCGGCGAGCGCGTCGTGTGCGTGCACGGCGTCGGCCATCGCCGCGAGCGAGCCCATGTCATCGTCATCCCATAGCGATGCAAAGGGGTAGGGTTGATCGTCCGAGCTCGGATGAATCGAGCAGTATTCCGTGCATACGACTCCCCAACCCCCTTCCGCCTTCATGCCGCGCATGGCCGCGAGCGTGCGTGGCAATGCGTAGCCCATCCCGGTGCAGTGGGGAACTTGATAAAATCGGTTCTTCGACGTGACCGGACCGATCCGCACCGGCTCAAACAAGACCTCATAGCGGGATTCAATTCTCATTTGCGTCCTCGCATCCCAGAGGCGCTTATTATGGCGCACACTACTCGTGCTAGGCGAAGTCGAAGGCTCGGCAGTGCATCTCGGGGGAGTCAGAAATCATGCGTGAAGGGCGAATCACTCGACGTCCGCTGCGTGCAGCGGCCGAGGCAAGGCCCGCCGATCCGGGCCTCCATCACGGACCCACGGCACCCTATGAGCCGCTCGCCGCGGGGATTGTCGAGCAGCTCATCGAGGGGGCGCTGCGGCTCATGCGCGAGTCGGGCGTCGCGTTCGATCCCGAATCCGAGGCTCCCGAGGTTCTGCGTGCCGGGGGATGCGCCGTGTCGGCCGACGGCGTCGCTCGTTTCGAGCCGGAGCTGGTGCGCTCGGCGCTGTCATCGACCGCCAAGAGCGTCAAGCTCTGGGACCGTACCGGTAACAGGAGCATCGACCTCGACGACCGCCATACGTGGTTCATCCCGGGCATGACTTGCATCAAGGTCTTCGATATAGAGAGCGGTGAGCCACGCAACAGCAACGCAAACGACTTGGCCACGGTGGCGCGCGTCGCGGACGCGCTGCCGAACATCGACGCGGTCTGCATCGCATGTAAGAACGTGGAGCGCTCGGACATGCACGGCGAGATCGAAGAGTTTGCGATCATGGCTGCAAACACGACCAAGCCGCTCGAATATCTTTGCGAGAATGCCGAGTCGCTCGAAGTAGTCATCGACATGGCGGCTGCGATCCGCGGGAGTAGCCAGGCATTGTGCGAGAAGCCCTATTTTCTGCAGATCATCACGCCGCTCCCGCTGAACTATCATCGGGCGCACATCGATCAGATCGTGACGAGTGTGCGTGCCGGCGTGCCCGTGAGCGTCGGCACCCTACCCATCGGCGGTGCGTCCACCCCGATCACCACCGCGGGGTCGATGGTCAACAGCCTGGCGACCGATTTCGGCGCCATGGTGCTCGCCCAGCTCGTTCGCCGCGGAGCCTTCTGCATCGGTAGCTCCGACGTGTGTTTCATGGAGCCCGCGACGGGCGGAATCGGCAACTTCGCGCAAACCTCGCTCGCGGACATGGTCATGTGTCAAGTACGGCGAAAGTTGGGGCTGCCTTCCTTCACCGGCGCGGCGGGGTGCTCCTCCGCCCGACGCTTCGACCAGGATGCCGTTGCGGAGCTCTGTACCAGTCTCATGCAGACCTTCTACAGCCGACCGGCAACGCTCGATTATCTGGGATCGCTCGACCAGGGCATCACTTATTCCCTGCACGCGCTCCTCTTGTGCAACGATCTGGCCGACCTGCTGCGCACATTGTGGCAAGGCGTACAGATCGATGCAGACACGCTCGCGCTCGATGTGGCCCGCGAGGTGGGCGCTCGCGGCAACTACCTCGCGCACCGGCATACCGTATCGCATTGCCGGGAGCGATTGTGGCAGAGCCGCTACTTCGGCCCGAACCTACCGCTGAGCACCAACGAGCGCCCGGACGTCGACCTGTTTGAGCGCATCGATGCGGACCTCAAGCAAACGCTCGAGCGTCACCGCCCCACGCCACTCGACGCCGGGCTCGACACCGAGCTACGCGCGATCCGTGAGCGCTTCGCGGCGAGGAGACCTTGACTCTCGAGGGCGCCTGTCGAACGATACCTCGCCATGGCGATCTGGGTGGGCACCTCGGGCTTCAACTACCCCGAATGGAGAGGAAGCTTCTATCCGGAGAAGTTTCCCAGTGCGAAAATGCTGCCTTACTACGCGCAACGCCTCGCGACCGTCGAGATCAACTACACCTTCTACCGCATGCCGAGCGCGAAGACCTTGAGCGGCTGGCTCGAGGCGACTCCGGAGCGCTTCAAATTCACCCTCAAAGCGCCGAAGCGCATCACGCACGTCGCGCGTCTCAAGGACTGCGCCGAGCCGTTGCAGCTCTTCGTCGCCACCTCCTCGGCTCTCGCCCAGAAGCTCGGGGTCCTCTTCTTCCAGCTACCGCCGTTTCTGAAAAAAGACCTGGGGCTCCTCGATGCGTTTCTCGAGACCTTTCCGCGCGGTGTGCGAGCCGCATTCGAGTTCCGTCATGCCTCCTGGTTTGACGATGCCGTTTACGAGCGCTTGAGATCGAAGAACCTCGCACTCTGCGTCGCCGACAGCGAGAAGCTCTCGACACCGGTCGAGATCACGACGGATTACGGCTACTTCAGACTCAGGGACGAAGGTTACACGGCCCGCGACATCGCGCACTGGGCAGAGGCGATCGAGCGGACGACGTCGACCTGCAAGGACGTGTTCATCTATTTCAAGCACGAGGAGGCGGGCAAGGGGCCTGAGTTCTCGCGGCTTCTCCTGGAGGATCTGAAGATCGCGGCTTATTAAGTCAGGCCGGCAGCATTAGATCAGGCCGGCGACGCGAGAGCCTATGCGGCCGTCCCCTGCTCTGCATGTCTCACTAGCGCGGGTTCCCGAATCGGCAGGTTAATGAGCGCAGCCGCCAGTGCGAGCGCCATATCCGCATACCAGACCCACTGGTAGGATCCGAGCTGGGCCATTGCGACTCCGCCGAGCCAGGCGCCCAAGAAGCCGCCGATCTGATGCGATAGCAGCGTCAAGCCAAACAGGGTGGTGAGGTAACGCGTGCCGAAGAGCTTCGCCACCAGGCCGGCCGTGGGAGGCACGGTTGCCAGCCAAGAAAAGCCGAGAGATCCCGCGACCAAGTACACGTTGAGCGCGGTCTTCGGCATCACCAGGTAGCACGCTACGATCACCGCCCGACTTGCGTAGAGAAGCGCCAGTATGTTCTTCATGCGGTAACGCGCGCCGAGCCAGCCGACCGACAAACTCCCAGCGACGTTGAACAGCCCGATCAGCGCCACCGAATTCGCCGCGACGGTCGCCGGCAAGCCGCACAACTGCAGATCACCCGGAAGGTGAGTCACGAGAAACGCGATATGGAAACCGCAGGTGAAAAATCCGGCATGCAGGAACAGATAACTTCGGTTTCGCGCCGCCTCGAGCAGTTGCTCGCGCAGGCTCGATTGCGCGGCTTCCGTACTCCTTTGCAGCCGATGCGCAGTCGTCGTGCCCACGCCGCGGAACAGCCACGTGATCGGAATGGTGAGGAGCGCCAGCAGCGACAGCGCGAGCATGCCGATCCCCCAGCCCGAGCGCCCGATGAGGAATTGAGTCGACGGACCAAAGAGAAACTGACCCAGCGAGCCGCCTGCATTGATGAATCCTGCCGCCAGAGAGCGTTTAGCCGCAGGCAGTGATTGAGCGGTGATCCCGATGAGAATCGCAAAGCTTCCTGCCGCAGCCCCGGCCGGCATCAGCATGCCGAGTGATACCGTGAACCCCAGGGGGGAGGAGCTCCCCGCGGCGAGCAGTCCGCCACCCGCGAGGAGCACGGCGCCGGCGATCATGACCCGATGAGCTCCGTAGTGATCCGCGATCGCTCCGAACACCGGTTGCGCCGCGCCCCAGATGAATTGACCGACGGCGAGCGCGAAACTGATCGAAACGATACTGACTCCCGTCGCCGCGACAATGGGGAGCACGAATAGACCCATGACATTGCGGGTTCCCGTGGTGACCAGGAGAATGCCTGCCGCAGCGATCACCAGCCAAAGTGGATCGATGGAGGATCGCCTGTCCACGGCGCGCGCAGGGCGGCCGCTAGAATGCGGCCGGGTACTCGCCTCCGTCGAGCAAGATATTCTGGCCCGTGATGTACCCGGCGTGTACGCTGCAGAGAAACGCGCACGCGTGCCCGAGCTCCGAGGGCGCGCCGAAGCGCTTTGCCGGGATGGCCCGGCGCGATTGCTCCTCGATGACCGACTCGGCGAGCCCCTTGCGCTGCGCCGCGGCGCGAAAGCCCGCGCTCAAGCGCGCGGTGTCGAAGCTCCCCGGTAACAGATTGTTGATGGTGACGTTCCTGTCGGCGACGCTGCGTGCGATACCCGCCAGGAAGGCGGTGAGTCCCGCGCGGGCTGCGCTCGATAGGTCGAGGCCGGCCAGCGGCATTTTGACGCTGATCGACGTGATGTTCACGATGCGACCGAACTTGCGTGCTGCCATTCCATCGATGACCCTTTGAATGAGCTCGATCGGGGTCACCATGTTCATCGTGACGCCCGCGAGCAGCGCCGACCGATCGAGCTCGCGAAAATCGCGAAACGGCGGGCCGCCGTTGTTATTGATCAGAATGTCGGGGGCTGGACACGCCGCGAGGAGCGCATCCTGGCCCTCGCGTGTCGAGACGTCCGCGGCGACGGGAGTGATGCTCGCTCCGGTCGCTCGGCGAATCTCATCCGCGGTTTTATCGAGGTTCTCGCGATTGCGCGCGTTGATGACCAAGGAGACGCCCGCCTCGGCGAGCGCGAGCGCGCACCCCTTCCCGAGTCCCTGGCTCGATGCGCAAACGATCGCCTTGCGGCCGCGAATTCCCAAATCCATGCATCACCTCATCGATCGCGGCGCATCGGTACCCGCTCCGACGATCATCCGCGCCCTTTCATTATCGCGCCTTCGATCCTGCGCGACTATTGGCGGAAGCGGACCGGCTTCTGCGCGCCTTCGCGCCGCCCCGAGACTTTGCCTGGGCCCGGGCCTTCGCTCGGGCCGTGATCCGCGGTGTGGATATGCTCGGGCGCACCGGAGGCGAGCGCTGCGCGAAGGCGCCGAGGGAGGCGTTTAGCGCGACCGCAAGCGCGGCGTCACCGCTCACGAGGTCCGACCAGCGGAGCTCCTGGCCCTTCCTCCTGCCCTTCTGCGTGATTTTCATTCCGACCGGCGATAGGGCCACGATATACGGGCGACCCTCGATATTGAGCTCACGCTTGAGGGTCCTGTCGAGCCGAGTGGTCATCATGAGTGGTCCAAGGCAAGATCGAGCGCTGTAGTATAGGCCGCCGCGACGAGACGCGTCCCGCTCGGCGACCGCTGGGAACGTGCCACACGAGGAAACCGACCATCTCGGCCATTGATCGATTGCTGGAGACTGCGACGGCGAGTCATCGCGCCGGCAAGCTCGCTGAAGCACGCAGCCTGTACGACGAGGTTCTCGCGCTGAATCCGGCGCACCCGCTTGCGCTCTTTCGCAAGGGTCTCCTCGAGCTGCAGGACGGGCGCCCCGAAGCGGCGCTCGCCTTGATCGCAGCGGCCGCTGCCGCCGATCCCGGCAGCGCACGCTATCAATTCGGCTTAGGTAATGCGCTGCAAGCGCTCGGCCGCTGGCGGGAGGCAGCCGAGGCGTATCGGCGCGTGCTCAACCTCGAGGCCGGCTCCTTCGACGCCTTGATGGCACTCGGCGTCGCGCTGCAACGGGGCGGCGAGCTCGAGCAAGCGGCTGCGGTGTACCGTGACGCGCTCGCGCGCAAGCCCGACGATCCCGCCGCTTCGAGCAATCTGGGGACGGTGCTGCGCGAGATGGGCGATGTCGACGGCGCGATCCGCCTGTTCGAGGCGGCCTGCCGCGCAGAGCCCGCCGTCGCCTCGCACGCCGTCAATCTTGGACTCGCGCACTGTCAGCGGCGCGATTTCTGCGCTGCCGAATCCGTTCTGCGCGCTGCGCTCGCGCTCGAGCCGAACGACCCGGACGCCGCATTCAATCTAGCGAACGCGCTGCGCGGGCTCGGCCGCTCGCGCGAGGCCATCGAGCACTACCACCACGCGATCGCCGTGCGGCCGGACTACGCGGAGGCGCTGAACAATCTAGGCAACGCGCACAAGGAGCTCGGCGAATTTTCGGCCGCACTCGCCGCCTTCGAGCGCGCCCTGCTCGCTCGCCCGAATTACGTGCTCGCGATGAATAACGCCGGCTGTTTGCTGCGCACGCTAGGGAGGATCGACGAGGCGGAAGACATGCTGCGCCGAGGTCTCGCGGTCGACCCGCTCCACCCCGCCCTTCACGACAATCTCGCGAGCGTCCTCAAGGACGCCGGCGAGCTCGATGAGGCGATCGCCTGCTGGCGTCGCTCCCTCGCAATCGACCCGAGCAATCCGGCCACGCACGGCAATCTATGCTTTGCGTTGAGTTTCCAGTCGCTCGAGCCGCAGCCGATCCTCGAGGAATGCCGTCGTTGGAATGCGCGCTTCGCCGCTCCCATGCGCCGCGTGGCAAGCGCCCCCGCCGCCGATCCTTCGCCGCACCGACGGCTCAAGATCGGCTACGTATCGGCGGATTTCCGCGATCACTGCCAGAGCCTGTTCAGCGTGCCGCTCCTCACGCACCACGATCGCTCCGCATTCGAGATCTTCGGCTACTCGAGTGTGGAGCGCGCTGACGAGCAGACGCAACGCATCGCACGCCTTGTCGAGGTGTGGCGCGACGTCCATGTGCTCGACGACGCGGCACTATGCGCGCTGATTCGTGAGGATCGCATCGATGTCCTCGTCGATTTGACCATGCACATGGCCGGGGGCCGGCCGCTGGTGTTTGCGCGCAAACCGGCGCCGGTGCAAATCGCCTGGCTCGCCTATCCCGGCACGACCGGGATCGACGCCGTCGACTATCGGCTGAGCGATCCGCGCCTCGATCCCCAAGGCTTCGACAGCCATTACACGGAGCGTACGCTGCGCCTGCCCGATTCGTTCTGGTGTTACGACCCGCTCACCGCGGAGCCCGCGGTCAATGCGCTGCCGGCGCTCGAGCGAGGGTATCCGACGCTCGGCTGCTTGAACAACCCGTGCAAGCTCACCGATCGGACCCTCGAGCTGTGGAGCGGGGTCGCACGTGCTCTGCCCGATGCACGCCTGCTGCTCATGGCCCCGCCCGGGCGGCACCGCCTGCGATTGCTCGAGCGCCTCGCTGCGCACGGAATCGACGGCCGGCGCGTCGACTTCGTGGCCTTTCGCCCGCGCGCCGAGTATCTGCGCACATACCATGAGATCGACTTCGCACTCGATACCTTTCCCTACAACGGCCATACCACGAGCCTCGATGCGCTCTGGATGGGAGTGCCGACGGTGACGCGCATCGGCGCAACCAGCGTCGGTCGCGCCGGCTTGAGTCAGCTCTTTCACTTGGATCTTACGGACCTCGCACGCGAATCCGACGCAGCGTTCGTCGATGCCGCCGTCGCGCTGGCGCGGGACCTTCCGCGCCTCGAGGCGTTGCGCCGTTCGCTGCGCGCGCGGCTCGAGCGATCGCCGCTCATGGACGCAGCGCGGTTTGCGCGCAATGTGGAGGCTGCCTATCGGCGGGCATGGGCCGCGCACAGCGATTCCATGCACGGCTCGCACTCACAATAAGAAACACTGATCTCACGCCGCGCGGGCTGTGCGAGAGACGCCGCGCGCTGCGCGCCGCGCGCTTCGTGTTGCCTCGTCTTGTACGCGCAGCAGCGCCTTTGCTGTCTGCATTTGGAGACAGTCACTATTTCACACTTGCGCACAGTGCAGCGCGTTTTGTCAACGCGTTGAGAGGTCGATCGTTGGCAACACATCGAAGGCGCGCCAACGTGCACAGCCTGGGATATGACAGTTGTTAAGTTCAAGGAGTCTTACGTTATGTGTTCGCAATTGACTCGTCTGTTGTTATTGAGCACGGCTGTCGCGTTGCTCGCAGCCTGCGGCGGAGGTGGCGGATCGAGCGGGTCGAGCTCGACGATGCCGACCCCGCAGAACGGTAATGTGTCGATGATGGTGAGCGATGCCTCGGTGGAGGATTGGGCGACGATCGGTGTCAAGGTACTGTCGATCGCGCTCGTACCGGAAGGCGGAGGCAACAACGTCACCGTGTACAGCGCTCCTTCCACACCGCCCGTGATCAATCTCGTGCAACTCGACCAGCTCGGCGAGCTGATCGGCAATGCATCGGTGCCGGCTGGAACTTACACGAGCGCCGTGATCACGATCAGCGCCAATCCGGGCGATGTGCTGCTCACCGCCGCGAGCGATCCGTCGACGAGCTTTGCGGGTACCCCGGGGGCTACCATCCCGGCGGGCGACATCCAGATCCAAGACGCTCAAGGCACGGCGCCGAATCTCACGGTCACGGTGCCGGTCAACTTCGTGTCCCCGCTCGTCGTGAGCGCCAATGAGAACAATCAATTCGATATCGAGTTCGATCTCGCGCACCCGGCGTTCATCGTCGCGCGCACACCGGCGGGCGGCTCGACGGTCTGGGCGGTGAACTTCCGCGGACCGCTGCGTCATCGCCGCGTCGCCGACATCCGCTGGCTGGTGCTTCGCCATCTCTACGGGGAGGTGACGGCGGCCTCGGGAACCTCGATGACGGTCACGAAGGAATTCCCCACCGAGCCCCTCGTGAGCCCGGAGACCTACGTGACGACCACCCAGTCGATCTCGATCTCCCTCGATCAGACCTCGGGCGGGGGTACGATCTTCTACTACTTGGACTCGAGCCCGGTCACGCCCGTCACGATCTCGAGCTTCTCGCAGCTGCCGAGCGCGGTCCAGACCGCCCTTGCGAGCGGCACGGAGCAAGTACGCGTTGCCGCGCGCTATCAGCAGGATGGCACGCTGGTTGCGACCCGCATCTGGGCGAGCAGCAGCTTTGACAAGGTCTGGGTCGGCCCCGAAGGCCACGTACTGCATGTCAATCCGGCCACCGGCATGGTCACGATGCAGAACGACTTGGGCCAGCCGGTTCAGTTCCTGGTGAACCAGAACACGCTGATCTACTTCCGCGCGCCACAAAACGCGCTCGAAGATGCGACCCCGATCTCGACGAACGGCGCACAGTTCCTCGCCGACGGCAATCTCCTCCGCGGCTTCAAGGTGCACGCGACCGTCAACGCGGACCTCTCGCCGATGGTCGCCACATCGATCGACATCGAGACCGCGCGCTACGACGGCGTGATCTCCATGCCGAGCACGACGAGCTTCACTTACCTGCACGATTTCCGGACGGCATCCGACGACTACCAGACGAACGGCACTCCGGGCATCACGCTCTCCTATATCCCCAACACGACGGCGAATGGCACGAATCCCGTGCCGAGCACCGACGGGGTGGAGATCGAGGGCTACAAGTGGTGGGACTTCGCCTACCCGGTGACGACCTTCGATTGCTGCGGGTCGACCGCGATCTTCGCCTGGGTCTCCGCAACCGACGGTGCGATCAGCTTCGGCGGTAAGGTCGCGCCGATCCCGGCCTACGGCACGAGCTTCGCGAGCTGGAACTCGATGGCGGCCACACCGGGATGGGCGGCGGCGGCGAGCATTCTCGAGCCCTCGCTCCTGCCGCTCGGCACGGTGGTCGTCCCGCTCACGCAGACGGCCCCGAACTCATCGCTCTACAGCTTCACGATGACCGTGCCGGGGGCGGCGATGGGAACCACCGCGACGATCGACGTCAACACGACCTTGGATAGCGCCACGCTCGTGTATCAGGTGGACTTCACGGACGGCAAGCTCAAGCTCGTCCCGCTCGACGTCACGCAAACGCAGAATCTCAAGACCTTGCAAGACACCCTCACCGCGGGGGCGATCGTGGGGGTCTATGCGGTTCCGGTCGCGAATGCGAGCAACACCGCGACCGCCTACGTGCTTGCCTACTACTCCGGGGATCTGCCCCCGATGTAGGAGCAGGCGACGCAACAGCCTCGGGCCGTGGGGCAGGCCGTATGCCGCCCCACGGCCTCTTTTTTGCCGACTCGTCTTTTCATAACCTCGACGTATCAGGCTGCATGGCGCGCGGCATGCCGCGCGATCACCTCGGCCACGGCGGCCGTGAGCCGCTTCGCATACTCGATGTGGAGAAATTCGTTCGGTCCGTGCGCATTGGAGTGCGGGCCGAGCACGCCGGTCACGAGGAACTGTGTTTGTGGAAATCGCTCGCCCAGCATGGCCATGAACGGAATCGTCCCGCCGACGCCCATCGACATGCACTGCCGGCCGAAAAAGCTCTGCGAAGCTTCCTCCACAGCTCGCTCCAACCAGCGCTCGAGCGGGGGCGCGTTCCAGCCGACGTTGCTCGAGTCCGAGACGAAGCGCACCCGCGCCTTGAACGGCGGATCAGCTTCGAGCCTGAGGCGAATCGCCGCCTCGGCCTTGATCGCATCCGCGGTCGGCGGCAATCGAAAAGAGAGCTTGGCGCTTAAGCGCGGCGCGAGCACGTTCCCGGCGCTCTCGACGCTCGGGAGTCCGTCGATTCCGGTGACGGTGAGCGTTGGCTTCCAGGTCGAGTTCGTGAGCAGCGTCGCGGGATCCGCCGACAGGGGCTCTACGCCCGGTGCGAACGGCATGCGCGCCGCGACGGAGGCGCCGAGAAGCTCGGCAACCGCGGCGATTTGGCGGCGCCGTTCCTCGGGGACCTCGACGTGAAGCTCGGCGAGCTTGAGCTCGCCGTTGCACTCGTCGGACAGTCGTGACAGGAGCCCGCGCAGCACGTCGATGCACGAGGCGGCGATGCCGCTCCCCATGCCCGAATGCACGCCCTCCGTGAGCATCTCGACGCTGAGCGTTCCGACGATGTTTCCGCGCAGCGAAGTGGTGAGCCACAAGCGATCGTAGTCGCCCGATTCCGCATCGAGACACACCACGAGACTCGGGTCTGCGATCTTCGCGGCGAGCGCATCCACGTGGGCGGGCAGGTCCGGGCTGCCGCTCTCCTCACAGGCCTCGATCAGCGCCACGCAGCGCGCGTGCGGAACCCTTTGCGCCTGAAGGGCGGCGACGGCGGTGAGCGATGCAAACACCGCATAGCCGTCGTCCGCGGCTCCGCGACCGTAGAGCCGCCCGTCCCGGATGACGGGTTCCCAGGGCGAGAGCCCGGCCTCCCATCCGGTGAATTCCGGCTGCTTGTCGAGATGCCCATAGAGGAGAACGGTCCCCTCTCCTCCCGGGATGTCGATGAACAGGAGCGGGGTGCGGCCGGGCAGGCGCGCGATCTCGACCTTGAGCCCTGCGATGGGCTGGCGGCGGCACCAGCTTGCCATCAGCTGAACGGCTCGCTCCATGTGGCCGTGCTCTTCCCAGCGCGAGTCGAACAGCGGCGACTTGTTCGGAATGCGTACGTACTCACAGAGCTCGGGGACGATCGATCGGTCCCACACCTCATCGACATAGCGCCTGAGCTCGGCCACATTCAAGAGATCGTGCATGAGAGCTTACTCCTTCGGCGCCTCGCCGCGTGCCACTCGACCACGCTCATTGCTGCCCGCCGGTGCCGGTGGGGCGATCGAGTCTTTCCCGCCACCAGCGGATGGTATCAGCGAGCCCTTCATCGAGAGTCCACCGAGGCGTAAAGCCCACCTCATCGCGCAATCGGCCGATGTCGGGGACCAGCACGGCCGGCTCCTCCGGCGGCGCGACTCGAGCGCCGAGCCTCAAAAGATCCGGGCGCCCGATGCTGCGAGCGATCCGACCGAGCAGCTCCGCTATCGAGATCTCCTCGCCGGACCCGATGTTCACGACTCCCTCGACATCACTCGCGAGTAGCGCCGCAAACGCCGCGCCGACATCGCAGACATGCAGGAAGCTGCGGATCTGCCGGCCGTGCGTTGCGCTCGCTTCGCAGCCCGCCAGAAGTCGGGTGATGACCGATGCTACCAGCCGCTCGCGATGCTCGCCGGGACCGAACAGGAAGAAGATGCGTCCCCAGGCAGTCGAAAACCCGTGCGCCCTTCCCAGCTCGACGAGCGAGCGCTGCATCGCGCTCTTGCACTCGGCGTAGGCGGATAAACGCCCCCTACCGTCGCTCGCGAGCGGGCTCGACTGCTCGTGGCAGATGCCGACGCGCGACCAATCGTACTCCGCGCAGCTTCCCGCGAGCACCGCGCGTTCGCCTCCGTGGCGTGCGAAGGCGCTGAGCAAATTCCGCCCGGCGCTGAGCCAGCGATAATTCTCCGCGCTGTCGCGATACTCGCCTGGAGTTGCGACCCAGGCGAAATGCAACAAATGCGTGGGACGCACCGACTCGATGAGCGCATCGACAGACGCCGAATCGAGAAGGTCGGCACGGCGCACATCGACCTGCCGAAGCGGCTCGACCGTCGCATCGCCTGCGGGCGAGACGACGGCATGCACCTCGTAACCGGCGGCGCGCAGGGGCTCGATGCTCGTGCGGCCGATGAACCCACCGGCCCCGGTCAGCAGCACTCGGCCTCTCGAGCTCAAGGCGAGGCCGAGGCATCGAGGAGCGGATACGTTCTGTCTCGCTCCGCCATGTGCACCGGCTCGATCGGCCAATCGACGGCGAGTGCCGGATCGTCCCAGCGCAGGCCGCGCTCGAAGCCGCGCACATAGGGCACCGAGATCATGTACAACACCTCGGTGTCCTCGCGCAGCGTGATGAATCCGTGCGCGAATCCCTTCGGCACGAAGACGGAGCGCCGATTGCCCGCCGTCAACTCCAGTCCCGCCCACCGCCGAAAGGTCGGCGATCCCCGCCGCAGATCAACGATGACGTCGAAAATCGCGCCCGCCGTGCACCTCACGAGCTTCTCTTCGGCGTGCGGATCGGCCTGATAATGCAGGCCGCGGAGTGTGCCGCGCCGCGCATTGAACGACACGCTGCTCTGCGGCATCACCCGCGGCAACCCCCGTGCCGCGAATTCCTCGGCGCAGAAGCTGCGGGCGAAGAATCCCCGATCGTCCTCGAGCCGCTCCAGGTCGATCGTGAAGGCTCCTGCCAGCGTCGATTCCGTGAAGATCATGAATCGATCCGAACCACGGGAATCGCGGTGACGAACCGCCCACCCCAGGCGCGGATGCCCTCGAGCTGCCGCCGGATCTCGTGCTGCAAGTTCCACGGGAGGATCAACACGTAGTCCGGCCTTGCCTGCATCAGTGCCTCGGGTGATACCACCGGTATGTGGCTCCCCGGGAGAAGCTTCGATTGCTTGTGCGGATTACGATCCGCCACGATCGCAATATCCTCGCAGCTCACGCCGCAATAATTGAGGAGCGTGTTCCCTTTGGCCGCAGCGCCGTAGGCCGCCACGGACCTCGACTCGCGCTTCGCGCGCGCGAGAAACTCCCGCACCGAGTCCCGGCATGCGGCGACCCGCTCGGCGAAGCGAGCGTAGGTGGCGAGATCGGTCAAGCCGGCCTGCGCCTCCCGCGCCCTGAGCTCGCGCAGCGGCTCACTCTCCTTGAGATCCTCGCGGGCCGCGTGCGCAGCGAGAATGCGCAGCGACCCACCGTGGGTGGACAGCTCCTCGGCATCGTAGATTCGCAATCCATGGCGGCCGAACACCTGCTCGATCGCGTAGAGCGAGAGATAGGAGTAGTGCTCGTGATAGATGGTGTCGAACTCGACCTGCTCGATGAGCCTCAAGAGATGCGGAAACTCGATGCTCGCGGTACCTTCGGGCGCAAGGAGCGTCGCCATTCCGGCGATGAAATCGTTGAGTCGCGGCACGTGCGCGAGCACGTTGTTGGCGACGAGGAGGTCCGCACGGCGCCCTTCCTGCACGAGCCGCCTCGCGAGCGACTCGCCGAAGAACTCGACCAGGGTGGGCACGCCGATCTCGCGTGCCGCGCGCGCGACCGTATCGGAAGGGTCGATGCCGAGCACGGGGATGCCCATGGCGAGGAAGTTCTTGAGGAGATACCCGTCGTTGCTCGCGAGCTCCACGACGAGGCTTCGCGCATCCAACCGGAATCGACGGCGCGCGCTCTCGCAGAAGCGCCGCGCATGAGCGAGCCACTCATCCGAATACGAGGAAAAATACACATAGTCGGCGAACAGCTCCTCCGGCGCGACGTCGTAGTCGACCTGCACCAGCTTGCACGCCTCACAGACCTTGGCTCGTAGCGGATAGCGCTTCTCGGCGAGCGCAGCGGCCTTGGAGGGGAGAAAAGCGTTCGACGGCGGTTGCTCGCCCAGATCGGCCATGGTCACCGAGAGCCGGCCGCCGCACGAGCGGCAACCCGTCACCAGGCCCATGTAGCCTCTACCCCCGCCACAGCTTCCAGGGAGCCGCGCCGCTGTCCCACAGCGCGCTCAAATGCTGCTTATCGCGCAGCGTGTCCATCGGTTGCCAGAATCCAAGATGCACCCAGGCCGCGAGCTGCCCGTTCGCGGCGAGCCGCTGCATCGGTTCGTTCTCCCACACGGTCTGCGAGTCGTCGATCAGCTCGAGCACGCTCGGCTCGAGCACGAAGAACCCACCGTTGATCAGGCCACCTTCCGCCTGCGGCTTCTCCTCGAAAGAGACCGCCTGAGTTCCCTCGACGACGACTCGACCGAAGCGCGCAGGCGGCCGCACGCAGGCGACGGTCGCCTTCAGGCTCCGTTCCCGGTGAAAGGCGATCTCGGCCGCGATGTCGATGTTCGCGAGGCCGTCGCCGTAGGTCATGCAGAAGCACTCGCCCGAGTCCAGGTATTTTTCCACGTGCAGCAGGCGCCCTCCCGTCATGCTCTCCTCGCCGGTGTCCACGAGCGTCACCTTCCAGGGCTCGCTGCGGCAGTCATGGTACTCGACGCGGTTTCCGGCCATGTCGAAGGTGACATCGGCTTGATGCAGGAAGTAATTCGCGAAGTACTCCTTGACCATGTATCCCTTGTAGCCCAGGCAGACGATGAATTCGTGAATGCCGAAGAAGGCATACAATTTCATGATGTGCCACAGGATCGGCCGGCCGCCGATCTCCACCATGGGCTTCGGCCGGGTGCTCGATTCCTCGGCGATGCGCGTGCCTTTGCCGCCGGCCAGGATGACGCACTTCACGGCGGGGCCAGCCCCAGATAACGCGCAATCTGCGCCTGGGAAAACTTCACCATGTCCTCCTTCGCCGCGTGCGCTCGATACCAGTCGGCGGTCCAGGCCAGCGATTCGGCAATTCCGAGGCGGGGGCGCCACCCGAGGGCGCGCTCGGCGAGCCCCGACGACAAGGTCAATGCACGCGCCTCCGCCGGATGGGGGCTCGAATCGCGAGTCCAGCCGGGCTTTCCGCCGAAGCGCGCGCTGAACCCGTTCACGACCTCGCGCACGGTGCAAAAGGATGCCGCATCCGGCCCGAAATTGACAGCGCGTGGCGCAGAGTCGGGGTCACGCGCCAGCGCTTGTGCCAACATGAGATAGCCCGACAGCGGCTCGAGCACGTGCTGCCAGGGTCGCACCGCGTCGGGATTGCGCAACACCACGGACTTGCCCGCCGCAAGCGCTCGGACGCAGTCGGGAATCAACCGATCGGGCGACCAGTCGCCGCCGCCGATGACGTTACCCGCCCGCACGGTCGAAATCGGCGGGCCATCGACGAAGAAGCTCTCGCTGAAGCTCGCCGTGAGCAGCTCCGCGCACGCCTTGCTCGTACTGTAAGGATCATGTCCGCCGAGCCGATCATCCTCCTCGAACGGCCGGCCGGTGCCGTCGTTCCAGTAGACCTTGTCGCTGGTGACGATCAGCACGGCCTCGAGACGCTCGAGCCCTCGGCACGCCTCGAGCAGCGTGGCCGTACCGAGCACGTTGGTGGCATAAGTGCCGACCGGATCGCGATAGGACTCCCTGACCAGCGATTGCGCGGCCAGGTGGAAGACGATCTGCGGATCGGCACGCACGAGCGCCTCGCGAACCCGATCCGCCTCACGAATGTCCGCGATCACCGAGGCGGCCTCGCCACCCACGAGGTCCCACAGATTCGGCGCGTTCGCGGGCGCGAGCGCATAGCCGGTGATCTTCGCGCCTAAGCCGCGCAACCACAACACGAGCCACGCTCCCTTGAAGCCGGTATGGCCGGTGACGAACACTCGGCGGCCCCGCCAAAACTCCGCCGACACGCTCTCGATGAGTGGCACTCGCGCTCCCTTGGCTATCGAGCGCCCGATTGCCAGTACGACCTGAGTGTGCGGAGCGACGGTCGCACACGCCCGATACCGAGGGCGGCGGCCAGCCGAATCTGCAAATTCAAGACTCTGCGAAGCCCCCGCACCAGCAGAAATACGTCTCTGTACTGCCCCCGGCCTTGGGTGACATAGGCGATTTTCAGAGCATCGCAGACCACCGCGAGGGGCAATTTGTAGATCCGCGCCCGAGCGGCGAACGGATCGCGCACCTCGGCCTTGAAACTCTGGTCGCGGCTCAGGATCCAGGTAGCCACGCGCTCCATGACGAATATCTTCATCTGCACGTCCTTGCCCCCCCGGTAGGCTGTCGGCGTGCGCAGCGCCCGGCCGAGCGGGTCGTCTGCAGTCTCCGCGATCGCAAGCATCCGCTCGTTGATGTCGAGCCAGGCCCGCCAGAATCGCGGCCTGGCGATGAAGTAGTTCGAATGCACCGTGTTTCTCGAATCGGATACGAGCTGCGCGACATTCGCGCCACTGTCGATGCGCTGGAAAAACCTCTGCGCGACGCCGAGCAGCCCCGGGTGCTCCGAATCCCCGTGCTCGAATACGTTGAGAAAGTAGGCGCTGTTGTGAATGCTGGGGCTGAACAGGAACACATCCGTCGTCGGATCCGCGCGAGCGATGAAGTCACGCACGAGCGCGGCCGTCATGTTGGTTTTGAGACGAAACTTCGGCGAGAGGAATCCGTAGTAGGCCTGCTCGTCGAGCTCCTCGCCCAACAGAAACTTGCGGATGGGCCAGTACTCGAACCAATCCGGACGCTCGTTCGCCGAGTTGTCGAGCACCTCGAAACCGGGGTCGAGCGCTTCCCGCGGCGTGTAGTAGTTCAGAATTTGGTAGATGTGGGCGGCCGGCATATGCGCGAGCATACCGGCTTCTTCAGGCGCCAGCGAGGCGCCCCAAGAGCGCGACGTAGCGCGCCCGGTAGGCATGCATGGCGTAGTGCTCGGCGGCATGTGCATGGCCGTTCGCGCCCTGCTGCGCGCGCAGTGCCGCAGACTCGATGAGTCGTTCGAGTGCGCGCTCCCACTCCTCGGCGGTGGTCGCGTGAAAGCCGTTGAACCCGTCGATGACAGCCTCGGTATTCGCGCCGACTGGCGAGGCGACGCAGGGGAGCGCTGCAGCCATGTACTGCAGCAGCTTGAACGCGCACTTGCCTCGGGCCCATGCATCATCGCTCAAGGGCATCACGCCGATGTGGGCCTCGGCGAGCGAGGCCGCTTCGGTTTGCGGGCTCCACGGGATGCGCTCGACGTTGATCTTCGGCCACTCGGGGAAAGCCGAGCAGATCACTCGAACCTTGAGATCCGGGTAACGCGCCGTCAGGTGCTCGAGGGCCGGACGGATCAGCTCCAGATACAGGAGGTTCTCGGGGCTCCCGATCCAGACGATCGTCGGCGATTCCGCCGCGGCGGCGCGGCTCGGAAGATACCGCGTGATATCGATCGAGGTTGGCAGCACCTCGACCGCCCGGGATAAGGGTCGCGCCACGCCCGCCAGCACCTCGTTCCCGCAAACCACTACATCCACCGAACGGCAGGTGGCGGCGAATTTCGCGCGGCGCCAACGGGAATCGTGCGGGGGCTCGCCCAGGCGGCGCGGCTTGCGCACGTAGATTGCATCATCCAGGTCGAATACCCGATGCCTGCTGAGGGCGCTCAGGAGGCGCGCCTCCATGGCGCTCAGCTTGATCTGGTGGAGAACGACGACGTCCGCCCAAGCGAAGAGCGCACGCGGCTCCCACATCCGCAGGCCGTAGCGGCCGCTCGGGAGGCGCTCCGTCCGCACCTGCCAGCCGGTCGCTTCGAGCCTCTCAACGATGCTCCCCATACGATGCCGAAACGAAGGCTGGTTGAGATCGTAGCCGAGTAGCACCGCATTAGACACGAGAGCTGTCACCTTCGGCATCGAGCAGCCGCTCGAGCGCGCAAAGTGCCGTCTCGACGCCGTCGGTGAGAGCGAGCCCGGCGGCGCGGCCCGCGAGTGCACTGCGTGTGGCCTCATCCTTGAGCAACTCGACGGCCCGCGCCGCGATGGCTTGCGGATCGAGGCTCGTCTCGACGGCCACCCCCGCCCGCACGCAGCGCCGGATGCGCTGGCGCTGATCGCGAGCTATCGGGACCGCGACGCACGGCGCGCCGCAGGCAATCGCTTGCAGCAAGGTCGAGCCGCCGTTCACGACGATCAAGCGGGCGCGGCGCATGAGACCCGCGAGCTCGGATTGCGGCACCGCGGGCGGCCCCACGAACGTCGCGGCGAAACCGCTTGCCGCGAGGCTCCGAGCGGCGTCCCGAAACGCCTGCACCGCGCCGCCCGCGCCGGGATGGTCGGTACCGCCTCCAGGGATTACTAACACATCGATCGGCGGCTCGCCGCCGCTGCGGTGCGCGCTCGGCGGCTGCCCTGCGGAGGCGAATCGCGACAGGATGACGTCGAGAAAGCGCACGACCGGGCGGCCCAGAAGCCGCAGTTTCGCACGCTCGAGCGGCCCTAGCTTGCCGGCGACGAACTCGGGGTACGCGATCCAATGTTCGTCGAGGAGCCGCATCCAGCGCAATCGGAACGCCTTGCGGCGCTGGCGCGCTCGGGCACTGATGTAGACAACGTGTGCCCCGAGCCGCCGAGCGGCGCGCAATTGGGCGCCCCGGCCCGCATTGTCGAATATCACGACGTGCGGACGCCATGCGCGAATGAGATCGATCACGGCGGCGGAGTGAAAGGTAGCCGAGGAGGCGAGCAGCGTCGTCGGAAAAGGGGCATCTGCCGCATAAGGGGCCGCCCGACTCAGCATGAAGTGCACCGAGAGGGAGGGCCAGCGTTCGAGCGCAGCGCGGGCAATCGCCGCCGAGCGCGCATACTCGCCCATGCCGTAAGGACCCGACACCGGAACGAATAGCAAGCGCGGACGGGGGTCAATCAAAGGCCGTGAACCAACGATCGAGCACCAGTAACGACCACGCCCGACGAAATTCGCCGCTCACCGCGCGCGCCAGTACTCCGCGCGCTCGGAGTCTCTCCAGGGCGCCCTCGAGGAGTCGCGGATGGCCCTTGAGCCAGCGGTGCACGGGCAGCCCGAACCCGGACTTGGGTCGATCGAGGTGCCCTGCTGGAAGCCTCGGCTGCATGAGCCGGCGCACCAGCAATTTGCCGCGACCTCGGCGCTCATCGACCAGAAGGGCGGGGTCCACGCTCAGCATGAACTCCACCAAGCGATGATCGAGCAACGGAGGCCGCACCTCGAGCGAATGCGCCATGCTCGTGCGATCGACCTTGGTAAGGAGTCCCTCGGCCAAGTCGGTGTTGAGATCCAGCCAGCGCAGTTGCACGAGCGGACTCAGGCCCTCGCGCCAGAAGCGACGATAAAACCACAGGTAGTCGTAGCCGCCCTCGAGCCACGAGCTCGCGAGGAGGCTCTCGATCTGAACCGCCGTCATTCCGCCGAGCGCAGCCGCGAACGCCGGCAATCCCGTGTAGGCGTGACGCTGCATGGAAGAGGCGAAGCGCGTGAGCGGCGGCAGCAGCTGTGCGAGGCACCGATTGAGCAGGTTCGATCGACCACCGATCCTCGACCAATATCGCGGATAGCCGCAGAATATTTCATCGCCCCCCTCACCGCTCAGCGCAACCGTGACTTCACGGCGTGCGAACTGCGAGATCAGGGAGTTCGACCACGCGGCGCTGTCGCCGAAGGGCTCGTCGAAGATTCGCGGTATCGTATCGAGCGCCCGCTCGACGTCGGTCGCCTCGGCGATCATGTCGGTGTGCACCGTCTTGAAATGAGCGGCGACGCGGCGCGCCGATTCGAGCTCGGATCGGCCCGCTGCGTCGAACCCGAGCGTGTAAGTGTGGGGCGAATCCAGATAGTACGTCGTGAGCGCAGAATCGATCCCGCCGCTCAGGAACACACCCACGGGGACGTCGGATAGCGTATGGGCCGGCACAACGGTGCGCAACAGCGCATCGAGCTCCTCGAGCGTCTCCTCTGCGGTTCTTTGCACGATCTCGGTCGAGGGCTGCCAGTAGCGCTCGACCTGGACACGCCCGTCCTGCCAGGTGAGCTTGTGCCCCGCGGGCAGTTTGAAGATCCCCCGATAGACCGACTTTGGCGCGGGAATGTACCCGTGGAAGAGGTAATCTCGAATCGCGCTCGAATCGATCGGTGGTCTACCGAGAGTCAGCAGGCCCTTGAGCTCCGATGCGAAAGCGATCCCGTCCGGCAAGAACTGGTAGTAGAGGGGTTTGATGCCGAGTCGGTCGCGCACGAGTAGCA
>DATHCO010000172.1:0-6933 GCA_035319505.1 Steroidobacteraceae bacterium | reverse complement strand
TTCTCCGAGCGCAGGACGTGGTTGACGATATCGCCGTCGTTGGTGAGCAGGATCAGCCCTTCGGAGTCCTTGTCCAAGCGGCCGATGGGGAAGATGCGCTCATCATGGCCGAGAAATTCGATGACATTGTCCTTGACGTGGAGCTCGGTGGTGCAGGTGATCCCGACCGGCTTGTTGAGCGCGATGTAGATCTGCTTTCTCGTGGCACGCAGGAGCTCCCCGTCCAACCGCACCTCGTCGTCCTCGCCGACGCGAAGGCCAAGGTGAGCGCGAATGCCGTTCAAGGTGACGCGTCCGGCCTCGATCCAGGCATCGGCCTCGCGGCGTGAGCACACACCGGTCTCGCTGATGTACTTGTTGAGCCTCACCCGCTCGCCCATCGGCGCGAGCCCCCTCATTCTTTGAGGAAGGCGCCGATCTGCCGGGCGAGGCCCTTGGGATCCGCATCGAACCCGTCGGCGGCGCCGATCTCGGCGAAGCGCGCGTTGGGCAATGCGCCTCGGCTCCACTGCGCGTGGTCTTGAGGATCCCCTCGGACTCGCAGCACGAGGCACGGCTGCTTGACCACGGGGATGCGATCCATGGGCGGTGATCCCTGAAGCACCAGACGGCGCACGAGGTCCGGGCGGGCGGCTGCCAGGTCGAGTGCGACTGCCGCGCCGAAGCGCAGCCCCAGGAGATCGAGCTGGCGCAGGCGCAGTTCCTTCACGAGATCCAGGATGGCGCGTGCGGCGTCCGCAAAACCCGGGGAGGGCGCGGGATCGGACTCGCCGAATCCGGGCAGATCGGGCGCATAGACGGAGCGTACGTCTGCGATTTCAGGCAGAAATTTCGCAAACGTCGAGCTCGAGCCCTCGCGCGAATGCAGGCAGAGCAGTGTCACCTGCTCGTCGAATCCGCCCGTGGTCGGAAATGCCGTGCGTACGTGGAGCTGCCCGAATTTGCAGTCGAAATAGGCGCGCCGCATGCGCACGGTAATCGCTCGCAGGGGGAACGGTTTGCTTTGCTTGGCCACTCGCAATCTCCTCTAAAAAGGATAGTCGATGAGCCACCGCCTCTTCGGTGACCCATTAGCAAAAACTGATTGTTGCTTTTTTGATACATTAAGTTTTTCAATTCCCCTTGACGGGCACTAGCTTCCATCGCGACTCGACGCTAGAGTGTTGCACGAACGCAATTACAAGCGCGGGGAAGTAAAAAAATCGAGCATCGCCGCAGCGCGACGAACAAGCGCCGCGATAGGCATGGGGACTTGCAAGCCGGGCAACGTCAACGCCCGGCTTTTTTATTGCGGCTGCGCCGCCGCCGGGGTCGCTCCGGGTGAGGAGCTCGCCGCAGCCCATCGATCCCACTCTCGAGACGCGGTAAAGCCGCTCGATCGCCCGCCCTTGAAGCTGACCACCTCGACCAAACGCTCTCCATCGTCGGAGAGGCTGAAGCGAAGCTCGTACGGCGGACGATCCTCGTCCGGTTCACCCGATTGCACGACCAGCGTGCTTTCATCCCATCCGCAGCGAGGCGGCGGCGCATCGCCGCGCCCGCGCGAGGGCGAATCGCGCCCCTGCGAATCGCCCGCGACGTGTTGATGGCCCTTCGCCTGGCCCACACGGCAAGCTCTCTCCGCACCGTCGGTGATGAAGCTCACCGCAGTCCCCGTCTGCTTGACCGTAAGGTCCCTTCCCGGCCAGCGTAGAGCTTCGTCCAGAACCGCGACCGAGGGCATCTGCGGGCCCATCGGGCCCGTCGGGCCGAATCCGCCGCCGCGGGCGCCTTGTCGGCCGCGCGGCGCACTCGTCGGTCCGGGCGTGGTCGCGGTTGCGGCCGCGATCTGACTTTGCAGGATACGCTGCGGATCATCGCTGTCCGCCTCGTTGAGTTTCCAGTGGCCGCTCAGGTCAACCCCCTTCGGGGGCGTCGATGAAAGCTCATCGCTCGCGCAAGCGGCCAGGACACATACCGCCACCAATAGGGCAATTCGCATGGCACCTCTCTGCTCAGAGCCAAGCTTACCGTAAAGTAAGCGCAAGGCCGCAGGGGAGCGCACGCCCTCCTGCGGCTCATGCGGGCGGTCTCCTGGTGAGGATCCTATGAACCGGGAGAGGGCGGACGGCTCGCCGAACAACGGCGCCGTGGCCGCATCAAGCCATCGAGCGGCGCACTCGTCCGGAGGGGCGCAATCGGTCCGGACCGCAGATCCAGACGCGCCCCTCGAAGGGCTGGAAGCACACGCGAAGAGACTCGATTCTGCGCATGGTCTGCGCGCCGCAGGTGATCTTGCCGTCCGCGAGGTCGGCCTGGATCAGATCCACCAGCGAGGCGCTGGGCTCGCACTCCTCGGTCGGCGGCAACGCGTGGGCGAGAATTCGCGCCTGGATCTCGTCGCGCTTGGTCGTGTTGCCCAGAACTGCGCGCTTGAATCGGTCGAGCACCGCGAGAATCGAGCTCAGCGTGTTGTCGGTGACATCGCTCGGCCGCCCCGTGCCGCCCATGAACTTCAAGTGTAGGAGGCCGCCGACCCCACGCGCTTCATCGTGCAGGCATAGCGCAAGCGCACCGTGTAATTCGGCCACCAGGAGCATGGGTTCGGGGGAAACGTGATAGGTATCCGGCGGGACTAGAACTTCCGCGAGATCCTTTGTCACTTGAGCTCGAGCCATAGCCAAGGGATGCTGCACGCAAGCGCGGTTCGGCTCTGCCAAGCGAATCACGTTTTGCCAGCCCTCGCCCGACCCTCCCGATGCGCCGTGACCTGCATCACGTGCCCGATGTGTCCGCCTGGCGACGCTTCCCACGAAATTCCGTCACAGGCTTCGAGCGCGGCCGCGGCGCCGCCCGGCGGCCCGGGCGCTCGCGCGCAAGCGCACCCCCTTGCGCGAGAGCGCGAGGGTCTGCTTGGCCGCGCTCCGGACCCCGCTTGGTACGGGTTGATATGAGTTCATGCGCGTCGGTTATTAGCCCTCGCATGCGCGGCGCGGCTACAGTAGCCGCATGTATCGATACGACGCCATCGATCAGAGGCTCGTCGAGGAGCGCGTCGCCCAGTTTCGCGATCAAACCCGAAGATACCTCGCCGGCGAGCTCACCGAGGACGAGTTTCGCCCCCTGCGATTGCGCAACGGGCTCTACATTCAGCGGCATGCGCCGATGCTGCGGATCGCCATCCCGTACGGCCTCCTGTCATCGAGGCAGCTGCGCAGGCTCGCATCGATCGCGCACCGCTACGATCGCGGCTACGGACATTTCACTACGCGGCAAAATCTTCAACTCAACTGGCCCAAGCTCGCCGAGATCCCCGACATCCTCGCTGAGCTCGCGACCGTGCAGATGCACGCCATCCAGACGAGCGGCAACTGCATTCGCAATGTCACCAGCGACCACCTCGCCGGGGTTGCGGCGGATGAGCTCGAGGATCCGCGTCCTTGGTGCGAGATCATCCGCCAATGGTCGACCTTTCATCCGGAATTCAGCTATCTGCCGCGAAAGTTCAAGATTGCCGTCACCGGCTCGCCCCGCGATCGCGCCGCCTCCCTGGTGCACGATGTCGGAGTGCACATGGTGCGAGGGCCCGCCGGAGAGCCCGGGTTCGAGATCCTCGCCGGCGGCGGGCTGGGGCGCACGCCGATCATCGGCCAGGTGGTGCGCGAGTTCCTTCGCCGCGAGGATCTGCTCTCCTACCTCGAGGCGGTGCTGCGCGTTTACAACCTCGAGGGCCGGCGCGACAACATTCACAAGGCGCGCATCAAGATCCTGGTGCGCTCGCTGGGCCTCGAGGAATTCCGCCGGCGTGTGGAGGCGGAGTGGGAAGCGATCAAGGAGAGCCGACTGCGCATCACGCAGGCCGAGATCGAGCGCATGCGCGGCTTTTTCGACCCGCCGCCGTATCGCACCCTGCCGGACATCGCGCCCGATGCGGGCCGAGAGGCCGCGTTTCGCGCTTGGTACCGCTACAACACCACGGCCCACAAGGTCCCCGGATACCGGGTGGTATTCATCTCGCTCAAGAAGCCCGATATCGCTCCGGGCGATGCCACGGATGCGCAAATGGAGCTGATCGCCGAGCTCGCCGATCGCTACAGCTTCGGCGAGCTGCGCGTCACGCACACGCAGAATCTGCTGCTCGCGGACGTCGAGCAGGAGAGAGCCTACGAGCTGTGGCAATCGCTCGCGGCCCACGGACTCGCGACGCCCAACATCGGTACCTTGACCGATATGATCTGCTGCCCGGGTCTCGATTACTGCAGTCTCGCGAACGCCGGCTCGATCGACGTCGCGAAGCTCATCAACGAGCGATTCGACGATTACGATTATCTCTACGACCTCGGAGAGATCGACCTGAAGATGTCGGGCTGCATGAACGCGTGCGGTCACCACCACGTGGGCCACATCGGCATTCTCGGCGTGGATAAGGGCGGCGAGGAGTGGTACCAGATCTCGATCGGCGGGGCGGCCGGCGCGGACGCAGCGCTCGGCTCGGTGATCGGACCGTCCGTCGCCAAGCGCGACGTCGCGGAAAGTATCGCGCGGCTCCTTCAGGTGTACGTCGAGCAGCGCCATCCCGACGAGCGCTTCCTCGATACCGTGCGCCGTCTGGGCGTCAAGCCTTTCAAGGAGCGGGTATATGCCGAGAAAGCTGCTGCTTGACGGTCGCGTCGTCGTCGATGAGTGGCGCCGGCTCGCCGAAGCGGGCGCCCCCGAGCCGGGCATGGCCCGCGCGGGCGACGACGGCTCAGCGCTGCTGCTCACGCTCGATGAATGGTTGTCGGATCGCGATCGCTGGCTCAAGCGCCGCGGGCGCCTCGGCGTGATCCTCGCCCCGGCGCACAAGGTCGAGCGGATTGCGCCCGATCTGGCGCGCTTCGACCTCGTCGCCGCGGAGTTTCCGAACCCGAGCGACGGACGCGGTTATACGCAGGGCCGACAGCTGCGCGAGCAGCGCAAATTCGCGGGTGAGCTGCGCGCGATCGGCTACGTTCGCCGCGATCAACTGTTCTTTCTCGCGCGCTGCGGCTTCAACAGCTTCGAGCTGCCCGAGAGCGAGCTCGACGGCGCGCGCGCCGGATTCTCCGTGTTCTCGGCTGCTTATCAACCGGCGAACGAGGCGGGTCTGGCCGTCGCCCTGCGCCGCTGCTAGCGATGAGCTAGCTGTCCAAGCAAGGCTTACCGGTCGCGCGCCTCAGAGGCTATCGTAGTAGCCTTTTGCCCTCGCAAAATAGGAAAGAGCCTCCGCGGCACAGCCGAGGTACTCGTGCTGGCGAAACTTGTAGCGCATCCGAAGGAACGGCGCCGCGAAGCATCTCTTGACCTCAGCCATCGATAGGTTGCCGACTGCGCCATCGAATCGTTTGGTGATCCAGTCGGACGAGCCTAAGAGCGCGTGCACACTCGCGGCGCCTTGATCGGGATTCGCATGACCCGTTCCATTGACCGAATTGGCCGATCTCACCGCCATGAACTGATCAATGGCCGCCTTGCTGTCCATCGCAGCGCGCCCGAGTGCTTTGCCGATGCGCGCCGCGCGACCGAAGGGGCTGGTAAAGGCCTCCACATCCTCGATGGCGGAGTTCAGCACCTCGAGCCGCGTAAATTCCCAGAACTCCTTGGCACCCGGCAGGCCGAGATCCTTGGCGTTCTTCGCGGCGCCGACGAATTTTTTGAGGGTCTCGAAATAGGCCTCGGTATGTTCGTCGTCGGGCGGAAGCAGCGGGTCCAAGCACGGCTGTTCGATTTGTCTTTCAAGATCATCGACTACTGGATCGGCCATGACGCGCGTCCCTCGGGCGGGGTTTTGGGAAAAAGGTGTCTCCTGTCCAGACAGACGCAATCGCGCGCGCAAGAGCGACATGCGCCCGTGCTCGAGCCCGGGCGAAAGCACTGCCCGCGGCACGCCGCCGCTAGCCGCTCAGGGACTGTCGCGCAAAGGAATCGGGATGCCCTGAAGGATCCGGTCCACTTCCTCTTGGGTCTCGGACCTCTCGGTCTCGCGCACCAGCCTGCGGGGCAAGTGCGCTGCGAGCAGCTCGATGAACTCGTGCATGTAGGCGCGCAACAACGTGCCGCGCCGAAAGCCGATCCAGGTGGTATGGCCCTCGAAGAGGTGCGAGGCGTCGAGCACGGCGAGATCCGCGTCGGCGACCGGATCGATCGCGAGCCTCGCGAGGATTCCGACGCCCAATCCGATGCGCACGTACGTCTTGATCACGTCTGCATCGCGCGCCGTGAGAGCCACGTCGAGCGACAGGCCGGCGGTCTCGAAGAGCGCGGGAAGGGAGGAGCGGCCCGAGAAGCTGAAGACGTAGGTGACGATCGGATACTCGGATAATTTCTTCAAGGTGAGCTTGCCGGCGGAGGCGAGCGGGTGGCCCTGCGGAACGACCACCGCACGATGCCAGCGGTAAACCGGCAGGCGCACCAGGTGGGGAAACAGCTCTTCCGACCCGGTCGCGATCGCGAAATCGACCCGATCGCGGGCGACCATTTCCGCGATCTGCTCGGAGGTGCCCTGGTGCAAATGCAGCCGCACCTTGGGGTATTTGAGGCGAAAGGCGCGAATCACCGGCGGCAGCACATAGCGCGCCTGGGTGTGCGTGGTGGCGATGGAGAGCGTTCCGCCGTCCGCTTTGCGCAGCTCCGCCGAGGTGCGGCGAATGTTCTGCATCTCGCGCAGGATGCTGCTCGCGCGCGCGATGATCTCCTCGCCCGCAGCGGTGGTGCGCGTGAGCGCCCGGCCCTCGCGCTCGAAGAGCTGAAAACCCAGCTCCTCCTCCAGCAGCTTCAGCTGCCGGCTCACGCCCGGCTGCGAGGTGTGCAATTGCCGCGCGGCGGCCGTGATGTTGAGGCCGTTCTCGTGAACCGCCACGAGATAACGCAGTTGCTGAAACTTCATGCGGCACCAAGGATATAAGAATTCTAGAACGCGATCAGCTTGCAGCCGAC
>DATHCO010000171.1:0-15164 GCA_035319505.1 Steroidobacteraceae bacterium | reverse complement strand
CCTAGAATCAGCGCTACCCGTCCGTTGCAGCGTCCTCGAGGTGTCGATGGAGACCTTCGCTGCCTTAGCTGAATCCGTTCCTTCCAGGAGCAGCCGTTGAACAAGCGACGCGTCGTCATCACGGGGCTGGGCATCGTCGCGCCGGTCGGGAACGATATCGCGACGGCGTGGGCGGCGATACTGGCCGGGCGCAGCGGGATCGGACCGGTGCAGCGCTTCGACGCCAGCAATTTTCCGACGCATTTCGGCGGGGAGATTCGCGATCTGCAACTGGCACCCTACCTGAGCCCGAAAGAGGCCCGGCGCATGGATGCGTTCATGCAATACGGGGTGGTCGCCGGCATCCAAGCCATGCGCGATTCGGGCCTGACGGTCACCGAGGCAAATGCCGAGCGCATTGGCATCCTGATGGGATCGGGCATGGGCGGCCTCGAGTCGATCGAGCAAACCTACAACAAGTATCTCGAGACCCATTCCCCGAAAAAGGTGTCCCCGTTCTTCATACCGGGCAGCATCATCAACCTGGTGAGCGGCCATCTGTCGATCGAATTCAAGATCACCGGCCCGAATCTCGCGGTCGCCACGGCCTGCACCACATCCACCCATGCGCTCGGTCTCGCCATGCGGATGATTCAATTCGGCGAAGTCGATGCGATGCTGGCCGGCGGCTCGGAAATGGCCACATGCCCAACCGGCATGAGCGGCTTCTCCCAGGCGAGGGCCCTGTCGCAGCGAAACCACGATCCGCAGGGCGCGAGCCGACCCTGGGACAAGGATCGAGACGGCTTCGTGATGGGCGACGGCGCGGGAGCCATGATGCTCGAGGAGTACGAATCGGCCAGGGCCCGGGGCGCCAACATCTATGCCGAGATCATCGGGTTCGGCATGAGCGGTGACGCGTACCACGTCACGGCGCCGCCGGAGGACGGCGAGGGTGCGCGCCGCGCGATGGTGAACGCGCTTGCGGACGCGGCCATCGCGGCGGACCAGGTGCAATATATCAATGCTCACGCCACCTCCACGGAGCTCGGCGACCGCGCCGAGACCACGGCCATCCGGCGCGCCTTCGGCGCGGCCGCGGACAGGCTGGCCGTGAGCTCCACCAAGTCCATGACCGGGCACCTGCTGGGCGCGGCCGGTGCCGTGGAGGCGATTTTCAGCGTGCTCGCGATTCGCGACCAGGTTGCCCCACCGACCATCAATCTCGAGCACCCCGGCGAGGGCTGCGATCTCGATTACGTGCCCAAGGTGGCTCGAGCGATGCGCATCGACTGCGCCCTGTCCAACTCGTTCGGCTTCGGTGGCACCAACGGTTCGCTCATTTTCCGCCGAATTTGAGCCGCTGGGTCTCATCGCGCGGTTTCCCGCGGTGTATCCGGCACTGCTCGAGAGCAGCGCCCCGGCGGGTCCGGCGGGCGGGGGCGCTCGCTTCGACATTCTCCCCATCGCCTGCGGAGAGGCGCTGCGCCTGACCGCCGACGGGCGGCTCGAAGGCCCGCACGCGGCAGGGGCGAGCGGGTTTCTCGGCGCGCTTGAGGACTGGTGGCGGGCGATCCGCACGCCTCACGAGCCCTCTTTCGTACCCTTTACGGGCGGCTGGCTGGTGTACTTGGGCTATGAGCTCGCCGCCGAGATCGAGCCGCGGCTCGCCCTTCCGCCGAGCGCCGATCCCGTGGTGGGACTCGCGATTCGCTCGCCCGCCGCATGGATCCGGGACCGCCAGAGCGGACGCGCCTGGGTTGCCGCGGAGCCGGGGCACGCAGAAGCGATCGAGCGGCTGGCCGTCGATGTGCGAGTTGCAGGTGCTTTATCCGCGAGCAGGCCGGGCCGGTTCGACCTCGAAGAAGAGGATCCCGCACGGTTCCTCGAGGCCGTGCGACGGGCGCTCGACTATATCGCGGCCGGCGACGTCTACCAGGCCAATCTATCTCGGTGGTGGCGCGCCGTTTCGGCCGAATCCGTCGATCCGGTGTCGATCTACGGGCGGTTGCGCGGGGCGAATCCGAGCCCCTTCGCGGCGCTCCTGTGTGACGGTGATTTCGCGGTGATGAGCTCCTCGCCGGAGCGCCTGTTGAGCGTTCGCGGCGCCCTCGTCTCGACTCGTCCGATCGCGGGAACTCGGCCCCGAGGGGGCTCGCCCGAGCGCGATGCCGCGCTGATCGAATCGCTCCTTGGCAGCGAAAAGGAGCGCGCCGAGCACGTGATGCTCATCGATCTCGAGCGCAACGACTTGGGCCGTATCTGCGTGGGCGGTTCCGTGCGGGTCGACGAGTACATGGCGGTCGAGAGCTACGCTCACGTGCATCACATCGTGTCCAACGTGAGCGGATTGATGCGCGATGGGGTCTCCCCGATCGGTGCCATCCGTGCGCTGTTTCCGGGCGGCACGATCACGGGCTGCCCCAAAATCCGCTGCATGCAGATCATCGCCGAGCTCGAGGGCAGCGGCCGCGGTGCATACACGGGCGCCATCGGATACTTGAATCGCGACGGCAGTTGCGACTTCAACATCCTGATCCGCACGATCACCGCGCACGGCGGGACCCTCGGGTTCCGCGCCGGCGCCGGCATCGTGGCCGACTCCGATCCTCGGCACGAGCTCGCCGAGACACGGGCCAAGGCCGAGGGGCTGTTGCGCGCGCTTTCGAAGTCGCCCGCGTGAGGGAGTCCGTGAGCGAGTGGGTCAATGGGCGGTTGCGCCGGTGGATCGACTGCCGCGACAGAGGCTTGCAGTACGGCGACGGCCTGTTCGAGACCATGCGCGTACGGGGTCATCGGGTGAGGTTCCTCGACTACCACCTGGAGCGACTATTCAAAGGGTGCCGGCGTCTCAAGCTCGATGCACCCGAGGAGAGGCTCCTGCGCCGCGAGATTACCACGCGGGCGGCCGAGCGGGCCGAGGCGGTGCTCAAGCTCATCGTGACACGCGGAATCGGCGCTCGGGGCTATCGTCCGAGCGGGGAGGAGCGCCCCACCCGTGTCCTGTCGCTGCACCGGCTGCCGCCGAGCGCCGCGGCAGCGCTCCGCGGGCCGGTGCGGATTCGCCTGTGTCACACGCGGCTCGGGTCGACTCCGGCGCTCGCCGGCTTGAAGACGCTGAATCGCCTCGAATCGGTACTGGCGAGGGCCGAATGGCATGATGCGCGCATCTGGGAGGGATTGATGCGCGACGAGGAGGGCAACGTCGTCTCGGGCACCATGTCCAATGTATTCGTGAGGCGAGGATCGACCTTGCTCACCCCGAGCTTGGAGCGCTGTGGGATCGCGGGCGTGATGCGCCGCTGGGTGCTGGAACAGGCGCGCCATCTGGGACTCGAGGCGCGGGAGGGTCGCTTGAACTTGAGAGAGCTCGACCGCGCCGAGGAAGTGTTCATGACCAATGCGGTCTGCGGGGTCGTTTCGGTCGCGATGGTCCAGGAAGGCCGCAGGCGCATCCGGCCTTTTCGCACCGATGGCGCCGAGCGGCTGCGGGCGCGGCTGGAGCGCGAGTGAGGGGGCTGCGCATCGTCGTGCCTCTGGCGCTCGCGCTCGCACTCATCGGCGCAGGGGGCGTGTGGCTTTCCCGCCTCACCAAGAGTCTCGACGAGCCACTCCATCTCGCGAAGCCCGTGGTGTTCAACGTGGCGCCGGGCACGCGCTTTGCGCGCGTGGCATCGGAGCTCGCCGCGCGCGGCTTGATCGACCATCCGCGCACGTGGCTCCTGTACGCGCGCTTCAAGCGTCTCGCTTCGGCCATCAAAGCGGGGGAATATGAAATCGAGCCGGGTACCACACCGCGCGCGCTCCTCGACAAATTGGTGAGCGGTCAAGTGCTGCTGCACTCGTTCACGATCGTCGACGGCTGGCGCCTCGAGGACGTGCTAGCGGCGCTCAAGCACGATCCGGATGTCGTGGCGACGCTCCCCGTTTCAGCCGAGGAGTTGATGGCGAAGCTCGGCGATGCAGGCGTCGATGCCGAGGGCCAGTTCTTGCCCGAAACCTACCGCTTTACCAAGGGCACGCCCGCGGTCGAGCTACTGCGGCAAGCACACGAGGCCCTGAAGCGCGAGCTGGATGCGGCCTGGTCGAATCGCGATCCGAGCTCACCGTTGCGCAGCACCGAGGAGCTGCTGATCGTAGCTTCCATCGTCGAAAAGGAGTCGGGGCTGCCTTCCGAGCTGCCGAAAATCGCCGGCCTCTATCTGCATCGGCTGCGGATCGGCATGCGGCTGCAGGCCGATCCCACCGTCGTCTACGGACTCGGCGGGCGCTACGATGGGCAGTTGCACACGGTCGATTTGCAGACGGATGGTCCCTACAATACTTACACGCGGGCCGGTCTCCCGCCGACGCCGATCTCCTTGCCCGGCGCGGCCGCGATTCGCGCCACCGCCCATCCCGAAAAGACCGACGCGATATACTTCGTCGCCTCGCCGAAGGGCGATGGGAGTCATGTGTTCTCGACCACGCTCGAGGAGCACAACGCGGCCGTCGCGCGCTACGTGACGAGCCTGCGCGAGAGGACGGGGGAGTCGGCGAAATGAGGCGAGGCCGATTCTTGACGGTCGAGGGAATCGAGGGGGTCGGGAAGAGCACCCAAGTCGCCCGCATCGGCGAGCTCCTGTCCGAGAGGGGTATCGAGCACGTGGTCACGCGCGAGCCGGGGGGCACGCCGCTCGCCGAGCGGATCCGCGAGTTGGTCTTGAGTCGGGGCGCGGAAAGCTTGCCGGATGCCGCCGAGCTCTTGCTGATGTTCGCTGCGCGGTCGGTGCATCTTCAGAACCTGATCGAGCCCGAGCTCGCCGCCGGCCGCTGGGTCATCTGCGATCGGTTCACCGATGCCACCTATGCCTATCAGGGAGCGGGACGTCGGGTCGACCCGGATCGCATTCGTCGGTTGGAGGAATGGGTTCAAGGGGCACGGCGCCCGGATCTCACGCTGCTCATCGATGTGCCCGTCGAGATGGGACTCGCGCGCGCCCGCTCACGCGCGACGGGCACGGCGAATGTGAGGGATCGCTTCGAGACCGAGCAGGTGGCTTTCTTCGAGCGTGTGCGCCGGGTGTACCTCGAGCGCGCGGCGGCCGAGCCCGAGCGCATCGTGGTGATCGACGGCGCTCCCTCGGTCGAGGCGGTGGCGGCCCAGATCGCTCGCGCATTGCAGTCGAGAGCATGGATTATCTGACCGCCGACACCCTGCCGTGGCTCCACGAGCCGATGGCGCGATGGCGCGAGGCGTGGCGTGCGCGGCGGCTGCCGCAGGCGCTTTTGATCACGAGTGCCCCAGGGCTCGGCGCGGAGCTGCTGGCTTCCTGGATCACGGCGTTGACGCTCTGTGAGAGCCCGTCGCAGGCGGGACCCTGCGGGGTGTGCGCATCGTGTCAGCTGTTGCGCGCAGATACCCACCCTGACTTTTACCTCGTGCGCCTGGAAGAGGACGCGCAGCAGATCAAAGTCGATCAAATTCGCGATCTCATCGAGTCGCTGTCGCTATCGAGCTATCGCAGCGGCTACAAGCTCGCGATCATCCAGGGCGCCGAGGCGCTCAATGCGAATAGCGCCAATGCGCTCTTGAAAACGCTGGAGGAGCCCACTGACAAGACCCTGCTCATCCTCATCACCCGGCCGAGCCACCGGTTGCCCGCGACCATCGCGAGCCGCTGTGTCAAGCTCCAGTTGAGGACACCGGAGCAGTCGCTTGCGATAGGATGGCTCGCGGCGCGAGATCCCGGCGTGACCGACTGGCGAGCGGCGCTCGCGCTCGCGGGCGGCGCGCCGCTCCTCGCGCTCGATTTGCCCGCATCCTCGATTGCTCGCCTCGACGAGGAAATGCGCGACAGCCTGCGGCGGCTTCAAGCCGATACCGTCGATGTCACCGTACTGGCGCAGAGCTGGGTGAAGTCCGATCCGGCTCTGCGCCTTAGCTGGCTTGAGAACTGGATCACAGGGCAGGTGCACGCGCTCTTGGGTTGCTCGACTTCGTGTCAAAGTGCGGAACCCGTCCGCTTGCCTGCTGCTTTACTTAAGCCCAAGATAAGGGCCCTGTTCCGGCTGCTGGATGCCTCGCGGGAGTGGAGGCGCCTCGCGTCGACCGGGCTGAATCAGCAACTGGCGTTGGAAGCGCTACTGCTCGGCGGTAGGGCCGCGTTGGCGAGTTAGCTCTTGGAAAGAAGGTTCGGAATTGCGAAATCCCAGTAATAAACCCGGGTTGCTGACCCTCACGATCAAGGACAAGAGTGCGCTTTACCTCGCGTATATGCCGTTCGTGAAGAACGGTGGACTGTTCATTCCGACCAACAGCAACTATCGGCTGGGCGACGAAGTGTTCATGCTGCTCAATCTCATGGGCGAGGAAGAGAAGCTCCCGGTCGCCGGCCGGGTTATTTGGATGACGCCGAAAGGAGCGCAGGGCAAGCGCACGGCCGGCATCGGCGTTCAGTTCAGCGACCAGGATCGCGGTAACACCCAGAAGAAAATCGAGAACTACTTGGCGGGCGCGCTCGGCGGAGATAAGCCCACGCACACCATGTAGGAGCAGCGGCGCCCGCCGACCTGACCCCCTCGGGCGCGCGGCTACTTGGGCGCGATGTTCCGCGATCAGTGGGTGTTCTTCGAGGGCAGGGTTTCGATGTAAACGGGTTGCGCAGTGCTCGGCGGGGTGCTGGCAGCGGATGCCGCATCGGGCGTCGCAGACGCATCACGCGCAGCGACGCCCGAGGGCGTGCGAAGGGGCATGTGGGGCATCTTCCAGAAATACCCCAGGACGGCGAGCCCCGCGAGAGCAAACAGGATGGCCAAGCGCATGTGCAGCGCCAGCATGGACGGGTGCCGGTATTCGCGGGGCGGAGGCTTAGAGGGGTGCTGCTCGCGGTACGCCCTCGGTGAAGGCGGCTCGCGGAGCGGAGGGGAACCGGCCACGAATCAGCCTCGCCGCGAACGCATCGCGTCCGTTGCAGCGAGGCCGCCCTTGAGCACGTACGCATCGAAGCCGCGCTCGCTCAGGATGTACGCCCCAGCGGAGCTTCGCCGGCCGGTGTCGCAGCACACGACATACGGAACTTTCTTGTCGAGCGCGTTGAGCTTCAGCCTGATGAAGTAAAGGGGAATATTGACCGCGTCCTCGATGCGAAAGTTCTGGAACTCGCTCGGGAGGCGCACGTCCAGCCATTTGCCGCCGCCCGCGATGATCTCTCTCGCCCGCTCCTGAGTCACCCATTGAAGTAGAGGCTCATTGAGCAGCGTTTGAAAGTCGCTTTTGCCCAGGCGCATCAGCGTTCCGTCGGTGGCCATGGTGACCGTCGCGTTGCGCTTGGACTCGGCGATCAAGGCTTCCTCGCCGAAGCTGTCCCCGGGGCCGAGCTCGGCGAGCTTGATCCCTTCCTTATTGAGCGGTGTCTCGCGGGTGACCACGCATTTGCCCGAGACCACCACGTAGAAATAATCGCCTTCCGAACCCTGCTTGATTACCACGTCGCGCTCGCGATAGTTGATGCGCTGCATACGCATGAAGATCGCCTGGATGTTGGCCGGTGGGATGCGATGGAAAGCCTTGGTTTGCAGGAGCGTCGTCATCCAGTCGCCGGTCACGTCGAGACCGTCGCCGTGCAGTTCGGACACCTCGTACTGGCCGGTCTGATCCCAGGTCAGCAGCACATCGAGCAAGTCGCTATCGATCATGATGTAGGCGATATCACTGGCCGAGCGCGCCGTGAATTTGCGCGGCAGACCGGGAGCAAGCGCCGCACGCGCCTCGGGGGTGCCGGCCCGGACGACGGCGACGAGGCGGTCATCGGCGCGCAGTTCGACGCTGCCGGCGACGAGATAGAAGGTGCGCTTGTCCGAGTCGCCCTCCTTGAAGAGCACACGACCGGCATTCAGCTCACGAATGGTTGTCTTGCGCGCGAGCGCGTGCAGGTTTTCCGCCTTCAGCCCGTCGAGCGGCGAGAAATTTTTTAATATCGCGACGTCGAGCGGTCGGTCATCCATCTTGCGGTCGCGCCTGCACCCTGTTTTACAAGCCTATGATTTTCGACGGAATGCTACCACATGGGGGGCTTGCGCCGCCCAAGGAATCTATCACAGCCGAGCACTCGAGACTGGCCGCTCGAGTCCTCTCCAGCCAGGGTCTGCACGAAAGCGATCGCCGTAGCGTTGCTCGAGCTTTGCGAGCCTCTCGGTCAGCACATCGATACCGAGTGTCCTCGCGTATTGCAACGGCCCACCGCGAAATGGCGCAAAGCCCGTGCCGAAGATCGCACCCGCATCGAGCAAGTCGGCATCCTCGACGACATTCTCGCGTAGGATCGCAACCGCTTCGTTCAGCATCGGCAAGATCAGTCGGTCCTCGAGATCCGAAGGGACGCGGGTGGCGCGTTCGGTGGAGCGCACGGGTTTGCCGTCCCGCCACACATAGAACCCTTCGCCGCTCTTGCGGCCGAGCTTCTTGCGCTCCACTTGCTGCACCAGGATATCGGGGACGTGCCCGCCAAAGGCCTCGGCCAGCACGCGACCGACGTGTAACGCGACGTCCAGCCCGACCACGTCGGCGAGCTCGATCGGGCCCATGGGCATGCCGAAATGCGTGCCGGCGCGGTCGATATGCTCCGCCGCAATGCCCTCCGCGAGAGCAAACAGCGCCTCGTTGATGTAGGGCATGAGAAGCCGGTTGACGACGAACCCCGGCGCGCTCTTGCAGGGGAGCGGTAGCTTGTCGAGCTGGCGCGTCAGGAGGAGTGCCTTCTGAAGGACGTCAGGGTGCGTACCCGCGCCTTGCACGACCTCCACGAGTTGCATTTGCGCCACGGGATTGAAGAAATGAATCCCAACGAGCCGTCCGGGATCGGTGAGCCCCGACGCCAAGGTTTCGATCTTGATGCTCGAGGTGTTGGTGGCGAGAAGCGCACCGGGCTTGAGCCTGGGCTCGAGCTTCGCGTAGAGCGCGCGCTTGGCATCCACGCTCTCGACGATCGCCTCGATGACGACATCGGCCGACGCCACCCCCTCGCCGGCCGCGTCCATCGAGAGGCGTGCGTGCGCCTCGCTCGCCGCCTGCGGCGAGCCCGCGCGCTTCTGGAAGTAACTCTGGGCGCGCGCCAGGGCCGGCCGAATCAGCTCCTCGCTCTGGTCCTGAAGAGTCACGCTGAGGCCCCGAAGCGCCGACCACGCCGCGATGTCTCCGCCCATGACGCCGGCCCCGATCACGTGCAGGCGACGAAACTCGACCTTGGACTGGCCGCCGAGACCTTTGAGCCGAGTCTGCAACAAAAACACCCGCACGAGATTGCGCGAGGTGGGCGTGCACATCAGGGTGGCGATGGACTGCGCCTCCGCCTCGTAACTGGCGGGACCCTGAGCGCCATAGCGCCGCCACAGCTCGATGATGGCGTACGGAGCCGGGTAGTGCTCGCGCGGAACCCTGCCGTGCAGCGCAGCTTCCACCCGGCGCGCGATGAAGGGCCGCATCGCATTGAGATTCAAAAGCTTCTCGACGAAAGGCGCCGTCCTTGCCGGTGGCGCGGCGAGCACCAGCCGCTTGGCGCGTGCCTTGAGGTCCGCGGGCGGCACGAGCTCATCGATCAGGCCGACCTTGAGCGCACGGGCGCCCTTCAAGGGCTTGCCCTTGAGCATGAGCTCGAGGGCCTCACGCGCCCCGATGAGCCGCACGGTGCGCACCGTCCCGCCGAATCCGGGGTGAATGCCCAGCATCACTTCAGGCAGCCCGAGGGCGAGTCGAGTGTCGTCGGCGCCGACGCGATAGCGGCAAGCGAGCGCAAGCTCCAGGCCGCCGCCCAGAGCGAAACCGTGCACGGCCGCGACACTCGGGCAGGGGAGATTCTCGAGTCGGTCGAGCACCGCCTGTCCGGCCCGCACCAGTGCGTAGCCCTGCTCCGGCGTCTGAATGCTCAAGAACTCCTTGATGTCCGCCCCGGCGATGAAGCCTGAGGGCTTCGCCGATTGCACGACGAGGCCGGCGGGCCTCTCATCCTCGAGCCGCTCGAGCGCGGCTGCAAGATCCTTGAGCACCGCCGCGGACAGCACGTTGGTGGAGGTGCCCGGCATGTCGCAGGTGAGCCACGCGACTCGCTCGGAGTCGACCTCGAGGTTCCAGCTGCTCGTGGCCAGCATGAGTCAGGCCGCCACGCGCGCGCGCTCGCGAATTGTGAAATCGCAGATCAACGGCAAATGATCGGACAATTGGATATCCGGTATCTCGAATCGATTCACTTCGATCTCGCCGCTATGCAAGATGAAGTCGAGCTCCTTGCGCGGACTCGTGCTCGGATAAGAGGGTAGTCCCCTGGCATTGGCGTTCGCCAAGCCAGCAGCCTGCATGAACAAGTAGATCTCGTGGTCGCCCCAGTAGGTGTTGAAATCGCCGGCGACGATGACCGGCTTCTTGGTCTTGCGCACGAGATCATAGAGGTATCGCAGCTGATATTGTCGGTGGCGAAACTTGAGCGACAGATGCACCAGGAAAATGGCGATGTCATCGAGCTCCAGCTCGATGATGAGCCGCTTGATGCCCGTGTCGAAGTAATGGAACCGCTCGCCGCGAACCCGCGGCGCCGCAAGAAACGCGTTCGCCTGCTTGCGCACGATGGGCACGAGCTGGTTGACGGACGACTGGCCGTACTTGCATTCGAAGGTCGAGTAGTGTCCGAGCGAGCGGGCAATGAAGTCTGCCTGGTTGATCATCCCGGTACGTATCGATCCGGTATCGACCTCGATCAGACCCACAACGTCCGGATCCTGGCGCTTGATGAAGTCGGTGATCTGCGCGAGCACCTGGCGGCTCGAGCGCAAATAGCCGGCTCCCGGCACCGGAAGGTGGAAAGCGGGGCCGGTCCCGGTGGCGTACCGGATGTTGTATATGATCAGGCGCACAGGCAATACTCGGACGGACTCCGAGGCATTGTATCGACGCCGGGTGCTTCGCGCATGACCATCATCGCGCTACACTAGCCCACATGTCGAGCCGCGTGAATCCGATTCGGCTGTTCGTCACCCATGCCTGGGCGGAGACTGACGACTACGCGCGCGTGTTCGAGTATCTCGAAGCGCCCGGGAATTTCTACTACCAAATCACGAGTCAGCCGCAATCCAAGCGGCCGATCGACAAGGAAAGCGAGCGGGAAGAGTTGCGTCGTCAAATCGCACCCTGCGAAGTCGTGATTGCCGTGCCGGCCGCATATCGGGCCGCCCCCGACCTCGTGGTGTTCGAGCTGACCTTTGCGAAGGCCGCGGACCGGCCGGTCATCGCGATGGAGAGTTTCGGATCCAACGAGCCGCTGGCGAAGGCAGTCAAGGACCTGGCCGACGAAGTATGCGCATGGAACGAGCGGGGCCTGATCGATGCGCTCAAGCGTCAGGCCCGCCATGAAGAGACCACCCGCTGGGATACGATCGAATTCAAACTCGATTGAGCCGGAAAGCGCGGATTGCTCGCGGCAGGGCACGCGCTCCAAGCCGCGGGGCGCGATACCGGCTAGTTCGTGGCTGCGAGCGCAGGGGCCTCGAATTCCGGCGCAGCGCACTCTACGGGGCGTAATTGCACGACTGCGGCGCCGTGGCGCGCGGCGGGATTCTCGGACGGATTCTGGGCGGCATTCTGAGCGCGGCACAACAGTCCGAACATCTCGACGATGAGCGTCGCACAGTCGTCGGCATCCTGGTTGGACATCTTACGCACGGAAGCGACCACAGCTTCCTCTCCGCGCAACGGCTTGACGCCTGCCAAGCTGCGCATCACCTGCGAGAACGTGCCACGCAACTCGCTCGGTAGCTGATCCTCCGCGAGCGAGGCGAGGTAGCGACGGTATGCCACGATAAGTCGCTGCTTGATCGGTGTCGAGCGTACTAACTCCAAAGTCGCGAAATGCAAATTGTCCCATGCGCTAATCATTTGAATTGGTCCGCGCTAATCATTTGAATTCCAACTCCCGACACGAATCGCAACTTAAAGTGATTTCGAGAAAATGGTCATCTTCGGAATCTTGTTAAATCAACATACTGCAGATGGAATATACAAGACATTCTGCAAAACGCAACGCGGACTTTGTCAAAGTTTTGACGAATTATCGTTGACGAACAGTGGGTGGCGAAGCCCCGCGATTTTTTAGAAAACAGGTTTTAAACTCATCGTAACTTACTGAAAATATTTGATTGATTTGAAGATCCTGCCTCTATGTCAAGTTTGCGCCTCGGGCGAAAAGGCCTCCTATCCCGTGGCCGCACATCCAAATATGGTGAGTCCCCGCAAGCGCACGCGCGCGCCGCTCACGATGGCGGCCTCGGCGCTGTTGAGGTGGAATTGGCTCCCGTGTCGGTCGCCGATGGGACTTCCGACCTCGACAATTGCACCTCGGTGATCCGCTTCCTCTCGGTCCGATATGCGGATCTGCTCGATTCGCAGGCGCTCGAGTTCGTGCGCACGTTCGAGCGCCCGCCGCAGCCGGCGCGGGCGTTGCTCGTTCGCATGATGATGCGCAAGAGAATCTTGTTTCGCGCAAGGCAGTTGGTCTACGAGGAGATCGGCGATGCGACCGTAGCGGCTCGAGCGCTCGTGGACCGAGGCTGGATCGATGCCAATCCGCCTCTCACGGTCGATGAGCTGTTCCAAGTCCTGACCCTGAAGGAGCTGAGGAGCTGCCTCCCCGTACCCGCCTACGCCCTGAGGGGTTGCAAGGCAGCGATGCTCGAGCGCTCTCGGCGATGGCTTCCCGAGGTGAGGGTTTTTGCAGGCTGGTGTCGTGGCTCGAGCGAGACGGTCTATCGGCTCACGCTATCGATTGATCGAAGTGAAAGCTCCTGGCGATCGACTGCAGGACAATCAGCGCCGCTGTCTCGAATTTTGTCATTCGCATGACATGCCGGTCGCCGTCTGCTTCGTTCGCCGGCCGCAGGCACCCCCGCACACCTGATCCGCGGCTCGCGGTCTGCACCGGCGCTTCGGCGTGATCGGCGGCGCGGAGAGGGTCTTCTACAGTATCGCCGCACTTTTCGTACTGGATGGACGCGCACGATCCGATTCGCAACAATGCGCCCACGCACGCAGTCGCAGTCGCGAGGCCCTGGGTCGGGCGAGCATGCGCCGCGCGCCGAGGACGCGCTGCGCGCGTTGTTGTCTGGCCTTGAGCAGGAGATCGCTATGATCGGATACGTGACACTCGGAACCAACAATCTGCCGCGCGCGGCCGCGTTCTACGACGCGCTGCTGGCGGGGATGGGCGCCAAGCGAATGATGGAGAACGAGCAGTTCGTGGCGTGGGGAACGGCAGAGCATCTGCCGGGTCTGGGAGTGACCAAGCCCTTCGACAAGAAACCCGCGACCGTCGGTAACGGTGTAATGGTCGCGCTCGCCGTCGATTCGCCGGCAAAAGTGGATGCGCTACACAGGAAAGCGCTCGAGCTCGGCGCGAAGGACGAGGGTGCGCCCGGGCCACGCGGCGAGGGATTTTACGCAGGTTACTTTCGAGATCTCGACGGCAACAAACTCAACTTCTTCCACATGGGTTGAACGGCACCGCGTTGGTTGAAAGGCTCCGCGATCGAGCCGCCTCACCCATGCGCGGCTCGGCCGCCGGGCCCCGTCGCACGGCGCCCGGCTGCAGGGACACGCCGAATCGTGCGAATCATTGTAGGGGTTTCACTTAGTACGAAATTCGCTGCTCGACGCGCCGCTGTGAGCTAGCTCAAGAAACGCCACCTAACTGTGAACCGGGCTTCAGTTTTGAGGGTTGTGTGCGGATATCCTGACTCGATGAGCATCCAAGCAGGGAGCCCGGAAACGCGCACTGCCTACTCGATTTGCAGGGAGGACCAAGCGTGAGCAAGCCAAAACGCTCCGCTCACCGCATCTTGCTGATCGACGATAACGTGTCGATTCACAGCGATTTTCGCAAGGTGCTGTCGATGGATAAGGACGATGCGCAGCAGGCGCTCGCCCTGCTCGAGGCGGACATCTTTGGCGAAGCGCGCAACACGAATGCGCCTCCGAGCTTCGAAATGAGCTCCGCCTACCAGGGACAGGAGGGGCTGGAGATGGTGCGCGCTGCACGCGCTCAAGGGGACCCCTATGCGATGGCCTTTGTGGACATGCGCATGCCGCCGGGTTGGGACGGACTGAAGACCATCGAGCATCTCTGGAAGGTCGATCCCGACTTGCAGGTGGTGATCTGCTCGGCGCACACCGACTACGATTGGTCGGAGGTGGTCACTCGCCTGCAGCACTCGGACAAGCTCCTCGTGCTGCGTAAGCCCGCCGAGCCGATCGAGGTGCTGCAGTGTGCCACGGCGCTCACCCGCAAGTGGGACAACGAGCGGCTGGTGCGCGAGCAGATGGAACGGCTCGAGCAAGTGATTTCGGTGAGGACTCGCGGACTCGAAGCGGCCAACCGGCAGCTGCGACATCTGGCCACGCACGACGCGCTCACCGGGCTTCCGAATCGCGTGCTGCTGGAGGATCGACTCGAGCAGGCGGTCGCGCACGCCGACCGCGACGCGCGATCGTTCGCGTTGATGGTCTGCGATCTCGACCGCTTCAAGCTCGTCAATGATTCATTGGGCCACAGTGCGGGCGATGAGCTTCTCCAGGAGGTCGCGCGGCGCCTCACCGGATTGGTCCGCTCCGTCGACACCGTGGCGCGACTGGGCGGGGATGAATTCGTCCTATTGATCAGCTCGATCCGGGATCACGAGGATGCCAAGCGCTTGGCCGCGAGGGCCATCGAGGCGCTGCAGACTCCAGTGCACATCGCCGGCATCGACGTGCATACCTCGCCGAGCATCGGCATCGCGTTTTATCCGGCCGACGGCAGCACGATCGAGGCGCTGACGGCGCATGCCGACGCCGCGATGTACTGCGCCAAGCAGCGTGGCCGCGGCAACGTGCAATGCTACGAGGGCGGCATGAATTCCGGCTTGGAGGATCGGGTTCAACTCGAGAGCGATCTGCATCAGGCCATCGCTCAAAACCAATTCGAGCTCTACTACCAGCCCAAAGTGAGCGCGAATACCGGCACCGTGCGCAGCGCCGAAGCGCTGATTCGTTGGTCTCATCCCAAGCGCGGCTTGATTTCACCGGACGGCTTCATTCCGCTCGCCGAGGAGTGCGGACTCATCGGCGCCATCGGCGAATGGGTGGTGCGCGAGGCCTGCCGGCAGGCGCGCGCATGGCAAGATGCGGG
>DATHCO010000170.1:0-2554 GCA_035319505.1 Steroidobacteraceae bacterium | reverse complement strand
TGAGGCCTTCGAGGCCTTCAAGCGATTCAATGCGATTTTCTCCGGACTCGAGCCGGGGGCGGCGCAAATCGAAGACGACCTCATGGCGATGTGCACCGAGATATTCAACGGTGGGATCGACGGTCGTTGCAACATTACCGGAGGCGGCACGGAAAGCATCTACTGCGCGATGCTTGCCATGCGGGAATGGGCGAAATCGCATCGACCGCACGTTCGCGAGCCCGAGTTCGTGGCTCCTTACACGGCGCACATCTCCTTCTCTCGCGCCGCGCACAATTTCGGGCTCAAGATCCGGCGAGTCCCCGTGGGATCCGACTTTCGGGTTCGGCCGGCCGATCTCGATGCGGCGATCGGTGAGCACACCGTCGGAATGGTCGCGAGCGCGCCCAATTGGCCTTACGGTCTGGTGGACCCCATTCCGGAAATCGCCGCCATCGCAAGACGGCGCGACCTTTGGATGCATGTCGATGCCTGTGTCGGCGGTTACGTCCTGCCGTTCGCCAAGCAAGCGGGACTGCGCGTGCCGGACTTCGACCTCGCTGTCCCTGGGGTGTGCTCGATCTCGGCGGACCTGCACAAGTACGGATACGTCCCGAAGCCGTGCTCGACGATCCTGTGGCGCTCCGAGTCGTATCAGCGGTATCACTATTACATCCCTGATGATTGGCCGGACGGTGCGTACCTGTCGCAATCGCTGATGGGGAGCCGGCCCTTCGCGCCGACGGCGGCTGCCTGGGTGATCTTGAACTCGATGGGTAAGGAGGGATTCATCGCGCAGGCGCGCGCGATCATGGCGACGAAGGCGGCGCTCTTTGACGGCATTTCCCGGATCGACGGACTCGAGCCCTGGTGCAACGACCTGCCCCTCATGGTGGTCTCGGCGCGCGGCGTGGACATCACTCGGGTGGTCGGAGGGATGAGAGAGCGGGGTTGGGTCTTGTTCGGCAACGAGCAACCGCCGTCGATGCATTTGACCTTGGATCCGCTGCCCGACCGGATCATCGAGTCCTTCCTCCTCGATCTGCGTGCGGCGGTAGAGTCGGCGAGAGGCGGCGGGGCCGCTGCCGGAAATCTCGAGTACGGCCTTGCGAAGACGCCTCGTTCGGTGCGCTGGATCGAGCAGGCTCGGCGCATGGCCGCCGAACCGTCCGAAGCGGCGGGGCCGTGCTCCGCCAGACAGTCCGAACCGCCCGGGCCGTCCTCCGCCGAACCGGGCGGCACCGGCAGTTGACTGCCGGCGGGGCGAGTGTCAGTGTGGCTCTCGTGGATCTGTCCGGCTATATGACCTTTCAATTCGAGCGCGAAGGGCGGCTGTTGCGAGCCTCCTTCAATCGTCCCGAGACGCTCAATGCGATCGATCGGATTGCTCATGAGGAGCTCGCTCGCTTCTTCACTGAACTGGCCGCGGATCCTCTCACCGATGTCGTCATTCTCTCCGGAGTGGGCCGTGCGTTCTCCGCCGGAGGAGACCTTGATCACATCCAGGCGATGATCGATGAGCCGCGTCTGTTCTTGGACGACGTGCAGGGCGTGAAGCGGATCGTCTTCGGAATGCTCGACTGTCCGAAGCCGATCATCGCCAAGCTCAACGGTCCGGCGGTCGGACTCGGCGCGACGATCGCGCTCCTGTGTGATGTGATCTTCGCGGCGGCTGGCGCGAAGATCGGCGACCCTCACGTGAAGGTCGGCTTCGCCGCGGGCGACGGCGGAGCCATCATCTGGCCTCATCTCGTCGGACACGCCCGGGCCAAGGAGTACCTCATGACCGGGCGACTCTTGACGGCAGAGGAAGCCGAGAAGATCGGGCTGATCAATCATGTGGTGCCGGCGGCCGATCTCGACCGCGCCGTCGATGCTTTCGCGCAGGAGCTGCTCGGCGGCGCCATGCGCGCCATTCAGTGGACCAAGCTCGCGGTCAACATCGGCTTGAAGCAGCTCGCGCATTCGGTGCTCGATGCCTCCATCGCTTTCGAGGCCCTGTCGAATGCCACCGCGGATCACCGTGAGGCCGTGCAGGCGATGCGTGAGAAGCGCCCTCCCCGATTTACCGGTAATTGATCGCTCACGGCCGACCGCTCACCGCCGACCGCCGACCGCTCAGCGACGGCTGGCCGAGATCAGCTCAGCGCTCCCGCGCGGCGCAAGTCCTCGATTTCCGATCGAGTGAGCCCGAGAAGCTCATCGAGCACGCTCTGCGTATCCTGCCCGGGCTCGCGCCCGCATCTCGGCTGATCGAGCGCGGTGCGGCTGAAGCGCGGCGCCGGCGCGTTCTGCAGCACGCCGTTGACGGTCACGAAATTCCGCCGTTTCGCGTTTTGAGGATGCTCGGCCGCCTCTTCGAGAGTGAGCACCGGCGCAAAGCAGACATCCGTGCCATCGAGCAGTCGACACCACTCGTCACGCGTTCGGCTCTTGAAAAGACGCACGAGCTCGGCACGAAGCGCCGGCCACCGCGCGCGCGCCTCGGGGTTGTTCACGGAGGCGATGCCGAGTCCCTCGAGCTCGGGATCGTCGATCCCGAGCTTCTCGAGCAGCAATGCGTAGAACTCCGGCT
>DATHCO010000169.1:0-24299 GCA_035319505.1 Steroidobacteraceae bacterium | reverse complement strand
AGCAGCAGCATCCGGGGCTACCCGTATCAGGCGGTCGGGCCGTATTTTCCAGGCACCAACAACCCGATCGGCGCCACGACGATCAGCGCCGGCGCGGTGGAATTTCGCCAGCGGTTCGGTCAGAGCCTGGGCGCCGCGTTCTTCGTCGACGGCGGCCAGGTCGGCAATTCATTCAAGCTGTTCCCCACGCAGCCCTTCATCGGCGTCGGCGCGGGCGTGCGCTATTACACCCCCATCGGCCCGATTCGATTGGACGTCGCCGTGCCGCTCAAGCGCTACGACAGCGATCCGCAGCCTTTTCAGATCTACATCGGCCTGGGGCAGGCCTTCTGATGCGCCGGGCCATCAAGATCTCGGCGTGGACTCTCGGCTGCATGGCGACTGTGGTCGTGCTGCTCACGGGTGCCCTCATCGTCGCGGGCAACAGCCAGGGCGGCCGCGCCCTGATCGAGCGAGTCACCTATCGGGTGACCGGTGGTTACGTGAAGCTATCGGGGCTCGGCGGCGTCTTTCCCCGGAACCTTACGCTCGAGGAGCTCGAGTTAAATGACGGCGAGGGCACCTGGCTCAAGGCGCAGCGCATCGCTCTGCGCTGGTCCCCCTGGTCGCTTTGGGAGCGCCGGATCGCGGTCGAGCAGCTCGAGGCCGCGCGGGTGGACATCGAGCGCTGGCCCGTGGTGGAGCCATCGAGCGGCGGGGGAGGAGCGCCGTGGATTCCGCACATCGAGATCGCACGATTCTCGATCGATGTGCTGCAACTGGGAGCGGCCCTTGCGGGCAGACCCGCGACGCTGTCGGTACGCGGCGGCGGGCATCTGCGCTCGCTCGATGACGCTGCCGCGGATGTTCTCGCGCAACGAGCCGGCGGTGATGGCGAGTACGCCCTTCACCTGCGCTTCGATCCCGCGAGCATGGAGGGAACGCTCGACGTGCACGAACCGGCGGGTGGGCCGCTCGAGAATATTCTGGAGCTGCCGGGACTGGGCGCGCTCTCGGTCCACGCGAGCATCGCGGGTCCCCGCAGCGCCGAGCGTATGGCCCTTGTGCTCGATGCCGGGGAGCTTCACGCGAGCGCCGACGGCAGTGCCGATTTGCGCCAGGGCTCGGCTGACCTCGAGTATTCGCTGCAATCGCCCGAGTTGGCTCCACGCCCCGACCTGCGTTGGCAGCACGTCGCGCTCAAAGGTCGCTGGAAGGGAAGCCTCGCCGCCCCGACCGCCGACGGACATCTCGAGATCGAGGGGCTGGAGTTGCCGGGCCGCGTGGGACTTGCGGCATTACGGGCGCAGCTCGCGGCGAGCCGCGGTGCCATCGCTCTCGACGGAGTGATCGACGGCTTGCGCATCCCGGGGCCCGCTCCCGCGCTTCTCGCCAGGGATCGGTTGCAACTCGAGGCATCGCTCCGGACCGCTGATCCCGACCGGCCCCTCGAGGTCACAGCCACCCATCCTCTTTTCTCGGTCAAGGCGCGTGTGCTCACCGCCGAGCGCCCGAGCATGACCCTTCAGGCACGCCTTCCGGACGTCGCGCCATTTGCCGCCCTGGTGCGGCAGGACGTGCGCGGCGATGCCACCGTCAATGCGCAGATCGAGCCGCGCGGGGCAGGCCTTGGCTTCGCGTTCGATGCGAGCGCCTCGCTCTCCGCGGGCAGCGACAAGTGGATCGCCAGGCTCGCAAATCGCCTGGCGCTCAAGCTCTCCGGCACACTGACCGACGAAGCTCTCTCGGTGCAGCGTGCCGAGATCCAGGGCCCAGCCTGGGCGCTCTCCGGGAGTGCCCGGGCGACTCGCCCGACAGCGCCCGCGGCAGCGAGGTCGGCCGGCGGCGCGCTCGAGGCGTACGTCAAGCAGCTCGAGGCCGAATGGCACCTTCGAGTCTCGGACCTGAGCGCACTCGCACCGCAGCTCGGCGGCGAGCTCGAGGCGTCCGGGCGCATGGGTGGTCCCCCTTCCTCGCTCGCGCTCGACTGCAAGCTCAGGAGCAGGGTGGCGGTGCAGGGCTCCGAGCCCGGCGCGGTCAGCGCTGAGCTGCACGCGCAGGGCTTGCCCACGGCCCCGGAGGCTAGCCTCCGGGCACAGGGCACGCTCGACGGCTCCCCGCTCGAGCTCGTGGTCGCGCTGGCGCACACCTCCCACACCGAGCGGCTCCTGCGCGTGGAGCGCGCGGACTGGAAAAGCGCTCATGCGGAAGGGGAGCTCAGGATGATCTCGGGCGCCGAAGATAGCCGCGGCGAGATGCGCCTCAAGGTGGGCCGGATCGGCGACTTCGACCGGATTCTGGGAAGCAACGTGCAAGGCCGTCTCGAGGGTGAGCTCGCCTTTACCCCCGAACACGGCCGCACTCGCGCCGTGTTCGGCTTGGGCCTCACGGATCTCGCGGTGGGAGGATTCTTGGGCTCGCTGCACCTCACGGGTGAGGGATCCACCGATTCGGTCGATGCCAAGCTCGATGTCGATGTACCGGATCTCAAGGGAGCGCCCGCCAAGCTCTCGGCCGGCGCGCTGGTAAACCTCGATGCGCAAGAGCTGCGCGTGTCGAGCATCGTCGCCGATTACCGGGGTCGGGAGGCGCGGCTGTTATCGCCCGCCATCGTTTCGTTTCGCAGTGGGCTCGGCGTCGAGCGATTGAGGCTCGGAGCCGAGGATGCGGTGTTTGATGTCGATGGGGACGTGATGCCATCGCTCGACCTGTCCGCCTCGCTCGAGCAGGTGGGTCCCAGGCTGCTCAACGCCTTCCTGTCCGAGGTGGTGTCGGAAGGATCGATCGAGGGTCGAGCCCATTTACAGGGATCGCTCTTTGCGCCCACCGGGAGCATCAGCCTCAACGCTCGAGGCATTCGCTTCGCGAGCGAGGAGGCGGTCGGTCTTCCGGCGGTGGATTTGCACGCAATCGCGGATTTGAGAGGCGATGCCGCCTCGATCGATCTGCACTTGACCGCGGGGAGCGCCTCCTCGATCAGTGCCAGCGGCGACGTCCCGCTCGACGCCGCCGGCGCCTACGACCTCAAGATCGCCGGAAAAATGGACGCGAGCGTCGCAAATCCGCTGTTCGAGGCGCGCGGCATGCATGAGAGCGGGCAAATCACCGTGGATGCGGCCCTGGGCGGCCATCTTGCCGATCCCCAAATCAGCGGCACAGTGGCTCTCACGAAGGGGAGCCTGCGTGACTACGCGCACGGTCTGAACTTGACCAACATCGCCGGGGAGGTGTTCGGCAGCCAAGGGACGTTGCAGATCAAGAGCTTCAAGGCGAGCGCTGCCTCGGGTACCGTCGCCATGACCGGCAGCATCGGCGCCCTGCAGCCGGGCATTCCGATCGATCTCGAGGTAACCGCCGCCCGGGCTCAAGCGATCACCAACAGTCTGGTCACCGCGAACGTGAACGCCGACATCCACGTGAGCGGCGCGGCCGAGAAGCAGCTCGCCGTCACGGGCTCGGTCCACGTGAATCGGGCGACGATCGGCATTCCGGATTCCTTTCCGCCCAATGTGGCCGTGCTCGACGTGCGCCGTCGAGGCAAGCCTTCGCCGGTGGCCGCCAAGAAGCTCACGATCGGACTCGACGTCGCCATCCAGTCGCGCCAAATCCTGGTGCAAGGGCGCGGATTGGACGCAGAGCTCGGCGGCGAGCTGCACATCGGCGGCACCACCGATTCGCCGGTGGTGACCGGCGGATTCGATCTGCAGCGCGGAACTTTCACCGTCGCCAACTCGAGGCTCACCTTCAGCACCGACAGCCGCGTGAGCTTCGATGGATCCGGGCTCAAGAGAAACATCGATCCCACGCTGGATTTCACCGCGCAGACCACGGTGAACAACATCGAGGCAAAATTGCGCATCACGGGTTATGCAGATTCGCCCAAGTTCGAGCTCACCGCCGCAGGGCAATCCCCCGATGAGATCATGGCGATGCTCTTGTTCGGCGAGAACCCCTCTCAGCTCACGGCGCTGCAGCTGGCGCAAGTCGGCGCCGCGCTCGCGACGCTCACCGGCGTGGGAGGAAGCGGCGGCAATCCGCTGACGAAGCTTCAGCGCAGCCTCGGGCTCGACCGCCTGTCCCTGGGACAGGGCACGACCACCTCGCCCACCGGCACGCCGGAGAATACTGGAGCCGCCATCCAAGCCGGGCGTTACATCTCCAGGCGGGTGTACGTCGAGGGCAAGCAAACCACCACCGGGCAGAGCCAGGTCGAGGTCGACGTCGACCTCACGCGGCATCTCAAGCTGCAGACCCGGCTCGGCAATGGCACCGCCATTCAGGGCACCACGCCCGAAAACGACCCGGGCAGTAGCGTCGGCGTGCAGTACCAATTCGAGTATTAGGCGCGACTCGCGGCGCGCCGCGAGCGCGCCGCGAGCGCGCCGCGGTTTGTGCTAACCTCCCGATCCATCCCCGGCGCAGGTCACAACGGTGCAAAAACAACTCGGCGACGGTTTGATCGAAAAGCACTCGATTGATTACATCCCCATCGCCGAGCGGCACGGCAAGGTCTGGCATCTCTGGCCTGTGTGGTTTTCGGGCGATGCGCACCTCGCGACGGTCGCGACCGGCGTGGTCGGAGCCGCGCTCGGCGGCAATCTCCTGTGGATGGGCATCGCCGTGGTTCTCGGCTCGGCCTTCGGCACCTTCTTCATGGCGTTCCATTCCACACAGGGTCCGCAGCTCGGGCTTCCGCAGATGATTCAATCGCGCCCGCAATTCGGCTACATGGGTGCGCTGCTCGTGTGGGGCGTGGCGCTGATCGCCTACATCGGCTTCAACGCGTTCAACCAGATCCTCGCGGCCGACACCTTGCATTCCCTGTACGGTTTCGACAAGAAGCCGACCCTGCTCGTCTTTGCGCTGCTCTCGGTTGCGCTCGCCATCCTCGGCTACGACCTCATTCACATCGCGCAGCGCTGGGTCGCATACGTGCTCATCGTCGCGTTGCTGGTGTTCACGGTGGCGGTGTCGATAAGAGGTCAATTTCCTGCGGGCGCGCTCGACGTCAGTGAATTTCGAGCCGTGCCCTTTCTCGCGCAGCTCTTCGCGGCTGCTTCCTACCAGGTATCGTGGTCTATTTACGTGTCGGATTATTCGCGCTATTTGCCGCGCGATGTCGGCGTGAGCGCCTCTTTCTGGTGGACTTACCTCGGGGCGTTTGTGGGCGGAACCTGGACCATGCTGGTCGGCTCGGTGGCAGCGGCTCTCTTTCCGAAGATGGAATTCGTCGCCGCGGTGGGCGCCGCAGCCAATGCCGCGATCGTTGGATTCGACAAGCCGCTCCTCCTCTGCTCGCTGTTCGGGCTCTTGACCATCACCACGCTCAATTTCTACGGCGCATCGCTCACGCTGCTGAGCGTCGTCGACTCGATCAAGCCGAGCAATCCGACGCTCGGCCGCCGGATTGTCACCCTGATGGTCTCCACGGCGGCCGCGAGCAGCCTGGCGCTCGCATCGACGGAGAATTTCGTCGAGAAGTTCGGTGAATTCCTGGCCGTGCTGCTGTACCTTTTCACGCCCTGGACCGCGATCAACCTGGTGGATTTCTACTGGGTGCGGCGCGGGCATTATTCCGTGCGCGAGATCTTCAACCCGCGCGGCATGTACGGACGCTGGAACTGGCGCGGGCTCACCGCCTACGGCGTCGGATTCCTCGTGATGATTCCGTTCTTCAGCGTGCCGGGGCTGTACGTGGGCCCGGTCGCCAAAGCCTTGGGAGGCGCCGACATCGCGATGCTGGTGGGACTTCCCGTGGCGACCGCGGTTTACCTCGTCGCCTGCCGCTCGTTTGATGTCGGGGCCGACCGGCGCAGCGCCGAGGCGGCGGATGCGGGCCTCGATGCCGACGCCGTGAAGGCTTGAGGGTCTCAATTCTTCAGCCGATACCCGGTCTTGAAGATCCACCCGATGATGCCGAGGCACAGGACGAAGAAGCCCGCGGTCATCGCGAAGCTCAAGCCGACGCTCACATCCGCCGTCCCGTAGAAGCACCACCGAAAACCGCTGATCAAATACACGACCGGGTTGAACAGGCTGAACGTACGCCAGGCCGGCGGCAGCATGCCGATCGAGTAGAACGCCCCGCCGAGGAAGGTGAGCGGGGTCACCACCAGCGCAGGAATGAGCTGCAGCTGCTCCCAGCCTCGGGCCCACAGCCCGAGAATGAACCCGAAGAGGCTGAAGTTGACCGCCGTCATCAACAGAAAGCCGGCCATCAGGATCGGATGCTCGATCTTGATCTGAACGAACAGCGAGGCGGTCGCGAGGATGACGAAGCCCAGCACCACGGATTTGGATGCGGCCGCGCCAACATAGGCGATGACGATCTCCAGGTAGGAGATGGGCGCCGATAGAACCTCGTAGATCGTGCCGATGAATTTCGGGAAGAAAATTCCGAAGGAGGCGTTTGCCAGGCTCTCCGTGAACAGGGCGAGCATGATGAGCCCCGGCACGATGAAGGCGCCGTAGGGCACGTGGCTCACCGCGCTCATGCGCGTACCGATGGCGGCACCGAATACGACGAAGTACAGAGTGGTAGAGATGACCGGCGTCACCAGAGTCTGGACGAGCGTGCGCAGCGCACGCGCGATCTCGAATTTGTAGATGGCCCAGACACCGTAGCGGTTGAATTGCAAGCGCGAGGATCTCATGCGCGCTCGCTCACCAAACTCACGAATATATCCTCGAGCGAGCTCTGCTGAGTTTGCAGATCCCTGATTTCGATCGACAGCTCGTTGATGCGCTCGAGCAGCGTCGCAATGTCCACCCGGCTCGATCCCTCGAAAGTGCAAACGAGATCCTGCCCGTTCCCGGTGAGCTCCAGTCCCCACCCGGCGAGCGAGGCCGGAATCTGCGCCATCGGTCTCTTGAGGTGGAGCGTCAAGCGCTTCTTGCCGAATTTCCTCATCAGCGCCTCTTTTTCCTCGACCACAATGAGCGCGCCTTTGTGGATGACGCCAACTCGGTCCGCCATTTCCTCGGCTTCCTCGATGTAATGCGTGGTGAGAATGATGGTCACACCGCGCTCGCGCAGGCGCCGCACCAGGTTCCACAGGTCACGCCGCAGCTCCACATCGACGCCCGCCGTCGGCTCGTCCAGAAACAGGATATCGGGCTCGTGCGACAGCGCCTTGGCGATCATCACACGCCGTTTCATGCCGCCCGACAGGGTCATGATCCTCGCGTCCCGCTTGTCGGTGAGCGATAGGTCGCGCAGCAGGCGCGCCACGTACTCGTGATCGGGAGGTCGGCCGAACAGCCCGCGGCTGAAATTGACGTTCGCCCAGACGGTCTCGTAGGAGTCCGTGGTGAGCTCCTGAGGCACCAAGCCGATCTTCGAGCGCGCTGCGCGGTAGTCGCGCACGATGTCGTGACCGTCGGCGACCACACGGCCGCTGCTCGGGGTGACGATGCCGCAGATGATATTGATCAGCGTCGTCTTGCCCGCGCCGTTGGGACCCAAGAGCGCGAAGATCTCGCCCTTCTCGATCTCGAGATTGATCGGCTCGAGCGCGCGCACGCCGGTGGCGTAGCACTTGCTCACGTTCTCGATGGATAGGACTCCCGGCATGCGGGAGCCGTTCGACGGGGTGCGCGGGTGTTGCGCAGCCAGTCCGTCAGTCATGCGCGATGCGCTCGATCAGCGCTGAGGTGAACTGCGCTGTCGTCGCCTTGCCGCCGAGATCGCCGGTGCGGACGCGGTCCTCGTTCAGAGTCCGCCCGATCGCCCGGCGCAGCCGCCCGGCCAGCTCCGCGAGGCGGCAGTGCTCGAGCATCATCGCGGCGGCGAGGAGGAGCGCGGTCGGGTTGGCGATTCCCTTCCCGGCGATGTCCGGCGCGGAGCCGTGCACCGCCTCGAAGACGGCGGCGTCGGCACCGATGTTGGCGCCCGGCGTCACGCCCAAGCCCCCGACCAGTCCCGCGACGAGGTCGGAGAGAATGTCGCCGAACAGGTTGGTGGTCACGAGCACGTCGAATTGCCAGGGATTCAGCACGAGCTTCATCGCGCACGCGTCGATGATTACCGTATCTAAGATGAAGCGGCCTTTGTAGCTGCGCTCGTACAAGTCCAAGCCGGTCTCCAAGAAGATCCCGGTGAGTGCCTTCATGATGTTGGCTTTATGAACGATCGTGACCTTCCTGCGACCCGTGGCCACGGCATGATCGAAGGCGAACTCGAGCAGGCGCCGGCTCCCTTGGCGCGTGTTGACGCCGGTGGCCATCGCCACCGCGTGCGGGTCATCGCCGATCTGCACATAGTGCTCGTGACCGATGTACAGGCCCTCGAGATTCTCGCGCACCACGACGAGATCGATATTGTCGAAGCGTCCGCCCGGGATGAGGGTGCGCGCCGGACGCAGATTCGCGTACAGCTTGAACTCCTCGCGCAGGCGGACGTTGGAGGATCGATAGCCTCCGGCCGAGGGAGTCTCGAGCGGACCCTTGAGAGCCAAGCGCGTACGGCGAATGCTCGCGAGGGTATGCGCGGGCAGCGGATCCCCCTCCGCCTTCAGGCTTTCCAGGCCGGCCGCCTGCCGGTCCCACTCGAACGGCGCTCCGAGCGCCTCGAGCACGCCGACCGCCGCCTCGACGATTTCCGGTCCGATGCCGTCACCCGCGATCAGCGTGGCTGGAATCATTCGGGTCATCTCAAGTCCTTGCGCATGGGTACGAAGTCGATGCTCACGCCGTCGCCGAGATCGTAGCGTACCCGCTCCGTACCGACGTAGCCGCGCGCGGCGTAGAGCTTGACGCCGGGGAGGGTGGCCATCAGCTCGACTCGCGAGAACCCGCGCGATCGTGCTTCGCGCTCGCAGCGCTCGAGGAGGAGCGAGCCGATGCCGCGTCTTGCCTCGGTGGGCTCGACGAAGAACGCCCGGATTCTCGCCGCTTGCGTGCGCGGATCGAGGAGTGCGGTGTCGCGCCCCGCACGCGCATCGCTGCCGAACAGGGTGGCGCGAAAACTCCATCCGCCGCAGCCCACGGGAATGCCGTTCTCCTCGGCGACGTAGTAGGTGCCATCGTCCACCAACTGAGTATCGACGCCGAACGCACCACGCAGCGCGGCCTCGACTTGACTCGGACGGTAGTCGCCGACGCTCAAGCCTCGCGCCGAGCGTGCGATCAGGGTCACGAGCATCGGCACATCGGCGCGGGTAGCTAGGCGAAGCGTGATCCCTCGATCATTTCCCCAAGTGGAGGACATGTCTTCATATTACCCGTTGGGCGCTCTGGAGTGTTCAGCTCGCTAGAGTTCACGTACACTTTGCTGCCCGGGGGGGGCGATGCCGTCGGCACCCAAGAATGCGAACCAGAGGCGTCCTTGACGTTGACGGGAACCGCTGCACGGCGAGGGTGTTTCCCGATGCAGAGCGAGGTCCAACGAATGATCATCCGTATCTCGAGGGCGACTGCGCTTTTAGTTGGCGCGCTCGCCGCGGCAGCGCCGGCGCTTGTCGCGGCGGCGCCGGTATCGGAATTTCCGACGCCCCTTCCGCCCGACCCGACGCTGAAAGTCGAGAAGCTGCCGGCGAAGTATCCGACCGGCTGGGCGTTCCTGAACTACGCCGGCGACCGCATCGAGCTCAGGAACGTCGGCGCCGACAGCCGCGAGGTCAAGGCGCAATTGCAGGCGCACGACTCGGCGACGCTCCTCGTCTCGGACAAGCGCCCCGAGCTCTACGTGGCCGATACGGTGTGGTCGCGCGGCGTGCGCGGCGCACGCACCGACTTCATCACGATCTACGACATGCAAACCCTCAACGTGGCCGGCGAGATCGTGCTGCCCGGGACCAAGCGCGCGCTGATCACGGCGATGGAAGGGCTGATGAGCTTCACCGACGAGGAGCGCATGGCGCTCGTCTTCAACTTCACACCGGCCGCCTCGGTGACGGTGGTCGATCTGGTGAAGCGCCAGCCTCTCGGCGAGATCGAGGTCCCTGGCTGCTCGCTGGTGTATCCGTCGGGCGCCCGCGGGTTCTCGACTCTCTGCTCGAGCGGTACCCTGCTGTCGATCCGCCTCGATGCGAACGGAGGGGTCGCCGGCCGAACTGAATCGAAACCCTTCAATCCGCTCGACACCGATCCCTTGTTCACCGGGAGCGCCGAGCTGAACGGTGTCCGCTACTTCCCGAGCCTGCACGGGCGTATTCAGCCCATCGACATGAAGAGCGATGAGCCGAAGATCCTGCCGGACTGGTCCTTGGTGAGCGCGGCAGAGAAGGCGGCCAACTGGCGGCCCAGCGGCTGGCAACTGATCGCGAGCGACGCGAGCAAGCTCCTCTACGTCTTGATGCAGCCGAATGCGCAGGAGGGCACGCACAAGGATCCGGCCACGGAAGTCTGGGTTTACAATCCCGCCACCAAGGCGCGCGTCAAGCGCATGCGGCTCGTACGGCCCGGCTCCTCGATTGCCCTGACGCACGGACCCGAGGCGCTGATGCTGGTGCAGGCGAGTGAGCGGCTCGATGTCTACGAGACGCAGGGGGGCAGCCTGGTGCGTAGTCTTGATTTGCCGGGATTTCATACGCGCATGCAAATGGAGACCTTCCACCCATGAGTCCGGTGAGCGAGGCCCGCCGGTGATGGGCGCGGGCGAGGCGCCCGCTGTGGCCGAGTTGCTCGCCACGCAGCTCGCGGCATTTCTCGCGCTGTTGCTCGCGACCACTGCGGCTCACAAGGGATGGCGCTTCGCTCACGCGCGCAGCGTCGCTCACGAGTTCGCGGGAGTGCCGCGTGCAGCGGCGCCGGCGGCCGTCCTCCTCGCGAGCCTCCTCGAGGCGGGGGCGGCGGTGCTTCTCATCGTGCCTTCCGGCAGGGCGAGCGGCGCGTGGATCTCGACGCTCGTGTTGAGCGGCTATCTCGCGCTCATCGTGCGCGCCATCGCGAAGGGGCGGCGCGACGTCGATTGCGGCTGCAGCTTCGCGCCGTCTCGCCACCCGCTCGGTGCGTTTCACATCGTGCGAAACGCAGCACTCGCGCTCGCATCACTCGCCGTCGCGATCACGACGCGAAGCGGGGCGGTGCCGATGCCGCCCAGCGAGCTCGTGGGAGCGTGCGCGCTCTTGGCGCTGTATGGCGCACTCGATCAAGTGATGAGCCTGTCACCGCAAGTCAAGAGCGTTGCGTCATGAGCCTCGTGATCGCCTCCGAGGTCGCGCTGTGGATCGCGGTATTGGTGTTGAGCGTGGTCTGCATCGCGCTCGCAAGACAGGTGGGCGTGCTACATCAGCGCCTCGCGCCTGCGGGAGCCTTGGCGCTCTCCCAGCCGTTGAAGCTCGGCGAGGCGGCGCCCGAGATGAACCTGATCGCCTTGGACGGCAGCGCCGTCAAGATCGGTGGAGTGCGCGGGGGCCGCAGCCAGATGCTGCTGTTCATCTCGCCGGAGTGCACGGTGTGCGAGGCGCTTCTGCCCGCCGTCCGCTCGGCGCAGTCGGCTGAGCGCCGCTGGCTCGAGATCGTGCTCGCGAGCGATGGCGACCGCGAGATCCATGCGCGATTCGTCGCCGATAAGGGCCTCGCGAAATTTCCCTACGTCCTCTCCGAGCACCTGGGGCGCAGCTACGCAGTGGCCAAGCTTCCCTACGCCGTCCTCATCGATGAGGTGGGACGGCTGTCGGCGACCGGCCTCGTCAATACGCGCGAGCATTTGGAGAGCCTATTCGTGGCGAAGGAACGCGGCGTCGGCAGCATTCAGCAATTCTTGAGGACCAGCGACAGGCGTGCTTCTTCGGGAGAATAGCGTGGCTCAATTCGATCAAGTGACGGAAAAACTCTTGCGCGGCTTCGCGAGCCGCACCTCCAGGCGCAGCCTCTTCGGCGTCCTCGGAGGATTGCTCGCGGGTGCGGCGGCCATCCCGCTCTTACCGGTTGCCAAGGGCGCCGAGGCCGGCGCGCCGAACCCGAACGACCCGAATTCCGGTGAGCCGGCCCCGCAAGAGTCGGGCAACCCGCAAGATCCCGGCGATCGAACCAAGTGCGACTACTGGCGCTATTGCGGGATCGACGGATCGCTCTGCACCTGCTACGGCGGCACCGTCAACAGCTGTCCGCCCGGCACGGAGATGTCGCCGATCACCTGGATCGGCACCTGCAGGAACCCGGCGGATCAGCGCAGCTACATCATCTCCTACAACGACTGCTGCGGCGGCGTGGCTTGGGGTCGATGCGCTTGCCAGAACAATCTCGGGGATCGTCCGGTCGTGCGGCCGCAGACCAACAATGAGGTCACTTGGTGCTTCGGCACCAAGAGCCAATCGTATACGTGCACGGTCGCCCTCATCCTGGGCGTGGCGATTGAGCAGAAAAAGTAACCCGATCGGGCGCGCGCTCCTGTGGCCGGCGCTCGCCTTGCCCCTCCTGCCCGGCGGGAGCGGCGTGCTTGCGGACGAGGCGGCGGCGCAGCTGCCGGATCGAGCGACCTCGCCCACAACGGCGATGGTGACGCTCACAGCCGAGCGGATCGGCGCAGCACCCGCCGGCGTCGAGAACTCCCGCCGCGCCTGGCAAAACTGGACGCTGAACTGCCAAGGGTGTCATCGTCTGGACGGGTCGGGATCGGAGGGGGCGGCGCCGAATCTGAAGGAAACCATGGCCAAATTTCTCTGGGCTCCCGGAGGCCGCGAGTACCTCGTTCGGGTACCCGGCGTCGCAACCTCACCGCTCTCGGATGCGGACCTGGCGGAGGTGCTCAATTGGATGCTCTGGCGTTTCGACAAGGAGCATCTGCCGGCGCGCTTTCAACCGTTCACCGCCGCCGAGATCGCCCCCCTGCGCGCTCATCCGCTGCGCTTGGAGGCCTCCGCCATGCGCAGTGACTTGTTGAGCAAGGCCGAAGCCACGGGTCTCGGCGAGCCAGGCTCTCGCGGCGTGCGCTGATGGGAAGCAGGTCGCGCACCGAGGTCCTCCTCACCACCTGCCCGCGGGATTGCTACGACTCCTGCGGCATCCAAGTGGTCAAGCGCGATGGGGTGGTCACGGCGGTGCGTGGCGATCCCGCTCACCCGGTGAGCCGTGGAGTCCTCTGCGGCAAGTGCTCGACGGCCTATAACCGCGAGTGGCGCGACCCTGGCCGGCGACTGACGCGGCCGATGCGCCGCGTTGGTGCCAAGGGACAGGGCGTCTTCGAGCCCTGCGGCTGGGACACGGCCATCGCGCAGATCGCCCGGCGCTTGAAGCGCATCATCGCTTCGCACGGCGCAGCGTCCATCCTGAACGCCCATTACACGGGCACCATCTCACTGCTCGCGGGGGCCTCTCCGATGAGGTTCTTCAATCGCCTCGGCGCCACCGAGGTGACGCCGGACACGATCTGCAACATGGCGGGCCACGTCGCCCTCAAGTACATGTACGGCACGTCGGTGGACGGTTTCGATCCTCGCACGGCTAAAAATGCCGCGTGCATCGTCGTGTGGGGAGCGAACCCGCACGCATCCGCCCCGCATGCACACGAGCAATGGCTGCCCGAGTCGCCGGCCAAGATCGTGGTCGTCGACCCCATTCGAACTCCGACCGCGGAGAAGGCCGACGTTCATTTGCAGCCTTTCCCGGGGAGCGACGCCGCGCTCGCCTTTGCGCTGCTGCACGTGATCCAACGCGATGGCCTGATCGACGAGGCATTCATCGAGCGCCACGTGAAGGGATGGGAGGAGCTCGCGCCGGCCGTGGCGGGGTGTGATCTCGGGGAGCTCGCTGCCCGGAGCGGTGTGCCGGCCGCGATGATCGAGAAGGTGGCGCATCTGTATGCCCCCGGGCCCTCGCTCCTGTGGCTGGGGCAGGGCCTGCAGCGTCAGACCACCGGCGGAAACGTCATGCGCGCCTGCGCGACTTTGCCGGCGGTCACGGGAAATCTGTGCAAGCCGGGCGCCGGCTTTCTGTACCTCAACGCGAATCTGCGGCAACGGGGGATCGACGAGGCGCACTTGACCGGCGCGCATCTGGCGGCGGCCTCGCCACCCGCGATCAGCCACATGGATTTCGCGCAGGCTCTGGAGGACCCGCGGCGATCGCAGGCGCTCATCGTGTGGAACATGAATCCGCTTGCCTCGTGCCCTCAGCAGACGAGGCTCCGTCGCGCGCTCGCGCGCGAGGACCTGCTCACCGTGGTCCTTGAGCTCTTCCCCACCGACACCACGGCGCTCGCCGACTTCGTGCTGCCGGCCGCGAGCTTCCTCGAGTTCGACGATCTCGTCGCGCCGTATTTCAACATGGCCTTGTCCGCTCAAGTAAAGGCCATGGAGCCGCTGGGCGAGGCGCTGCCCAATCAGGAGATCTTCCGTCGACTGGCGCGCGCCATGGAGTTCGCCGAAGCGGAGTTCGAGCAGAGCGATGCGCAGATGCTCGCCGAGCTACTCGCGCGCAGCGGACTCGATGAGAGCTTCGCGTCGCTCAAGGCGAAGGGCAGCATCTGGGTTCCGATCGAGCCCGTGACGCAGTTCGGCGAAGGCGTGTTCCCGACGCCAAGTGGGCGGATCGAGATCGCGAGTGAGCGCGCCGCCCTCGACGGCTTGCCGCGCCTCCCGCAGCCTTGGAGCGATGCGCGTCCCGCGTCCGGGCGCTTGCGCCTGCTGTCGCCGGCCCATGCGTGGCTCCTCAACACGAGCTTCGGCAACGTGAGCAAGGTGACCACACGCATCGGAGCCGCGAGCATCGCGCTGCACCCTCAGGATGCCGCGGAGCGGCGATTGTCGGAGGGCGCAACTGCACTCGTGCACAACGAGAGCGGGGCGCTCAATCTCAAGGTCACCCTGTCGGCGGAGCTTCCCCGCGGCGTGGCTCTGGCGCACAAAGGTCGCTGGCTCGGATCTGCTCCGGAGCACGCGAACGTGAACGTGCTCAATCCAGGCGTGAAGAGCGACATGGGCGAGAGCACCGCGGTCCACAGCGTGCAGGTCACGGTCACGCCGGCCGCTCCATGAGCGCCGAGGTCATCGGGCGGGAGACGAGTCTCAAGCGCTCGCTGACTTACTGGGATCTGATCCTTTACGGGTTGGCGTACATCGCGCCGTTCGCTCCCTTGAACACGCTCGGGTTCGTGTGGAACGCATCCGGCGGCCTCGTCGTGCTGGCCTATGCGCTCGGCGGCATCTGCATGTACTTCACCGCGCGAAGCTACGCCACCATGACCGAGGTGCTGCCCACCGCAGGCTCGGTGTACGGCTTTGCGCGCCACTGTCTCGGCGCCTTTCCGGGATTCATGGCGGGATGGATGATCTTGCTCGACTATCTGTTGATACCCGCCTTCGTCTACGTGCTGATCGCCGTGGCCTTGGAGACGCTGCTCCCCGGCATCGACCGCGGCGTGTGGATCATCCTGCTCGCTCTCATCACCACGGGCGTGAACTGGTTCGGAATCACGGTCACCTCGCGCGCCAACTTCGTCGCGGTCGCGATTCAGGTGCTCGTGGTGCTCGTGTTCCTGGCGCTCGGGCTCGGTGCGCTGCATGCGGGCAAAGGCGATGGCGGCCTCACGCTCGCGCCGCTCTTCAATCGGGCGAAATTCGATGCCGGCAAGATCTTCAGCGCGACCTCGATTTGCATCATGTCGTTTCTCGGCTTCGATGCGGTCTCGACGCTCGCCGAGGAGGTCAAGGGCGGCGATCGACGCGTCGTCGGGCGAGCGATCATAGCGGTGCTGGTGCTCTCGGCCGTCTTCTTCGTCGCGCTCACCTGGATTCTCGGGGACCTCTTGTCCGGATTCCCGATCAGGGACCCGGCGGCGGCGACCTATGAGCTTGCCGCGTGGGCCGTCGGCCCGTGGTGCGCGGCGCTGCTCGCTTGGACCAACGCCATCGTCGTCGGCCTGTCGAATGCGCTGCCCATGCAGGTGGGAGTCGCACGGGTGGTCTTCGCCATGGGCCGAGACCGGCAGATGCCGAGCGTCTTCGCACGCCTGCATCCGCGCTACAACACACCGTACGTCGGCATGTTGGCGACCTCGGCGATCTCGCTCGGCGTGGCGCTCCTCATGAAGAATCGGCTGGACGATCTCGCCTCGATCGTGAACTTCGGGGCTCTGAGCGGATTTTTGCTGCTGCACGTCTCGGTGCTGGTGCGCTTCGGGGTGAAGATGCGGTCGCGCCAGATCGGCACTCACTGGATCGTGCCGATCTGCGGCATCCTCGTCGTTGCGGCGGTGTTCTCGGGAATGAGCGCACTTGCGGTGAGGGTGGGCATGTCGTGGCTTGCAGCGGGACTCGTTTATGGACTCGTGCTCGGTGCGATGCACCGTGAGGAGCTTCAGCTGTGAGGTCGAAACGTGTACTCCGTGATGCAACGACTTCGATCCATCCGCCACCGCTTCTGGCTCGGCGTGTCCGAGCGCGTGCGCTGGTCGCGCGGGGCGTTTCGCGAGACGCCTGCCGTTGAGCTGCCGGGGCTGCCGCCCGAACAGGCCCAAAGAATCGCGCTGCTCCGCAGCCGCTACCAGGTGCGGTTCGAATCCGAGCTCTCGGCGGCCACCAGCCTGAATAATTACGAGTACCTCGATATTCTCGATCGTGCCTTCGTCGAGGGCGGATTGGCGCGGCCGCGGTGCGAGGTACTGTGCGATGTGGGCTGCGCCAGTTTTTGGTATGCCACGACGCTGGCGGCGTTCTTTCGGCCGCGCCGGCTCATCGGCGTCGAGGTCGAGGGGTATCGGCTTTTCAAGGATGGCCGGACGCGCATCGACTACGCCAGGGGTTACCTCGAGCGCACGCCCGGCTCGGAGTTCATCGTCGCCGACTACCGCCGCTATGCGCAGCCGGCCGACGTCATCACGGCCTGGTTTCCCTTTCTGACGCCCACGGCCATCTTGGCTTGGCGCCTTCCGCTCTCGCTCCTTCGGCCCGATCAGCTCTTTCACCGAATGCACGAGAACCTCAAGGCGGGAGGAATGCTCTTCATGGTTAATCACGGCGCGGAAGAGGGCGCTCTCGCCGCGAAATTGTGCAGTGCAGCAGGCCTGCGGCTTCAATGGCAGGGGGTGGCGTCATCGCTCTTGTCGTGCGACCGGGGACAGCCGCCGGTGGCCTCGTGCTGGGGCTCGTAGAGGGGTGTGGCCTGTCGAAGTGGGCGGCGATGTTCCGGGTGAGGGGGCGCAAGAAGTTCGTACTAAGCGAGAATTTGCTGTACTATCCGCGCCGGTTCGTGGCTCCTTGTCCGTTTCTGGTCTGTACGCCGCTCCGGCGTGTCGACCGTAACCCACCAAGTAGGTTCGATCCGGGTGGCCGGTAGCCCGCCCTCGAGGCGGGAACGGCCGATGGTTTCTTATGTAGCAGGTATTTTAGAAATATGACGAAGATGTATGTTGGCAATCTCCCCTTCTCCATGGACGAGGCCGCTGTGCGAGCGCTCTTTGAGAAGCACGGCCCTGTCGCCTCCGTGGCGTTGATCAACGATCGCGACACGGGACGGCCGCGCGGCTTCGGTTTCGTGGAAATGGCGAGCGCGGACGCCGCGCGCGCCATGGCAGCCCTGAACGGCTACGATGTGGGAGGGCGAGCGCTCAAGGTGAACGAGGCACAGGAGCGCAGCGGTTCGCGGGGCGCGAAGCGCTGGTGATCTGACGCCGAGTGCCGGGGCCGCCGCCAGGCCCCGGCCGCCCTCGAGGGTTTACGCTCAGCTCAGAGTTCCCTATAATTCCGCTTCTCGGCATCGGATCAAGGTGAGCTTTGGTATAAAAGCGAACTGATCTTCTCGGGAGCGCCCGCAAGGGCGCTGTGTTGAATGAGCCCCTCGATGGGGCTTTTTCGTTGAACGACAAGGGGGCCGATGGTCCCCTTTTTTGTTTGAGCGCGCTTCGCGGGCGAAGCGCGACTTGCGAAGGGTTTGAGTCAATGCGCGACGCCTTGATGCGCCTGCTGGAGCCGCCGATCGAGGCGTTGGGCTTTGAGCTGCTCGACCTCGAGTTCGTGCAGGCGGGGCGCGGCGGAGTCTTGCGGATATTCATCGATCGGGGCTCGGAGCGGTGCGCCGGGGGCGAGCGCGGCGAGGAGGAGAAGGAGGCGAAGATCACGGTGGAGGACTGCGCGAGGGTGAGTCACGCGGTGAGCCGCGTGCTCGATATGGAGGACCCGATTAAGGGACCTTACACCTTGGAGGTGTCTTCTCCCGGATTCGATCGGATTTTGCGCAAGCGCGCGCACTTCGAGCGCTTCGTCGGACAGCGGATATTCGCCGAGCTGAAGCTTCCCATCGAGGGGCGGCGGCGTTTCGTCGGGACATTGAAATCGGTCGATGGCGACACGATTGTGGTCGAGGTGGACGGGCGGGCTCACGACCTGCCGCTCGAGCGAATTCAGAAAGCACGATTGCGGCCGGAGTGACGAGGAGAGGTCATGAACAAAGAGATTCTGATGGCGGTCGATGCGGTCTCGAACGAGAAGGGCGTCGACAAGGAGATCATCTTCGAGGCGCTCGAAGCGGCGCTGGCGTCGGCTACCCGCAAGAAATACGGCGAGGAACTCGATGTGCGCGTCTCGATCAACCGCAAGACGGGCGCCTACGACACCTTCCGGCGCTGGAAGGTGTTCGCCGACGATTCCACGGAGCTCGAGGTCCCCGAGCGCGAATTGCGCATGGAGGATGCGCGCGACATCGATGAGGACGTCGAGCCGGGCGGTTATGTCGAGCAGCCGATGGAGTCCGTGCCGTTCGGCCGGATTCTCGCGCAAACCGCCAAGCAGGTGATCGTGCAGAAGGTGCGCGAGGCCGAAAGGGCGCAGGTGGTCGATGCCTACAAGGATCGAGCCGGAACGCTCGTGAGCGGCATCGTCAAGCGCGTCGACCGCAACGGCATCTACGTCGATCTCGGCGCGAACGCCGAGGGCTTCGTCGCGCGCGAGGAGATGATTCCGCGCGAGCCGGTGCGCTCGCAGGACCGCATCAAGGCCTACTTGAAGGAAGTGCGCTCGGAGCCGCGCGGTCCACAGCTGTTTCTGTCGCGGACCGCGCCGGAATTCCTGATCGAGCTGTTCAAGCTCGAGGTGCCGGAGGTCGGGCAGGGCTTGATCAACATTCTCGCGGCGGCGCGCGATCCGGGTGTGCGTGCCAAGATCGCGGTGCGCTCGAACGATCCACGCGTCGATCCGGTCGGCGCATGCGTCGGCATGCGCGGCTCGCGCGTGCAGGCGGTCTCGAACGAGATCGCCGGCGAGCGTGTGGACATCATCCCCTATGACGACAACGCCGCTCAGTTCGTGATCAATGCGATGGCACCTGCCGAGGTCACCTCGATCGTGGTCGACGAGGACTCGCACTCGATGGACATCGCGGTCTCCGAGGACAAGCTCTCGCAGGCGATCGGGCGGGGGGGGCAGAACATCCGCCTGGCGAGCGAGCTCACCGGCTGGGAATTGAACGTGATGAGCGAGTCGCAAGCCGAGGCGAAGAGCGAGAGCGAATCGACGGCGCTGCGCGAGACCTTCATGCAGCAGCTCGACGTCGATGCAGATGTCGCGAATATCCTGGTGCAGGAGGGCTTTTCGACCATCGAGGAGATCGCCTACGTGCCCGCGAGCGAGCTCAATGCCATCGAGGAATTCGACGAGGAGATCGTCAAGGAGCTGCGTACGCGCGCCCGCGACGTGCTCCTCACGCAGGCGATCGCGAGCGAGGAATCGATGGATGGCATGGAGCCGGCGGCTGATCTGCTGGAGCTGGCGGGCGAGGCGCTGAGCAAGACGCTCGCGCGCAAGGGTGTCAAGACACGCGAAGACCTGGCGAACTTGGCGGTGGACGAGCTGGTGGAGATGGGTGAGGTCGACGAGAAGAGGGCCGCGGAACTGATCATGGACGCGCGCAAGCACTGGTTCGCGGAAGAGGCGAAGGCTTAGGGGGAGCGCTATGGCAGATGTAACGGTCGCGCAGTTCGCCGAAGTATTGAAGGTGCCGGTCGATCGGCTATTGCAGCAGCTCGACCAGGCCGGGATCAAAGTCGACGGCGCGGAGGACATGATCAGCGAGGATGCGAAGCACGAGCTGCTGACGCATCTGCGCCGCAGCCACGGGCGTAACGACGCCCAGGCGGACGCCGCGCCGCGCAAGATCACCCTGCGGCGCAAATCGCAATCGGAGCTCAAGCTCGCGAGCCCCCAGGGCCGTGCGCGCACCGTCAACGTCGAGGTTCGCTCCAAGCGCACCTACATCAAGCGCGAAGTCCTCGAGGACCAGGCGCGCCACCAACAGGAGGAGCTCGACCGGCAGCGCGAGAGCGAGGAGCAGGCGAGAGCAGCGCTCGAGCGCGCCGAGCATGAGCGGCTTGAGAAGGAGCGACTCGACCGGGAGCGCATCGAGGAGGAGAACCGCCGCCGCACCGACGAGGAGAATCGCAAGCGCACCGAGGAGGAGGAAGCGCGCCGTCTGGCCGCCGAGCAGCTCGCGCGCGAGCAAGTCGAGCGCGAGCGCAAGGCCGCGGCCGCTGCCGCCGCGAAACCGACCAAGGTCGCCCGCGAGGTGCAGGAAGACAAGTCGACCCGTTACGGCCGCCAGGAGCTGCACATCGTCGGCGACGTGAGCTCGCGCCACAAGAAGAAGAAATCCCGCGACGGGCGGCGCCGCGCGGTGGGCGCCGAGGCGGATACGAAGCACGGCTTCGAGATGCCGACCGCCCGCGTCGTGCGCGAGGTTCCGATCACCGAGGCCATGACGGTGGGCGAGCTCGCGCAGAAGATGGCGGTGAAGGCGACCGAGGTGATCAAGACCTTGATGAACATGGGCGTGATGGCGACGATCAATCAGGCGATCGAGCAGGACACGGCCGTGCTGGTGGTGGAAGAGATGGGTCACACGGCGGTGCTGCGCAAGGCGAACCTCATCGAGGACGATCTGCAGGGTGAGGCCGATTCGACCCTCGAAGTGCTCCCGCGACCGCCGGTTGTGACTGTGATGGGACACGTCGACCACGGCAAGACCTCGCTCCTCGACTATATCCGGCGTACCAAGGTGGCGGCGGGCGAGGCGGGCGGCATCACCCAGCACATCGGCGCTTATCACGTCCAGACCGGCAAGGGCTCGGTGACCTTTCTGGACACACCGGGCCACGCGGCGTTCACCTCGATGCGTGCACGCGGCGCGCAGGTCACCGACATCGTGATTCTGGTGGTCGGCGCCGACGATGGGGTCATGCCGCAGACCATCGAGGCGATCCAGCACGCTCAGGCAGCCAAGGTGCCGATCGTCGTGGCACTCAACAAGATGGACAAGCCGGAGGCAGATCCCGAGCGCGTCAAGCAGGACCTTACCAAGTACGGGGTGGTACCCGAGGAGTGGGGCGGAGAGAATATCTTCGTCCCGGTATCGGCGCGCACCGGTCAGGGAGTCGACCAGCTGCTCGACGCGATACTGCTGCAGGCCGAGGTTCTGGAATTGAAGGCGCCTACGGCAGGGCTCGCGGCCGGCTACGTGATCGAATCGAGTCTCGAGAAGGGTCGCGGCGCCGTCGCCACGGTGCTGGTGCTGCGCGGCACTTTGAAGCTCGGCGATCCGATCCTGGTCGGTCAGGAATTCGGCCGGGTGCGTGCGCTCTTTGACGAGGCCGGCAAGCCGATCGAAGCGGCGGGGCCCGCGATTCCGGTGGTGGTCCTCGGCCTCTCAGGGGCTCCCAATGCCGGCGATGAGCTGCTGGTCGTCGAGAGCGAACGCAAGGCGCGCGAGGTGGCGCTGCATCGCGCGGCCAAATCCCGTGATGTCAAGCTCGCGCAGAAGAGCGCGAATCTGCAGGACGTGTTCTCCACCATGGGAGAGAACAAGCCGAACGTGGTGCAGCTCCTGGTCAAGGCGGACGTCCAGGGCAGTGTGGAGGCGCTGCGCGATGCGCTCAAGGCGTTGTCGACCGACGAGGTGGCCGTGAATGTAGTCGCCTCCGGGGTCGGCGGGCTCACCGAGTCGGACGTCACCTTGGCGGCCGCCTCGAAGGCGCGGATCATCGCGTTCAACGTGCGCGGCGATGCGGCGGCGCGCGCGGCGATCAAGGACCACGGCGTCGACGTCCGCTATTACAGCATCATCTACGAGGCGCTCGATGACATTCGCTCGGTGCTCGCCGGCATGCTGGCGCCGGAGGTCAAGGAGCAGATCGTGGGTCTTGCCGAAGTGCGCAACGTGTTCCGCTCGAGCAAGTTCGGCACCGTCGCTGGCTGCATGGTGATCGACGGCTACGTGCGTCGCAATTTCCCGATCCGCGTGCTGCGCGACAACGTCGTCATCTTCGAGGGAGCGCTCGAGTCGCTGAGGCGCTTCAAGGACGACGTCAACGAGGTGCGCGCTGGAACCGAATGCGGCATCGGCGTGAAGAACTACAACGACGTGCGCGAGGGCGACCAGATCGAGTGCTATTCGCGTGTGGAGGTGGCGCGCACGCTGTAGGAGCCTGTCTCCCAGCCGCGCCCGGCCCCATGACGAAGAACACCGCGCGCGCGCAACGCCTGGGGGCCGAGATACAGCGCGAGCTCGCCGAGCTCTTGCGCCGCGACGTCAAGGACGAGCGCATCGGCAACGTGACCATCACCGCGGTCGACGTGGCCGGCGATCTGCGCAGTGCCGTCGTGCATTACCTCGTGTTCGGCCGCGAGGGCCCGGATCCCGAGGTACAGGCCGGGCTCACGAGCGCCGCAGGGTATCTGCGCAACGCGCTCTCGCGATCGCTCGCGATCCGCTACACGCCGACCCTCACCTTCACACCGGATACCTCGATCGAGCGCGGTGTGCGCCTCACGCAATTGATCGACTCGGTCAACCGGCGCAGCGGCGGGGGCGAGTGAGCGACGTACACGGCATCCTGCTGCTCGACAAGCCGCTCGGCGTGAGCTCCGCGGGCGCGGTGGCGCGGGTCAAGCGACTGTTTCGCGCGAGAAAGGCAGGGCACACCGGATCCCTCGATCCGCTCGCCTCCGGCATGCTGCCGATCTGCCTGGGCGAGGCGACCAAATTCGGCGCCCAAATGCTCGGCGCCGACAAGAGCTACCGGGTCACGGTGCGCCTGGGCGAGCGCACGCCGAGCGCGGATTTGGAATCGGCCGTGATCGAGCGGCGCGCGCTACCGCAATTCTCGCTCGAGGGGTTCGAGCGCTCGTTCCGTGAATTTCCGCGCGAGTACGCGCAGGTGCCGCCGATGCACTCGGCGATCAAACAGGAGGGGAAGCCCCTTTACGAATACGCGCGGGCCGGGCAATGGCGCGAGCGCTCACCGCGGGTGATCGTGATTCACGAGATGCGCCTCGTCGAATGGCGTGCCCCGGACCTCGAGTTCGACGTGCGCTGCTCGAAGGGCGCCTACATTCGGGTATTGGCGGAGGATCTGGCCTTGCGCCTCGGGACCATCGGGCACGTCGTCGGCTTGCGCCGCTCGGGCGTCGCGCCATTTTCGCGCGAGCCGCAGTGGACTTTCCAGGCCCTGGAGGCCTTGGGACACGAGGAGCGTCTGCGGGCGCTTCTCCCGGTCGATGCGGCTCTGACCGGCTGGCGGAGGCTCGAGTTGCCCCCGGACGGCCTCCGCGCGTTTCGTCAGGGTCAGGCCGTCTCGGTGCCGGTGGAAGCGCCCGGCAAGGTGCGTATCTACGCGCCGGGGCTCGGATTCGTCGGTTTAGGAGCGATCGGTCCTCCAGGACGGTTGGTCCCCGTGAGACTGATCGCTGCGGGTATCGATGGAACTTGAGGGCAACTTGCGCGACGCGTACAATGCGCGCCTCTTTAAAGGGTCTAAGTTATTGATTGAGGTTTGATTTCATGCCGCTTACTCGCGAAGAAAAGTCGGGCGTCGTCGGTAAATTCCAGCGCGGCCCGCGCGACACCGGGTCACCCGAGGTTCAAATCGCGCTCTTGTCTGAGCGCATCAACGGCCTGAGCCAGCACTTCACGACGCACAAATCCGACCACGCCTCGCGCCGCGGATTGCTCAAGATGGTCAATCAACGCCGCAAGCTCCTCGATTACTTGAAGAGCCGCACTCCCGACAGGTACGCGCAGCTGGTCGAGCGGTTAGGGTTACGCCGCTGAGCGGCCCTCGCCTGCGTGTCTCATCACTTCCGACAGAAGGGGCCATAAGTTGAGTCATGTGAAGAAGAGTTTTCAGTACGGAGAGCACACCGTCACGCTTGAGACGGGCCAGCTCGCGCGTCAAGCGGACGGGGCGGTGCTCGTGAGCATGAGCGATACCGTCGTGCTGGTGACTGCGGTCGGAGTGAAGAAGGCCACGCCAGGACGAGATTTCTTTCCGCTCACGGTCAACTACCAGGAAAAGACCTATGCGGCCGGGCGAATTCCGGGTGGCTTTTTCAAGCGCGAGGGCCGACCCACCGAGAAAGAGACGCTCAAGTCGCGCTTGATCGATCGGCCGATTC
>DATHCO010000168.1:0-29541 GCA_035319505.1 Steroidobacteraceae bacterium | reverse complement strand
CGATCTGGCGTGCCAGAAATCCGCTGATCGCGCACACCTCGATCAGACGGTCCAGCGCCGCAGGCTGTTCCTTCAGGAGCGCGAGATACGAGGAGCGCGCGCCGATGGCGTCGAGGACCCGCAGCACCCGCTCGACGACGGTCGCCGGCGCGCTGCGCCCTGCGGCCGCCTCGAGTAGGCGGTCCACGATGAGGCGCAGGCGCCGTCGCCCGACCTCGTCGAGTCTGCGATAGGGGGCCGCGTGGCGATACGTCTCCAGAAGCTTCGCAATGGCTGCGATCTCCCGCTCCGCAACAGCGCCCTTCCCCAAAGCGCCCTTGCGCAGCTCCTCTTCGACGTCGATTCCCTCCGACTCCAGCCACCCGAGCTCGCCGTCGCCGCCTCGGCGCGGGGCCTCCGCATCCCCGAACAGGAGCGCCTCGAATTGCCGCGCCACGGTGCGGCGCGCGGCGTCGATGCGTGCGATCGCGTCGGCCCAGTGCGCGACTCCCATGGCGACGGACAGGCGCGCACGATCAACCTCGTCCGCCGGAATCGAGTGGATCTGCTCGTCACGAATGATCTGCAGCGCGTTCTCTGCCTTGCGCAACACCAGATACGCCTCCGTCAAGCGCGACACTTCCGCGCTTGACAGAAGTTTCGAACCGACCAGCAGCGGCAGCACCTCGAGCAGGGCGGGATTCTGCAACCGCCGGTCGCTACCGCCGCGCACGAGCTGCATCGACTGCACGATGAATTCGATTTCTCGGATTCCGCCCATTCCCAGTTTCAGGTCTTGCTCGAGCTCGCGGCGCGCGACCTCGCGGGAGATCAGCGCCTTCATGTCGCGCAGTGAGTCGAATACTCCGAAGTCGAGATAGCGCCGATATACGAACGGCCGCACGAACTCCTGGTGCGCCGGGGCGTAGGCGGCCTCGCCCACGATGGCGCGCGCCTTGATCCAGGCATATCGCTCCCAGTCGCGGCCGTGCCGCTGCAAGTAGTCATCGAGCGATGCGAGACTCACCACCAGCGGCCCGCTGTCGCCGAACGGGCGCAAGCGCATGTCGACACGGAACACGAAGCCGTCTTCCGTTCTCGCATCGAGCAAGCGGATCAATTCGCGGCCGAGGCGATTGAAGTATTCTTCGTTGTCGATCCGACGCGCACCATCGGTTTCCCCGGCGCAGGCAAAGAGCATGACGAGATCGATGTCGGAGGAGAAATTGAGCTCGAACCCGCCGAGCTTGCCCATGCCGAGCACGATCAACGGCACGGCCTCGCCGTTCGCGCTGCGAGGCATCCCGAAAAGCGCGGTCAAGCGATGTTGTGCGGCCCTCGCCGCGGCACGGATGCAGCCATCGGCCAGCTCTGAGAGAGCGCGCAACGTCTCTTGCACGCCGGCCGCTCCGCTGATGTCCCGCCACGCGATCCGCAACATCTCTCGACGCCGCCATTCGCGCAACAGCCGCTCGCCCTCGGCGCTCGCCGCGGCTGCCGCGGCGCGTTCCTCGTACGCCGCACTGGCCGCTCTTGCGATCGAGGGCGTCGCTTGGCGGCTCACCCAGGTCAGCGCCGCCGGGTCTTTGATGAGCGCGGATGCGGCGAACTCGCTCGCCGCCACAATCTGCGGCAATTCGTCCTTCCACGCGTCGGGCAACGCCTCGTAGTGCTCGCCCAGCCCAGCCGACGCCGCACGCTCGGCCCAGCGCAGCACCGGCTCGCGCAAGATGTCGGGCACTGGGTGAAGGGATCGAAGGGGCAAGCTCACGCTCGAGGATTGAATCACATTCCGATCGGGTTTACCGTGTGGAAGGACGGATCCACCGGAGCTCGACGGCGATGGATGCATTGCAGCGCGTGGTGCGCTCTCCCGGAGAGTTGCTAGCCCGGTGGGTCCTCACGTTCGCTCTGATCTTCGCGAGCGGTGCCATCGGTTTCGAGCTGCCTCACCTGGGCAGTCGCCTACCGCTGCTCCTGTTGCCGAGCGGATTTGCCGTGGCCTCGATGTATCGCTGGGGCAGAGCGATGTGGCCGGCGGTGTTCTTGGGCAGCGCTGCCATCGACCTCTCGCAGCATCAGCCGCTCATCGCCGCGGTCGGCATCGGAGCGGGGCTTACCCTGGGCGCTGCACTCTCGGTGTGGATACTCGAGCGCGGCGAGTTTGACCGCAGCTTCAGCCGCGGCAGGGACGTGCCCCTCTTCATTTGCGCGGCGCTCGCAGGGATGGTGCTCGCGCCGACGTTTGGGTATCTCGGCTTCTATCTGGCCGGCGCGCCGTTGCGCGAATCGGACCTCATCTACTGGATCCGCTGGTGGGCGAATACCTCAGCGGGAGTGCTGCTTCTCGCCCCGGCGCTGATCGCCGCCAGTCGTGAGAGCCTCAAGCCATTTGTCGAGCGCTGGATCCCGTCTCTCGTGTGGACGCTCGCCGTCCTCGCCTGCTGCGTTGCGATACTTCTCGCACAGGGCCCGTCATGGAGGCCGGTCATCGCACTCGTCGCGTTGATTCTCATGATTTTCGGCACGATTCGCTTCGGCCTCGTGATCGCGGAGGCGGCGGCATTCGTGCTGTCGGCGCTCACGGCGTACAGCTTCGCGTTCGATCGTGGTGCGTTCAGCGGAGTTTCCGAGCTCCACGGTCTCGTACTCACCTGGACCTTCGTCGCGGCGCTTAACTTCGTTTGCCTGAGCATCACCGCGCTGCTCGCCGAGCGTGACGCGGCCGCTCGGGCGAGCCTCAAGGCCGAGCAGCGGTATGCACAAATCTTCGAGGGCAGCCCCCAGCCCGTCTGGGTGTACGAGCGCGAAAGCCTGCGATTTTTGATGATCAACGAGGCGGCGCTGCGTCAATACGGCTATGGCCGCGAGGAGATACTTTCGATGAAGGTCACGGAGCTGATCGCGCCCGGCGAGCCGGTGCCGAACCAACCGGCACCGAGTGAGCCAAGCGAGGAGCCGCGCGGGTTCGCCGCGGAGCCGTTCGAGACCCGTCACGTGACGCGCGACGGACGCGTGCTGGAGGTCGAGGTCTGGAGCCGCTCGATCGACTGTGCTGGCCAGCCGGCGGAGCTCGTGTTCGCCATCGACGTCACCGAGCGGCGCGCGTTCGGACGAGCGCTGATGGACGCCATCGCCGGCGAGCAACGCCGCATCGCCCAGGAGATGCACGATGGGCTGGGCCAAGAGCTCACCGGGCTCGCGCTGTCGGCGCGAGCTCTCGCCAATCGCGCCTCCCGCGAGCGAGACGCAATTGCCGCCGAGCTCGATCAACTCGCCACTCTGGCGACCAGCTGCATCCAGGACGCGCGCCAGATCGTGCAGGGTCTCTCACCCCTGACCGATGCGGACGGGAACCTCGCCTCCGCACTCGAGGCACTCGCGCAGCGCAGCTCCCTGAGCGGCACGCCCGTGCGGTTTCATGCGCGACAGGAGGTGCCGCTCGACATCGAGCTGAAGACGCGCGGCCACCTGTATCGCATCGCGCAGGAAGCGGTGCAAAACGCCCTGAAGCATTCCGGCGCCGGCCTCATCGAGATCGAGCTCGACAGCGGCGAAGGAACCGTGCGTCTTGCGATTCTCGATGATGGCCGCGGCTTTCCGCCCGAAGATTCGAGCGCCGTCGGCCTCGGCATGCGCACCATGCGCTTCCGTGCAAGTGCCATCGGCGGCAAACTCGAGATTCGCCGCCGCCCGGGCGGTGGGAACTCGGTCGTGTGCGAGGTCGCTCAGGGTCGGGTGCGACAGTCTCAGCGCACTGCGACGATGAACAGCCTGGGGAACGGCAACAGCACGCTGCCGTCCGCGAGCGCGGGATAGGCCTTGCCGATCGCTTCGGTATAGCGCGCGAGATACTCGCCGCGCTCGGCGGCATCGAGAGGGTCGAGGAACGGCCGAAGGCCGGTGCCTTTGAACCACTCGACGACGGCGGCCGCGCCTGCGAGGGGATGGTAATAAGTGGTCCGCCATACGTCGACCCGGGCGCAAGTCTGGCGCATCAATCCGTAGTACCCGTCGGCCGGCGCAATGGGCACGCGGGCTTGGTCGGCGGCGGCGAGCTTCGCGCTCCACGCCCCCCTTGCGGCGAGCTCGCGCATCAGCAGTTGCGCCGGCTCGGCGAGGTTATCCGGCATCTGCACCGCGAGGCACCCCCCTACCCTGAGCTCGTTTGCGAGCGCCGGAAAGACTTCCGCGTGGTCGGGCACCCACTGGAGAACGGCGTTGGCCAGGATCACATCGAAGGGCATCGCCGCTCCTGCCCCGCTCGGGTGTTCGCGATGCAGCCAGGTTCCGATATCGATCACGTCGAACGCGACGCGAGGGAGGCGTCGGCGAGCGGCTGAGATCATGTCAGCCGAGCTATCGATCCCGCTCACCCGCGCGTTGGGAAAACGCGCCGCGAGAAGCTCGGTCGAATTTCCCGGTCCGCAGCCAATATCGATCACGCACGTCGCATCGAGTCCCGGCACGGCCGCCAGTAAATCGCGCACCGGTCGCGTGCGTTCATCCTCGAAAGCGAGGTACTGCTTCGCGGACCAACTCACGAGCCGACCTCGGTCACGACGTGACCTCGGTCGCGAGCGAGCCTTCCCTCGAGCCGCTCATCGATACGCCGCGTCTCTCCGGTCCGAATGCCACCATCAGCATGATGAGCACCGCCGTCGTGCCGACGACCACGGCCATGGCCAAACCGTAGTTGTTGCCCGTTGCATCGGCGATCGCGACCTGAAGATTGAGATTAATCGCGGCGAGGAGATTCCCGAGTTGATAGACGAACCCGGGGAAGGTTGCGCGAGCCTCGGGTGGCGACAGCTCGTTGAGGTGCGCCGGGATCACCCCCCACGCGCCCTGCACCGACACTTGCATGAGGAAGGCGCCGGCAGCGAGGATCAGCGGTGTCGCTCCGAACGCCCAGAACGGCAGCACGGGAAGCGCTAGGAGCGCCGCGGTCACGATCGACCGACGGCGCCCGACCCTCTGCGAGAGCCACCCGAACAGCAGGCCTCCGCCGATTGCTCCGATATTTCCGATCAAGGTCATGAGCGAGGCCATATGGGTGTCGAAGTGGCGCTGTTCCTTCAGGAAATAGGTCGGGTACGCATCCTGAGACCCGTGACTGAAGAAATTGAAGGCGGTCATCAGCAATATGGCATATAGGGCGAGCCTCCACTCCTTTGTGAGCACCGCACGCATGCTCCCACCCGGCCTGGTTTTGAGCTCCTTCCAGGCGGGCGATTCCTCGACCGCACGCGTGATGAAGAACACGAGGATCGCCGGAATCGCGCCCAGCACGAACATGTAACGCCAACCGAGGCGGTCATAGAAGAGATACGTCGCGAGTGACGCGAGCAGGAAACCCGACGGATAACCGATCTGCAGCAAGCCCGACACCGCCCCGCGTGCCGAGGCGGGAATCGTCTCCATCGTCAGAGCCGCACCGATCCCCCACTCCCCTCCCATTGCGATCCCGAACAGCGCTCGCACGACGAGCAGTGTCGTCATCGTCGGCGCGAAGCCCGATACCATCTCGAGCAGCGAGTAAGCCAGGATGTTCCACGTCAGGGCGGGCTTGCGCCCGAAACGGTCCGCGATACGCCCGAACAGGAAGGCGCCGACAGGTCGCAGCGCCAGCGTCAGGAACAGCGCGGTCGACACGACCTGCTTGCTCGCATGCATGTCCGCCGCAATGTCCTTGAACATAAAGACCATGAGGAAGAAATCGAACGCGTCGAGCGTCCAGCCCAGATAGGCGATGATCACGACATTGCGCTGGGCTCGGGTCCACCTCATGGCGGGCTATACTGGCACGAACCGGGCAACCTACCCCGCGTCAAGCGCCTGCGCCCGCTGCCAGGCGGGACGCGCCTTGCAACGGGCGACGTAGGCGTCCATCACGGGGTCGTCCTCGACGAGGCCGAATTGCTTGAGATAGAAGGCGCTCGTCCCGATCAAGACATCCGCCGCGCTGAACCGCTCACCGAGAATCCAATCGCCCTTCGCAAGCTCCGCCCGCAACGTCGTCAGCATGAGATCGAAGCTGCCCCAGCCGAATGAGGTGGGGCGAGGCTCGAGCTTGGCGAACTTCTCAGCCATCGCAGGCTCGATGACGGAATTCGTGTAGGTGACCCATTGCAGGAAGCGCCCTCGATCGGGGTGTCCGACGGGTGGTGCGAGTCGTGTCTGCGGATATTGATCCGCGACGTAGATGCATATCGCTCCCGAGTCCGACAGCTTTGCCGTCCCGTCCTCGAGCGCGGGTACCTTCCCCATCGATGATACGGCACGAAAAGCCGGGTCGTTCTTGGCGCCCGCATCACGGATGTCGATCGTGATGCGCTCGTACTCGAGGCCGCTCTCCTCGAGCAGCCATGCGATGCGAAACGCCCGGGTATTGCGGCACCAGTAGAGCTTCATGGTTCATCCTCGGCAGTTCGATGACTCGGCAATTGAACGTCTTTGTTATCGTAATCCGAATTCATGTCCGTCGGGCGACGTGGCGGGCACTCCAAACAAAGAGCGGGCCGAAGCCCGCTCTCGTTGGATCGTAATCGAGCGATGCCGGGCGGGCGCGTCGGCCCGCCCGGCATGGCGGAAACTACATATCCATGCCGCCCATACCGCCCATGCCGCCCGGTGCGCCATGTGCGTGCTCCTCTTCCTTCGGAGCCTCGGCCACCATGACCTCCGTGGTGAGCAAGAGGCCCGCCACCGAAGCCGCGTTCTGCAGCGCCAGGCGCGTGACCTTGGTCGGATCCAGGATGCCGAGCTCGATCATGTCGCCGTACTCGCCGCGCGCCGCGTCGTAGCCGAAGTTGCCCTTGCCATCGCGGACCCGGTTCAGCACGACAGCCGCATCCTCGCCGGCGTTGGCGACGATCTGGCGCAGGGGCTCCTCGATCGCACGCGAGAGGATCTTGATGCCGGTCGTCTGGTCATCGTTCGCGCCCGTCAGCTTCTCGATCGACTTCAATGCACGCACCAGCGCCACACCGCCGCCCGGGACGACGCCCTCCTCGACCGCGGCACGGGTCGCGTGCAGCGCGTCCTCGACGCGCGCCTTCTTTTCCTTCATCTCGATCTCGGTCGCGGCACCGACTTTGATCACGGCAACGCCGCCGGAGAGCTTGGCTACGCGCTCCTGCAGCTTTTCCTTGTCGTAATCGGAAGTTGCCTCCTCGATCTGTTGGCGGTTGCTCTCGACACGCGCCTTGATGTCGGCTTGCTTGCCGGCCCCGTCGATGATCGTGGTGTTCTCTTTCTCCACCAGGACCTTCTTCGCCTCGCCGAGATCGTTGAGCGTCGCCTTCTCGAGCGAGAGGCCCACCTCATCCGAAATGACCGTGCCGCCGGTGAGCACCGCGATGTCTTGCAACATCGCTTTGCGGCGATCGCCGAAGCCCGGCGCCTTGACGGCGGCCACCTTGACGATTCCGCGGATGGTGTTCACGACGAGCGTGGCAAGAGCCTCGCCCTCGACGTCCTCGGCCACGATCAATAACTGCCGGCCGCCCTTGGCAATGCCCTCGAGCAGCGGCAAGAGCTCGCGAATGTTGGAGATCTTCTTGTCCACCAACAGGATCAACGGCTTGTCGAGCTCCGCACTCTGGCTCGTCTGATTGTTGATGAAATACGGCGAGAGATAGCCGCGGTCGAACTGCATACCCTCGACCACTTCGAGCTCGTTCTGCAGCCCCGACCCCTCTTCGACCGTAATCACGCCTTCCTTGCCGACCTTCGACATGGCATCGGCGATCGTCTTGCCGATGCTCTCATCGGAGTTCGCGGAAATCGTGCCGACCTGCGCAATAGCCTTGGGGTCCTTGCAAGGCTTGGAGAGCTTCTTGAGCTCCTCGCTGGCGGCGGTGACCGCGAGGTCGACGCCGCGCTTGAGATCCATCGGGTTCGCACCCGCGGCGACCGACTTCAACCCCTCACGGATGATCGCCTGTGCGAGCACCGTCGCGGTGGTGGTGCCGTCGCCCGCCTCGTCGGAGGTGTTGGACGCCACTTCCTTCACCATCTGCGCGCCCATGTTCTCGAACTTGTCCTTGAGCTCGATCTCCTTGGCGACCGACACACCGTCTTTGGTCACCGTGGGGGCACCGAAGCTCTTGTCGAGCACCGCATTACGGCCCTTGGGGCCGAGGGTCACCTTGACCGCATTCGCCAAGATATTCACACCCTTGAACATGCGTTGCCGGGCGTCGTCGCTGAAACGTACGTCTTTTGCTGCCATTTCCTAATCCTCTATTAGTTTGCTATCGATACGGTGAGGCGCTTACTTGGCTTCCACCACGGCCATGACGTCCTCCTCGCGCATCACCACCAGCTCCTCACCGTCCATCTTGACTTCGGTGCCGCTGTACTTGCCGAAGAGAATCTTGTCGCCGACCTTGACATCGAGGGGGCGGATCTCGCCGTTTTCCAAAATCTTGCCCTTGCCGACGGCGATCACCTTTCCAAAAACGGGCTTCTCCGTGGCGGTGTCCGGGATCACGATGCCGCCCGGGGACTTTCGCTCTTCTTCTTCTCGTTTCACGATCACACGGTCATGAAGGGGACGAATCTTCATAGAACAAGACTCCTAGTACTTGAGTTACGAGGTAAAAACCGGGGTTCTCGCACCCCTTATGAGGTGTTAGCACTCCCCGCTAGTGGCTGCCAATCATAGCGGCGGATTTCGCGGAATCAAGGGGAAGCTAACGAAACATCGGTGGTTTTTATTATAGAGTGCACGCATGAAGCTCCTCACCTGCACGCGCGCCGGCGTCCACTGGGCGATGTTATGTCTCCTCGCAGTCGGGACGGCGTATGCGAAGCCCTGGTGGATGCGCGGCATCGAGACGAACGAGACCGATTTTCTCGACCCGGACGTCGCATTCCGCGTCGCAGCACGGATGGAGGGCGGCAACCTCACCGTGCGCTGGGTCATTGCCGACGGCTACTACCTCTATCGGCAGAAGATCGCCATCGCCGCCCAAAGTCCCGACCTCTTTTTGCTGGGCATCGGATTACCCCGGGGCACCATGAAAACGGACCCCTATCTCGGCAGATCCGAGATTTTTACGCAACAGGTCGAGGCCAAGGTGGTCTACCGACGGCTCGACTATGGGGCTCATCCTTTGGAGCTCAGAGTCACCTATCAGGGCTGCGCCGAAGCGGGGTTGTGCTACCCGCCGATCACCAAAGTGCTGTCCCCTGTCATCGCCGAGACACCACCGCCTCCGGCCCCTTTGCACCGCTGGCAGTGGATAGCAATTGTGGGCGGCGCATTCGCGTTTTTCTTGGCCGGCTTCTTGTTGCGTAAGGGGCGACGCCTCGAGCTTCCCGCTGCGACATGACCGATCGCGGACTGCGCCTCGCCGGTATCGCCCTGCTTGCGATGGTGGCCTTCTGGGCAGGCACCCGGATCTACTTGCATATGGCCGGCCGTCTCGGCGTCGTGAACGTTCCGGTCGGCGAGGCGCGCGTCCCCGCACCTGGCGATCTCGCCGATAGCCCACTCCCGCGGGTCGTGAGAATTCCTGACCGCCTCCCGGACTTCTCGCTCCAGGGACTTGACGGCAAACCCACCTCGATCAGCGAGTGGCGGGGCAAATCGCTGCTGATTAACTTTTGGGCGACCTGGTGTGCCCCCTGTCGGCGTGAAATCCCCCTGCTCGAGGGCCTGTCGGCTGACTGGGCCGCTCGAGGCGTTACCGTGATCGGAATCGCGGTCGATCAGCGCGAGGAGGTGCTCACTTACGCGGATGACCTCAAGATCCACTATCCGCTCTTGATCGGCGAGCAGGATGCGTTGGACGTTGCCGGTACCTTCGGCGTCGAATCGCCGGTATTCCCGTTCACGGTCTTCACGGACAAGCGGGGCGAGGTCGTAGCGCTCTTCCTGGGCGAGCTGCACAGGGCCCAGGCCGATCTCATTTTGGCGACGGTGGCGGATCTCGATCAGGACCGTGTCGCGCTCAAGCAGGCTCGGCGGCGCATCGCCGAGGGGCTCGACACGCTGGCCCCGGCGACGCCGCTTTAGCGTACCTTCCCTGCCATTTCGCAGAAGAAGCTTGCAATTTCCGGCCAATTTCCGGTTAATATCGCGCATCTTTCGATCTGCGATGAGGCTTGACATAAGCCGATGGCGCGAATTTTGTTGCTGAATGGACCGAATCTGAACATGCTCGGCGCTCGCGAGCCGGGGATCTACGGAAGCGCGACCCTCGCCGAGATCGAATCGAAGCTCACGAGCTTGGCGAGCGCCGAGGGCCACGAGCTCCTCGCCGCCCAAAGCAATGCGGAGCACGAGCTCGTCGCCCGTGTCCAGGGAGCCAGGGATGACGGCACTGCCTTCGTGATCATCAATCCCGGTGCATTCACCCATACCAGTATCGCACTGCGCGACGCGTTCCTCGCGGTTTCCGTGCCTTTCATCGAGGTTCACTTGAGCAATGTGTTCTCGCGCGAGGAATTCCGGCACCGCTCTTATCTGTCCGACCTCGCCGTCGGCTGCATCGTTGGGCTCGGCCCGATCGGGTACGAGCTCGCGCTCGCCGCCGCCTGTGTACGCCTGGCCGCCGCCGAAAGCAACGTCGAAGGGGTTCGCGGATGGACATCCGAAAAGTCAAAAAGCTGATCGAGCTGCTCGAGGAGTCGGGGATATCCGAGCTCGAGATCTCCGAGGGCGAGGAGTCGGTTCGCATCAGCCGCCATCCGCGCATGTCGATGAGCACGCCCGTGACCGTGGCGAGCTCGACAGCCTCGAATGCGGCGGCCTCGAGTGCCGTCTCGAACGCGGCGCCCTCACACCCGGCGATACCGGCGACGTCGGCAGAGGAGCGCAAGGTCCGCGAGGAGCAGACGGTGACCGCACCGATGGTCGGCACCTACTACTCGGCCTCTGCGCCGGGAGCGAAACCCTTCGTCGAGCTCGGAATGGAGATCAAAGTCGGACAGATCCTGTGCATCATCGAAGCGATGAAGATGATGAATCAAATCGAGTCCGACAAAGCGGGCCGCATCACGGCGATCCTTGCCAAGAACGGTGAACCCGTCGAGTTCGGTCAACCGCTGTTCATCATCGAATAGCCGCGATGATAGAGAAGATCGTCATCGCTAACCGTGGCGAGATCGCGTTACGCATCCTGCGCGCTTGCCGCGAGCTCGGAATCAAGACCGTGGCGGTGCATTCGACCGCCGACTTCAATACCAAGCACGTCCTGCTCGCGGACGAGACCGTGTGCATCGGCCCTCCGCAAGCGGCGTTGTCGTATCTGAACATGCCCGCCATCATCAGCGCGGCCGAAGTGACGGATTCGGTCGCGATCCACCCCGGCTACGGCTTCCTGTCCGAGAACGCCGACTTTGCGGAGCGCGTCGAGAAAAGCGGCTTCATCTTCGTCGGGCCGCGCGCCGAGACGATCCGCTTGATGGGCGACAAGGTGTCCGCCATCAAGGTGATGAAGGCATCCGGCGTTCCCTGTGTGCCCGGCTCGGATGGTCCGCTGGGGAATGACAATGATGAGAATTTCCGAATCGCCAAGGACATCGGATATCCGCTGCTCATCAAAGCCTCCGGCGGCGGCGGCGGACGCGGCATGCGGGTGGTGCACACCGACGCCTCGCTCTTGAATGCCATCAGCGTGACTCAATCCGAGGCGCTCGCAGCGTTCGGCAATCCCCAGGTTTACATGGAGAAGTTTCTCGATAAGCCGCGGCATATCGAGTTCCAGATACTCGCGGACAACTACGGTAACGTGGTGCACCTCGGCGAACGCGATTGCTCGATGCAACGCCGTCACCAGAAGGTGCTCGAGGAGGCGCCGGCGCCCGGCCTCACCGCCAAGCAGCGCAGAACCATGGGCGAGCGGTGCGCAAGAGCCTGCCAGGAGGTCGGCTACCGCAACGCCGGGACGCTCGAGTTCCTGTATCAGGACAACGAGTTCTATTTCATCGAGATGAATACGCGCGTGCAGGTCGAGCATCCGGTCACCGAGCTCGTGACCGGCATCGACATCGTCAAAGCGCAGCTCCTGATCGCGGCGGGTGAAGCCCTGCCCTACGTGCAGAACGACATTCAGATTCGCGGCCATGCGATCGAATGCCGCATCAACGCCGAGGATCCCAAGACCTTCGCGCCGTCACCCGGGCCGATCAGGCTCTGGCATTCGCCGGGCGGACCCGGCATTCGCGTCGACAGTCACGTCTACACGGGCTACAACGTCCCGCCGTTTTACGATTCGATGATCGGAAAAGTCATTGCGTACGGCGATACGCGCGATACTGCCATCGCGCGCATGCGCAACGCACTTGCCGAGATGGTAGTCGAGGGCATCAAGACGAACATTCCCTTGCATCAGGAGATCTTCAACCACGGCGCCTTTCGGCAAGGCGGCACGGACATTCACTATTTGGAGCGACGCCTGGGACTCAAGTAGCGGCGACGGCGGCGCCGACCATGATGCTCTACCAAATCGAATTCCCGCTTGCGACCTTGAACGCCGAAGAGGTCGAGGCTGCGCTCTGCGAGATCGGCGCGAGCTCGATCACATTCGTGAGTGACGACGATGAGCCGGTGCTCGAACCGAAGCCCGGCGAAATCCGCCTGTGGAGCGAGACACGGGTGCGCGCGCTGTTCGGCGAATCGCACGATGCACTGACCAGCCTCGCTCGCCTCGCGGGCCGCTTCGGAGCGCACATCACGGCCGCTGCGAGTGTGCGCGCGGTCCCGGCTCGAGAGTGGGAGCGCGCCTGGCTCGATGGCTGGACATCGAGGCGGTTCGGGCGCCGGCTTTGGGTGTGCCCGACGGCCGCCGATCCGCCGCAGGATCCGAACGCCGTCGTGGTGCGCCTCGATCCGGGACTGGCGTTCGGCACCGGCACTCATCCGACCACCGCTTTGTGCCTGCAGTTCCTCGATGCCCTGCCGCTCATCGGTCGCTCGGTGATCGATTACGGATGCGGCTCGGGCATTTTGGGACTCGCCGCCTTGAAGCTCGGCGCCGCGCACGTGATCGCCGTCGACTTGGACCCCCAGGCGCTCCTCGCCACCCGGGACAACGCCTGTCGCAACGCAGTCTCATCGCAGCTCGAGACGCGAGCCGATTCCGAGGCGCTCGAGCCGGCCGATGTCGTCGTCGCCAACATCCTGGCCGAGCCTCTGATCGAGCTGGCGCCGACGTTGACGGCCTCGTGCAAGGTGGGCGGCGAGCTCCTGCTGTCGGGGCTCTTGAAATCGCAAGCTTATGCGGTAAAGGCCGCCTACGCGCCGGCTTTTGATATCGTGCAAGTGGTTGGGCGGGAAGACTGGTGTTGCATTCATGGCCAGAGAACGTCCTAGCTTGTTCACCCAGTGCGCCAAGTGCGAAACCATCTTCCGCTTGTCGGCCGAGGTTTTGCGAGCTGCCGGCGGTCAGGTGCGCTGCGGGCGATGCGGCGAGGTATTCAACGCGCTCGCCCGCCTGGCCGAGGACGCGAGCGCGTTTTCCGCGGGCGAATCCGAGCTGGAAATGGAGACCCGCGCAGACCGGATCCTGAACTCGGGAGCGGTGCAGGACGCGAGCCGCTCGGCGGCGGCCGAGGATGCCCGAGAGGCGGGCGAGATCGCGCGCCTGCGACTGCTCGACTCGAGCGAGGAGGCGCCGAGCGCCGATGTTCCCGGGCGCGAGGCGATCGCAAGCCGGCCCGAGAGGAGGCAAGCGCGGCCGAGCGCGGAGAGCAAACCGCCGGCGCCGAGCGAGCCGTCGGCTGGCCCCGCTGAAGAGGCGGTTGCAGCGAGCGAAGCCGCCGACGAATCGACAGACGATGGCTCGCTCGAATTCACGCTTCCGCCGGGGGAGCTGGACCGGGTGTTCGTCGAGCCGAAAACTCGCGACCGACAGTACATCCCCGGGCTCATGAGTGCGCCCGCCGCCGCCGCGGCGCAAGCTCCAGGGGCGAGCGCTGACTCGGCAGGCAGTCGGCCGAACGGGGTCCAGCCGAGCGGGCTCCGGCCGAGCGGGGTCGAAGTGTCCGATGAAGTGCGCCGCGAGATGCTCGCCGGCCTCGAGGAGGTGCCGTTGCCCGAGATCTCGACGCCGCCGCGCCCTCCCCTGCCCTTCGCGCTCTGGCTGACTGCCGCGATCGTCCTGTCGCTGACTTTGCTCGGGCAAGTGATCCACGAGGATCGACTGTGGGTCGCAACGCACGCGCCGCTGCGCGAGACGCTGCGAGGCGCTTACGAGGCGCTCGGCGTCGCGCTGCCCTCACCGGCAAACCTCTCGGCCTATGAGCTGCGCCAATGGGGCGTCACCGGCGATCCTGCGGCCAACGGCACGCTGCGCGTGCGGGCGAGCATCTTGAACACCGCGGCGCAGATGCAGCCCTATCCGCTGCTGCGAGTGACGCTGGCCGATCGATTCGGCAAGAGCATCGGCACTCGAGATTTCGAGCCGGCGGAATACATGGGCAAGCCCACCGTGCGAATGCTCTCTCCGGGAGAGCGCGCCGATGCGACTCTCGAGATTCTGGATCCCGGCAAGGATGCAGAGGGCTTCGAGATCGACGTGTGCTTGCGCGGCATCGACCAAAAGATCTCGTGCGCCGCGGATGCTGCGGCGCAGGCAAGGCAATGAGGCGGCCGCGGGCGGGCGCTTTGCGCAATGGCGATTAGGATCGGCCCCTACGTCCTGCGCTCGAGAGTCTTGCTGGCTCCGATGGCCGGAATCACCGACCGCCCGTTTCGCGTGCTTTGCCGTCGATTCGGTGCGGCCCTTGCGGCCTCCGAGATGCTGAGCGCGGACGCGCGTCTCTGGGACACGCCGAAGTCTCGACGCCGCATGGACATCACTGGTGAGCCGGGCCCGCGAGTCGTGCAGATCGCCGGCTTCGACCCCGAGATGATGGCCGAGGCTGCACGGCGCAATGCCGACGCGGGCGCGGAGATCATCGATATCAACATGGGCTGCCCCGCGAAGAAGGTGTGCAACCGTCTGGCAGGCTCCGCCCTGCTCAGAGACGAGCTGCTGGTCGCGCGGATTCTCGAGGCGGTCGTTCATGCGGTACGCGTGCCTGTCACGCTTAAGATGCGCACCGGCTGGGATCGGAGCAACAAGAACGCCCTTCACGTCGCGCGAATCGCAGAATGCTCAGGCATCCAAGCGCTCGCGATTCACGGGCGTACCCGAGCCGACATGTACCAGGGAATTGCCGAGCACGACACGGTGCGCGAGATCAAATGGAACATTAAGATTCCCGTATTTGCGAACGGCGACATAGATTCGCCTGCTCGCGCGCTTTCCGTTCTTGCGGCGAGCGGGTGCGACGGCATCATGATCGGCAGAGCCGCGCAGGGCCGGCCATGGATCTTCGATGAAGTCAACTGCCGCATTCAGGGCGCCGAATCGCGCGGGGAGCTAGCGCCGGAAGTTCTCCGTGATATCATGCGCGCCCACCTCGAAGACCTGTATGACTTCTACGGCGATGAGATCGGTGTTCGAGTGGCACGTAAGCACTTGAGTTGGTATTTCCGTCGACATCCGGGGCAAGAGGCATTGAGGGACCGTCTTGTGCGAATCGCCACGCCACAAGAGCAGCTCGCCACGTTGTTGGAGCAATTCGATACGCGTACCTCCTGCGCAGCTTAGGCGTACATAATTGAACAAGAAGAACAAAAGAGAGGCATAGGAGACATGGGGTGGGGCTATGGTCGCAAAAAAGAAATCGAAGTCGCGTAAGGATCTCTCGACGCCGCCGTTCAACGGGCGCAATCTCAAGGTCAACGGCAAGGGGGTGCCGCTGCGCTCGCAAGCGGAGGAAGCGCTGCAGAGCTACTTCGAGACCCTGAACGGGCACAAGCCGGCGCATCTTTACGCCCTCGTCATGCGCGAGGTGGAAGAGCCCCTGTTCAAGGTCGTGATGGACCACGTGCGGGGCAATCAGAGCCGCGCCGCAACGATTCTCGGTATCAATCGCGGTACGCTGCGCAAGAAGCTCAAAGAATTCGGCATCAGCGAGTAGAGCAAAGCGTTGCTCACGCCCGTACGTCGCGCACTGCTCTCCGTTTCGGATAAAACTGGGATTGTCGAGCTCGCGCGTGAGCTGAAAGAACGCGGCATCGAGCTGCTCTCCACCGGGGGCACCGCCAAGCTGTTGGTGCGCCACGGTATTTCGGTCAAGGAAGTGGCCGACTACACGGGCTTCCCGGAGATCATGGGCGGGCGGGTGAAAACGCTCCATCCGAAGATCCACGGCGGACTGCTGGGGCGGCGCGGCGTGGACGATGAGGTCATGCGCGAGCACGACATCGCGCCGATCGATCTGCTCGCGGTCAATCTCTATCCGTTCGCCGACACCGTGGCGCGGCCCGATTGCACCTACGAGGATGCCGTCGAGAACATCGACATCGGCGGCCCCGCAATGGTGCGGGCGGCGGCGAAGAATCACGCCAGCGTCACCGTCGTGGTCGATCCCGCAGACTACCGAAGCCTGCTCGACGAGCTGTCGGCCAATCAGGGGGCCACCGACATCGTGATGCGTCAGCGGCTCGCCGCGAAAGCCTTCGCGCATACCGCCCAGTACGATGCGATGGTGTCCGCGTATTTCGCCGGCGCGATCGGCGGCGAGTCCGCCACGTTCCCGAACGATCTGAATCTGTCGTTTCGCAAGCGCCTCGACCTGCGCTACGGAGAGAATCCCCATCAGCAAGCGGCGTTCTACACGGACCCGCACGCCATCGGCGCATCGATCGCGCAAGCGACCCAGATTCAGGGCAAGGAGCTCTCGTACAACAATATCGCCGATGCGGATACGGCGCTCGAGTGCGTGCGCCAGTTCGAGACTCCCGCGTGCGTGATCGTGAAGCATGCCAACCCCTGCGGGGTCGCACTCGCCGACACGATCGCGGCCGCTTATTCGAACGCCTATCGCACCGATCCGACCTCGGCGTTCGGAGGCATCATTGCGGTCAATCGAGAGCTGGATGCGGCGACGGCGCAAGCGATCCTCGAGCGCCAGTTCGTCGAGGTGATCCTCGCCCCGGGAGTATCGAACGATGCGAGAACGCTGCTTGCCGCCAAGGACGAGGTGCGCGTGCTCGAAGTCGGCGTCAAGCCGCTGGCACAGCTGCTCGAATACCGCAGCGTCGGCGGCGGTCTCTTGGTCCAGACGCGCGATCGCGCGAGCGTGCGGGCACAGGATCTACGGGTGGTCACCCAGCGATTACCGACGCCCGCCGAAGTGGATGACCTGCTATTTGCCTGGCGCGTGACGAAATATGTCAAATCGAACGCGATCGTTTGCGTGAAGGAGCGCGCCACGCTCGGGATCGGCGCCGGGCAGATGAGTCGTGTGGTCAGCAGCAAGATCGCCGCTCTGAAGGCTCAGGAAGCGGGATTGTCGCTGACGTCTGCCTGTGCGGCCTCGGATGCGTTCTTTCCCTTTCGCGACGGCCTCGAGGTCATCGCCGAGCTCGGCATTAAGTCAATTATCCAGCCGGGGGGCTCGAAGCGCGATGCGGAAGTGATCGCAGCGGCCGACGAGCACGGCATCGCCATGGTGTTCACCGGCACACGCCATTTCCGGCACTGAGGAGCCCGATGCAGGTGCTGATCGTCGGCGGCGGCGGGCGTGAACACGCCATCGCGTGGAAATGCGCCCAGTCGTCGCGGGTGGATCGAGTGTTCGTGGCGCCGGGCAACGCCGGCACGGCTCTCGAGCCCAAGCTCGAGAACATCGATATCCCCGCGGGCGACATCGGCGCATTGGCGGACTTCGCCGCGCGCCGCGATGTCGCCCTCACCATCGTGGGGCCGGAGGCGCCGTTGGTCGCGGGGATCGTCGATCGCTTCAACGCGTCGGGGCTCGCCTGTTTCGGGCCCACCCGTGCGGCGGCTCGGCTGGAAGGCTCGAAGGCGTACACCAAGGAGTTCTTGCGCCGGCACCGCATACCCACGGCGCGCTTCGCCACCTTCACGGCGCAGAATTTCGATCCCGATTTCATTCGAGGCGAGCGCTTGCCGGTGGTGGTGAAGGCCGATGGGCTGGCGGCCGGCAAGGGCGTCATGATTTGCGAGACGCATGAGGCGGCGATCGAGACCGCGCGCCGAATGCTCGGGGGCAGCTTCGGAGCGGCGGGAAGTACCGTCGTGATCGAGGAATTCCTGCACGGCGAGGAAGTGAGCTTCATCGTCGTGGTCGCGGGCGACCAGGCGGTACCGCTCGCCACGTCCCAGGATCACAAGCGCCGCGACGACGGCGATCAAGGCCCGAACACGGGCGGAATGGGGGCCTACTCGCCCGCGCCGCTCGTCACCCCCGAGCTCGATGCGCGCATCCGACGCGAGGTCATCGAGCCTACCTTGCGGGGGCTTCGTCTCGAGGGGACGCCTTACACGGGGTTCCTGTACGCAGGGCTCATGATCGCGCCGGACGGTACGCCGAACGTGCTCGAATTCAATTGCCGTCTGGGCGATCCGGAGACGCAACCGATTCTGATGCGCTTGAAGAGCGACCTCGTGGCACTGTGCGAGGCGGCGCTCGACGGAGCGCTCGATGGAGTCAGGCTCTCGTGGGATCCTCGCGCGGCGCTCGGAGTGGTCATGGCCGCGGGAGGATACCCGGAGAGCTATCGCACGGGCGATGCGATCTCGGGCCTCGACGTCGCCGCGCGACTGCCGGGCAAGGTATTCCATGCCGGAACCCAGGCGAGCGGCTCGCAGATCGTGACGGCCGGCGGCCGCGTGCTCTGTGCCGTCGGCCTGGGCGATGACGTGGCCGCGGCACAGCGTCAGGCGTACGATCTGGTGCGCGTCATTCATTGGAGCTCCGCTCAATACCGGCGCGACATCGGCAACCGAGCGATCGCGCGATCACGCGCGATCACGCGCGAAAAGGAGTGAATCGTGACCACCACCACGGACAAGCGTCGTGCGTTTCGACGACTGCACGAGAGCGGCTGCTTCGTCATTCCCAATCCCTGGGACGTGGGCAGCGCCCGTTACCTCGAGAGTCTCGGCTTCAAGGCCCTCGCCACCACCAGCTCGGGCTCCGCGTGGTCACTGGCCCGAGCGGATGGGGCGCTCTCGTGCGAGCAGGTGCTCGAGCATCTCGCTCGCATGGCAGCGGCCACCGACGTGCCGCTCAATGCCGACTTCGAGGACGGCTTCGGCCTCGATTCGGCCGGTGTTGCCGAGAGCGTGCGCCTCGCCGTGGCCACCGGCATCGCTGGCCTATCGATCGAGGACTCGATCGGGCCCCGCCAGCGCGGGCAGCGCCCGGGCGCACATGCGCCGCTGTTCGAATTGAACGTGGCGGTGGAGCGCGTCCAAGCCGCGCGCCGCGCCATCGACGCCGCGGGAGGCGATGTCTTGCTGGTTGCGCGTGCGGAGTGCTTTCTCGTGGGGCTTCCCGACATCGACATGACCATCGCGCGACTCAAGGCTTACGCCAGCGCGGGTGCCGATTGCCTCTACGCGCCGGGCATCCGCGCTCGCGAGCACATCCGCGCGGTGGTCGAGGCGGTGAGGCCCAAGCCCGTGAACCTGCTCGTGAGCGCCCCGGGCGAATTCACCGTGGCGCAGATCGCCGAGTTGGGCGTGCGACGCGTGAGCGTGGGCGGCGCATTGGCCCGCGCTGCCTGGGGAGGGTTCATGCGCGCGGCCCGCGATATTGCCGAGCGCGGAAGCTTCGCCGGCCTCGCCGACGCGGCGTCCGGTCAAGCGCTCAACTCTCTGTTCGACTCGCAACTGCCTGCGCGAGCGGGCGGCCACGTGTCCTGAATCAGAAATTCGCCGTGCACCGAGAGCGCCGCCGCGGCCCGACCGCAAGGCGCGACGACCGCGAATACTTGAGCGTATTCAAGGCAGGAGCAACGCAGCGGGCGGGGCGCCGCGGCGTTCGAATGCCGGCGAATTTCTGATTCAGGACACTAGCGCTTCATCGCGTCGAAGAAATCCGTATTGGTCTTGGTATCCTTCATCTTGTCGAGCAGGAATTCGATCGCCGCCAGCTCGTCCATCGGATGCAAGAGCTTGCGCAAGATCCACATCTTGGAAAGCTCCGCGGGATCCGTGATGAGCTCCTCTTTACGGGTACCGGAGCGGTTGATGTTGACCGACGGAAAGACGCGCTTTTCGGAGATGCGCCGATCCAGATGTATCTCCGAGTTACCGGTGCCTTTGAACTCCTCGAAGATGACGTCATCCATCTTCGACCCCGTATCGACCAGCGCCGTGGCGAGAATGGTGAGACTCCCCCCTTCTTCGATGTTGCGCGCCGCGCCGAAAAAGCGCTTCGGGCGCTGCAGGGCGTTGGCGTCCACACCGCCGGTGAGCACCTTGCCCGAGCTCGGAACGACCGTGTTGTAGGCTCGCGCCAGTCGCGTGATGGAATCGAGCAAGATCACCACGTCCTTCTTGTGCTCGACCAGCCGCTTCGCCTTCTCGATCACCATTTCCGCGACTTGCACGTGACGGCTGGCGGGCTCATCGAACGTGGATGACACGACCTCGCCTTTGACGGTGCGCGCCATCTCGGTCACCTCTTCGGGCCGCTCGTCGATGAGCAGCACGATCAGGTAGCATTCGGGATGATTCGCAGTAATGGAGGTCGCGATGTTCTGCAGCAGCATCGTCTTGCCCGCCTTGGGCGGAGAGACGATGAGGCCGCGCTGGCCCTTGCCGATGGGCGCGACCAGATCGATGCACCGCGCAGTGAGATCCTCGGTCGAGCCGTTGCCGCGCTCGAGCTTGAGCCGCTCCGTGGGATGGAGCGGGGTCAGATTCTCGAACAGCACCTTGCCGCGCGAGCTCTCGGGCGAATCGAAGTTGATCTCTCCCACCTTGAGCAGTGCGAAGTAGCGTTCACCGTCCTTCGGCGGTCGGATCAATCCGGAAATCGAATCGCCGGTCCGCAGATTGAATCGACGAATCTGGCTGGGCGATACGTAGATGTCATCGGGTCCGGCGAGGTAGCTCGAGTCCGATGAGCGCAGGAAGCCAAAGCCGTCCTGCAGGATCTCCAGCACGCCGTCGCCGTAGATATCCTCGCCCTTGCGGGCGTGCGCCTTGAGCACGCCGAAGATGATGTCCTGCTTGCGCGACCGCCCCATGTTCTCGAGGCCCATGGTCTCGGCCAGCTTGACGAGATCTGAGATCGGACGCTTCTTGAGCTCCGTCAGGTTCATGGAGCTGCGGCTGCGCGCGAGGTCCGCCTGCGCAATGATTTCCAGGTCATCGCCGCCCTCGGGCAGATCACCGTAATCCTCGATCGCGGGCCGGCCGCCGTTCGTATTGCCGTTACGGTCGCCGCGCGGGCGATTGGAGCGATTGGAGCGACCGCCCTGGCCGCCCTGCTGCCCGCCCTGGCCGCGAGACTGGTTGCCTAGATAGCCTCTCACAGGTTGCTGTCCAGAAAGGCGGCGAGCTGCGATTTGGTGACCGCTCCCACTTTCTGGGCCTCCACGGTGCCGTTCTTGAACAGAATCAACGTCGGGATTCCGCGGATATTGAATTTCGGCGGCGTCGCCGGATTGTCGTCGATGTTGAGCTTGGCGATCCTGATCTTGTCTTTGTACTGATCGGCAATCTCATCCAGGATGGGGGCGATCATCTTGCATGGGCCGCACCATTCCGCCCAAAAATCGAGCAGTACGGGCTTCTCGTGCTTGAGCACGTCCTTGTCGAACGTCGCATCGCTGGTGTGAACGATACTTGGGTTTGTCACTGCGGATATGCCTCCTACGGGAGATTCATTTGAAACGGGTCAAGGTATTCTTTGGGGAGCGAGCTGTCTTTTGGGAGAACGGGGACCAGATCTTCGCGCGAAGTGACGATGCGCGGCCGTTCGGGCACAATAAAGCGGCTTTAGCGGTCTTGATTACCTTAAAAGGGTACCGATGATACGGTTTACGGGAGCGGATAGACCAGCTCCGGATTAGTTGTATTGTTATCCGGTCTCTCATCATTTTGCAAGTTTCTGCTGCTCACAAAGGAAAAATGTCAGACGCGCATCTCAGTCAGCTCACCTTTGATTCCCTCAATATCCCCGAGTCTCTGAAACGGGGTATCGCCGAACTCGGCTTCGCTCGCGCGACACCAATTCAAGCTCAAACCTTGCCCTTGGCGCTTGCCGGTCGCGATGTGGCCGGCCAGGCGCAGACCGGCACCGGAAAGACGGCGGCGTTTCTGATCGCTCTCGTCAACCGCTTGCTGAGGGACGGCAAAGCGCCTCATCCATCGGGCCATGCGCCGCGCAAGAGCGCGCCCCGCGCCATCGTCATCGCGCCGACGCGCGAGCTGGCTGTCCAGATTCACCGTGACGCCGAGGCGATCGCCAAATATACCGGCCTCAAATTTGCCATCGTCTTCGGAGGCGTCGACTACGAGAAGCAGCGGCGCACGCTCGAGCAGGGTGTCGACGTTCTGATCGGGACGCCGGGACGCATCATCGACTACTTCAAGCAACATGTGTTCGACTTGCGCCATATTCAAGTGGCGGTTCTCGATGAAGCGGACCGCATGTTCGATCTGGGATTCATCAAGGACATTCGATTCATTCTGCGCCGCCTGCCGCATCCGACGCATCGGCTCAATATGATGTTTTCGGCGACTTTGTCGTACCGCGTGCTCGAGCTCGCCTACGAGCACATGAACAATCCGGAATTGATTCGAATCGAGCCGGACAAGATGACCGTCGATCGAGTGAGGCAGCTCCTTTACTTTCCCTCGACGGAGGAGAAAGTCCCCTTGCTGGTGGGGCTGCTGCGGCGGATCGACGCGCATCGCACCATGGTGTTCGTCAACATGCGGCGCACCGCCGAGGTCCTCGAGCGGACCTTGAGCGCGAACGGCTTCGTGGCGCAAGCGCTCTCGGGCGACGTTCCGCAACGCAAGCGGCTGCAGATGATGCGCGACTTTCACAACGGGGATGTCGCGGTCTTGGTGGCGACCGACGTCGCATCGCGCGGATTGCACATTCCCGACGTGAGCCACGTGTTCAATTTCGATCTGCCGAACGATGCCGAGGACTACGTGCACCGCATCGGACGCACGGCGCGTGCCGGTGCCGAGGGTGACGCCATCAGCTTCGGCTGTGAGGAAACGGCGGTCGCGCTGCCGGACATCGAGCGCTACATCGGGCATCAGATTCCGCGAGGGACGATTGACCCTGCCGACCTCGCCGCCGTCACCGAGCCGCCTCCCGCCGCGTGGCGCGAGCGCGTGGGGCGAGGAGCCCATTCGTCCGCCCAAGCCCCTGCGCGCCAGGGCGCGCCGCGAAGGCGCCGCCGCAACCGCAGCGGCGGACCCCGGGGCGGGGCCCCGGTACTCACCTGAGGCCCGCGGTCGAATGAGCGAGGTGCGCGCACTGGCAGAGGCGCTACTGCCCGTCGCGGCACGCGCCTCCACGACGATCATGACGATCTACGAACGCGGTTTCACCGCTCGCCGCAAGGCCGATGGCTCTCCGGTCACTCAGGCGGACCTGGAGTCGCAGCGCATCATCCTCGACGGCCTCGCGCGACTCACCCCGCACGTCCCGATCCTGTCGGAGGAATCGGCGCAAGTTCCGTGGCCGGAGCGGCGCACGTGGCGGCAGCTCTGGATCGTCGATCCGCTCGATGGCACGCGAGAGTTCATCGAGGGCAACGGCGAGTTCACCATCAACATCGCCCTGGTCGTCGACCAGGAACCGAGCCTAGGTGTCGTGGCGGTGCCCGCGCAGGCGCGCCTGTACTGGGGCGCGCTCGGACTCGGCGCGTTTCGCCGGGAAGCGGACGGGGAGGTCTCGTCCCTGCGGGCCGCAGCGCCTGCGAGACCTCTGCGAGTCGTCGCTAGCCGCTCGCATGCGACTGCGCAGACCTGGTCGTATCTGGATCGCTTTCAGCCCTACGAGCTTACCCGGCTCGGCAGCTCGCTCAAATTCTGCTGGCTGGCCGAGGGCAAGGCCGACTTTTACCCTCGCTTCGGTCCGACCTCCGAATGGGACACCGCCGCGGGGCAGGCCGTGCTCGAGGGGGCAGGCGGGAGCGTGACCAGCCTCGACGGAGGCCGATTGCGCTATAACTGCCGCAAGAGCTTGATCAACGCCGACTTCTTGGCGTTCACCGACCCGGGCGTATTGAACGCGAGCGCTCGCTAGTGTCCTGAATCAGAAATTCGCCGGCGTTCGTCAGGCGTTTCCCGCCGGCCGGCACAGCTCGAGGGTCGCATCGAGCAACGTCGGTATGTCGAACACCACTTCGTCCTCCGCCACCGTCAAGCGGGCCACGCCGGCCGCGCCGATGAGCGCCGCAGGAACGTGAATTTGGTCGTGTTTCTGCATGGCGACCCACGGGTGGATCCGCGCATCGCCGAACGCGCGGCTGAGCGCGTTCCAACGCACCTCGGCGGCGCGGGCGAGCCGCGTATCGCCGCCCCATTGACGCCCCGCGAGCTGCGGTGCGGTGAGCAGGGTATGAACGTATTGCACCATATCATTGGGATCGACGGTCAGGTACGACTGCGGCTCATTGGCCATGGACGGCGCCTCGGAGGAATTCATAGGACCGTTATGGGGCAAATTTGCCGAAAATCCAGGGTAAGCTTCGCCGCATGAGCGGCGATTTCGTGTTTTTGTTCGTCGCGGCCGCCCTCTTGGGCGTTGCCTTGCGCGTATGGCACAGCTCGCTTGAGGCCCGCGAGACCGCCAACCGCGTCGCGAGGGATGCCTGCTCGCGTGCAGTCGTCCAGTTTCTCGACGAAACCGTGGCCTTCGCGGGCTTGCGCTTCGGGCGGGACTCGCACGGTCGGCGCCGATGGCTGCGTACCTACACCTTCGACTACACGCGCGACGGTTTTGAGCGCTCGCAGGGCTTCGTTATCTTGGCGGGCCGGGATCTGGAAGCGATCGGCCTTGCGGGGAGCTCCTCGTGACAGGCGTCGGCATCGACTTGCACACCCACTCGGATTGCTCAGACGGCAGCTTGAGGCCGGCGCAATTGGTCGAGCGAGCCGCCGCGGCGGGCATCGAGGCGTTGGCGCTGACCGATCACGACACCATCGCGGGCCTCGAGGAGGCGTGGCTTGCCGCCCGGCGTGCGGGCCTCGCCTTGATACCGGGAATCGAGCTCTCGGCCTCGTGGCGCTCTCAGACCGTGCACGTCCTGGGATTGTGGATCGATCCCGCTGCGGCGCGGCTGCGCACGGCTCTTCGCGACCAAGCCGACCGGCGGCGGGCTCGAATGGCGAGGATCTGCGCCCGATTGAGCAAATTGGGACTGCCCGGCGATGCGTTGCTGCGCGCGGTCGAGACGAATCCGGGGTTGCCGACGCGCTCGCATCTGGCCGCCGCGCTCAAGGCGGACGGGCACGTGGGTTGCGCGGAGGAGGCGTTTCGCAAATACCTGGGCGCGGGCAAGGCAGCCCATGTCGCCGCCGAATGGCCGGCGTTATCGGAGGTGGTCGGCTGGGTCCGCGACGGCGGAGGCGTTGCCTCCCTGGCGCATCCGGCCCGCTACCGCTTGTCCGCCGGCGCGCGCCGGCAGCTACTGTTTGATTTTGCGGCCGCCGGCGGTGCTGCGCTCGAAGTCGTGACGGGTGCGAACGGGGGCCAACACTCCCAGGCCTGCGCGGCCCTTGCGCTGAATTTCGGGCTCAAGGGATCCATCGGATCCGACTTCCACGACCCACAAGTCCCTTGGAATCCTTTGGGCCGGTTGGCTAAGCTACCGGATTGCATCGATCCGGTTTGGCACGATCGTAACCTCTAGATCTACGAAAGCAGCTCACTCGTGACCGACGAAGAAAGCAACGTCAATACGGATCTGTTCAAGAACATCGAGCGGCTGCGGCAACTGCGAATCGAGCACCGGGATCTTGACGACGTCATTTCGCGCCTGTCCCTGGATTTCAAGGTCGACGAGCTGCAAATGAAGCGCCTCAAGAAGCGCAAGCTCATGCTCAAAGACCAGATCGCGCGTCTCGAAAGCCAGTTGATTCCGGACTTGAACGCATGAGGGAGCTCCTGCTGCACATTGCCGGCTTCTTCGACATTCTGTTCACCCGCAACGTATTGACCGAGATCGCCGCCTTGGCCGTCTGCGCCGCTCTCGGCTTGGTTGCCGCCACGCTTCTCAAGGGTCACGAGCAATTTCGCAAGTTCGTGGCGTCCACTCCGGTCACCCGCAGCGACCTTCTGGCCGACGTCGCCGTGCTGATCGTTCCTCTGACCGCCGTGCTGGGTCTGGTGATCCTAGCGCGCGGAATTCTCTCCTCGGCCGGCTACGACGTCACGATCATGGACGCCGCCATGCGCTTGGTGGGCGCCTATATCGTGATCCGCGTCGCCGTGTTTATGTTCGCGGTCAGCCTCGGCAACAAGTCGTGGATGCAGCACATCGAGAATCGGGTCACGTTCGCCCTTTGGCTCGCCTTCGCCGCCGACTACTTGGGCTGGCTCGACCCCATCATAGCGGGCCTCGACAGCATCGGGATTGTGTCGGGCAGGACGCGTATCACCGTCTGGTCGGTGCTGAAGCTGCTGTTCACGCTGACTCTGTTCGTCCTGGTCGCTGCGTGGATCAGCCGCTGGGTCGACCGCCGCCTGAAAAAGCTCCACACTCTCGCCCCCTCGACGCGCATCGGGCTCGCAAAGTTCGCGAACGCCTTCCTGATCGGGCTCTCCATCCTCATCGGCCTGAACACCGCCGGCGTCGACCTCACCGCCTTGACGGTCCTCACCGGAGCCGTCGGCCTCGGATTGGGGTTCGGCCTGCAATCCATTGCCTCCAACTTCGTGAGCGGCTTCGTGCTCTTGATGGATCGATCGATCAAGCCCGGAGATGTCATCAGCCTGTCCGGACAGAGCGGCACGAGCACGGAGAATTTCGGCTGGGTGCAGGAGCTGCGCGGCCGCTACGTGGTGGTCCGCGATCGGGACGGAATCGAGATGCTGGTGCCGAATCAGCAGCTCATCTCCAACGCGGTGATCAATTGGAGCTACACGGACCCTCGAATTCGCCTGAAGCTGCCGATCCGCGTGAGCTACCAGGACGATCCGGAGCTCGCGCTCAAGATTCTGCTGGACGCCTGCGAGGGTCAGCGGCGCGTGCTGCGCGACCCGCCGCCCGTTTCTCGGCTCATGCAGTTCGGCGACCATGGCATCGAGCTCGAGCTGCGCTTTTGGATCTCCGACCCCCAGGAAGGCGTGAACAACGTTCGCTCCGAGGTCAATCGCACGATCTGGCAGCTGTTCAAGGAAGCGAAGATCACCATTCCGGTCGCGCAGCGCGAGATTCGCATCCACAGCGCCCGTCCGGACTTCGATTGACGCGCCCGGATGGCGCTCGTCATCTCTGCGCACATCGCGATACCCGACGAGGAGCTCGAGTGGAAATTCGTGCGCTCCTCGGGTCCCGGCGGGCAGAACGTCAACAAGGTGTCGAGCGCGGTGCAGCTGCGCTTCCTGCTCGGCCGCAACACGAGCCTGCCCGCGGCGGTCAAGAGCCGACTGATGGCCCTCGCCGGTCAGAGACTCACCGAGGATGGCAGCATCTTGTTGAGCGCGCGCAGTGAGCGCAGCCAGGAACAAAACCGCCGCCTGGCGCTCGAGCGGCTCGCGGCGCTGATCCGGGCCGCCCTGGTCGAGCCGAAGGTGCGCAAAAAGACGCGGCCTACGAGGGCCTCGAGGGAACGGCGCATCGAATCGAAGAAGCGCCGCTCGGCCACCAAGCGAGAGCGCAGCGAGCATCGCTGGGATTGAGGGCGCGCCCGCCCCGGGGCGGCGCGCTACTGGCCTAGGGTGACCTGGAGTATGTCGTGTCTCAGCTGCTCGGATAACACCTGCTGGGCATCGATCGCGACCCTGAGGAGGGCCTCTCCGAAACTTATCGTCCCGTCCTGCGCGCTCGTGACCACCCCTCGGCGGCAGAGCAGATCGATGAAGTTGCGAAACAAGCTCTTGTCGAAGAACTCGGGCGAGTTCAGCCCGTAAAGGATGGACATCCGCTGCGCCATCAGATGGCAACGCTCCTCGAGCGCCTGTTGAGAGATGCCGCCGGAGCCGGCCTGCAGGAGCAGCGCAATCACGAGATAGTACCGTTCGATGGTCTGAATGGTCGACTCGGCGAGGAGCGACAGCTGGATCGCCTCGAGCGAGGTGGGTGAGGGGCGCAGCCATTCGTCGCATTCGGCGTCGAATTGCAGCAGCTTCGAGCGTGCCATGGCCTGAAGCAGCGAATCCGCGACGCCGGCGATCTCGGCCTCCGACCAACGCAGCTTCAGCTCGTCGCAAATGTAGGGGTAGACGCGCCATACCATGCGCTGGATGTCGGCCGCACGCATGCGCGCGTTGCTCACGAAACAGCACGCGAGGAGCGAGGGCATGGCGAAGAGGTGCAGAATATTGTTTCTGTAGTAGGTCGCGAGCACGGCGCGCTCGGCGCTCATGTGTAGGATGTCGCCTAGTGGGTGGGCCTGTCGCTCGAGCATCCCCATCGATTCGGCGTAGCGCATCATCTCGACGCCGCTCTTGGCGGTGACGGTGACCAGCGGCGCGTACGGAGCGTCGTTGAGCAGACGCCGGTAGAGCTCGACCTGGCGCACGAGGTCTGCTTCCGACAGTGCTTGCCGCGCAGTCGCGAGCATCGCCGTCGAGACGAGGTTGATCGGCGTCACCGCGGCCGCCGCGTTGATCGCGCGCACGATGCGCATCGCAAGGTCCGTGATGGCCTCCTCGACCCAGCCCGAGGGCGATGCTTCCTCCTCCTCCGAGGAGCTCGACAATCCCTTGCGCCAGTGCGGATTGTGCCGATCGAGCACCTCGTCGAGCAGGATGGGCTCGCCCAGATTGACGTGCACTATCCCGAACTTGCTGCCGAGCACCGAGAGCGACTTGAGCAGGCCGAGGAGGCTTTCCTTCTGCTTCGGTTGCCCGGACAGCTCGCCGATGTAGGTTCGACCCTCGACGATGCGCTCGTAGCCGAAATAGACCGGCATGAACACCACGGGACGATTCGGGTCGCGCAGGTAGCAGCGCACCGTCATGGACAGCATTCCCGTGCGCGGGGCGAGCATCCGGCCGGTGCGGCTGCGGCCCCCTTCGATGAAGTATTCGAGCGCGTGCCCGCGTGCCATCATGAAGCCGAGATACTTGCCGAACACCGCGGCGTAGAGCGCCTGCCCCTTGAAGCTGCGGCGCAGAAAGAACGCCCCGCCCTTGCGCAGGAAATGCCCGATCACGGGCATGTTCAGATTGATGCCGGCGGCCACGTGCGGCACCGCAAAGCCCTTGTGATAGATCACGTACGACAGCAGCAGGTAGTCCATGTGGCTGCGATGGCAGGGGACGTAGATGATCTCCGCTCCGTCACCGATCGCCTGTAATTGCTCGACATGCCCGACTTCCACGCCGTCATAGAGCCGATTCCACACGCGTCCCAGCAAAAGTGACATGAACCTCACGAAGGGTTGCGAGTAGTCCGCGGCGATCTCCATCGCGTACCTGCGGGCCGTGAGGAGCACGGCGCGGCGCAGTGCGCGCCGAGATTGGCCGGTCCCGGGCCGCCCGATGAGCCGCCGCCGGGCCCGCGAGCGGCGCGCCTCTTCGGCGCGCACCTGGATC